>JANQLR010000101.1 GCA_028280525.1 Longimicrobiales bacterium
AAACCTGCAGCAGCAAAGTGCACTCAAACGCCTTCAACGCCGTCCCATTTATCTCGCTACCCTGTAACTTCTCATAAAGTGTAGGTACTCCGCCAGTGCGAGGCTCGCCGACTCGAGCGCGAACTCGTCGAGGGCCTCCCGCATCTCTCGAGCCGTCCGCATCTCGTCCCAACGCTCGGTCGCGAGTTCCTCGGCGACGGCCGCAATCGCGGACATCTTCCAGATGCCGACGGCGGTGGCGGTCAGCATGAGTGCGAGAACGGCACCGAAGCCGACGACGAGGCGCTGGCTGACCTTGAATCGGTTCAAGAACGACATGGGCGATCCAGTAGAGCTGAAACGGAACAACGTCCACGACGCTCAGGCGGCCGTGGGGCTCTGTAACGACTCAGATTCGGGCCGTTCATTCGCCGACTTTAGCCCGATTCCCCAGTGTTAACGGGCCTTTAGGGAGCGGGTTTTATGTTGATTTGGGCGCCTCGGATGCCCGCGCCGCCCGCGGGTCCTAGCTTCGGAGGCGAACGTTCGAACCGTCCCCTCCCCGGCGACCAGATCGACCCGACTCATGCCTATGTCATCCTCGTTCTCCGACCTTCGAGCCCGCGTCCTCGTCCCCTTGGGCGCGGCGGCGGCACTTCTCATCCCGGCCACCCCGCTCACGTCGCAGTCCACTCGGCTGGAGGCCCGGCCGGCGGAGCTCCGGCTCGTTCTCGGGGCGGAGGCGCGGGTCGAGGTGGTGGCCCTCGCAGCCGATGGCTCGATCGTGTCCGGCGCTCCGATCCGCGTGGTCGGACCGCGACGGGCGCTGAGCTGGGAGGATGGTGCCGTGACCGCCCTCTCCGTCGGAGACCACGAGCTGATCGCCACGCTCGCGACGCCCGGAATGGCCGATCCGCTGACCCTTCGCGTCCCGGTTCGCGTCGTGTGGCCGGAGATCGCACGGGTCGAGCTCGCGGAGACGGATCCCGACCGGTCGGACTACGTGGGGACGCGCCGGCTCCTCGAGGCCCGCGCCTACCACGCGGACGGTAGCGAGCGGCCGACCCCGGAGGTGCGTTGGCGCTCGGAGGACCCGGAGGTCCTGCGGGTCGATCGCTTCGGCCAGGTGGTGGCCGTCGCACCCGGTGCAGCGCGGATCGTCGCCTCGGTGGAGGGCGTCGACGCCGGGCTGCGCCTCCCGGTCCGCGCCTTCCCGTCCGGGCCGCTGACGCTGCGGGCGACGCCGCGGACCGAGCCGCCGCTCCGTACCGGCGACGTTCTGCCCTTCTCCGTCGAGGGGCCGGCGCAGGATCTCCCCCTGGAGTGGAGCGTCGAGCGCATCGACGGCGACTTCCGCGACGCCGGCAGCGGCGCGGGCGCCCAGCTGATCGACGGGCGCTTCCTCGCGGATGTCGCCGGGGTCTACCGCGTCTCCGTCGCGTCGGGCGCGCTCCGCGCGACCGAGACCGTCGAGGTCGTCCCGCGCGACGTGGTCGAGGAGCTGGAGGTCGTCGGGCACGGTCTCACCGAGTGGTACCGAACGACCGACCTGTGGGTGTGGGAGGGGCTCGATGGGCGCGACTACGCGATCACCGGATCGAAGGTCTCCGGAGGGCACGCCTTCATCTTCGACGTCACCGACCCCGCGTCCATCGTCAAGGTCGACTCCGTCCAGGCCGACGCCCGGACCATCAACGACGTGAAGGTCTCCCCCGACGGGCGCTACGCCGTCATGTCGCGCGAGGGCGCCTCCACCCGCCGCAACGGCGTCGTGATCCTGGACGTGGCGAACCCGCGCGATCCGCAGGTCGCCTCGGTCTACGAGGAGGGCCTCACCGGGGGCGTCCACAACGTCTTCGCCACCGACACGCACCTCTTCGCCCTCTCGGCGGGCGACAAGTACGTCATCCTGGACGTCACCGACATCTACGCCCCGCGGTACGTCTCCGAGTACAACCACCCCGACTCCCGCATCCACGACGTCTGGGTCCACGACGGGCTCGCCTACTCCTCCGAGTGGGGGACCGGGCTGGTCGTGGTCGACGTCGGGAACGGCCGGTGGGGCGGCACGATCGAGGAACCGGTGCTCGTCACGACCTTTCCACTCCCGACCGGGGCCACCCACGCAGCCTTCCCCTGGTATAGCGAGTCGGCGGAGAAGATGTACGTCTTCGTCGGCGACGAGGTCATGAACCGTCGCGGGAAGGCGTGGGCCGGCTACCCGCGCGAGATGGGCTCCTACGCCGATCGCTACGATCCCGAGACCGGTCTCGGCGGAATCCCGCTGACCACGAGCGGCTACATCCAGATCGTGGACTTCACCGACCCGGAGAACCCGGAGATGGTCGGCCGCTACGAGGTCCCCGAGTACGGGACGCACAACTTCTGGATCGAAGACGACCGACTCTACCAGGCGTACTACGAGGGCGGCGTCCGCGTCGTCGACGTGAGCGGAGAACTCCTCGGCAACCTCTACCACCAGGGGCGCGAGATCGCCGTCTTCAAGTCGGCGCACCCCGAGGGGTACACGGCGAACGCGACCATGGTCTGGGGCGCGCAGCCCTTCAAGGGCCACCTCTTCTTCTCGGACACCAACTCGGGGCTCTGGGCGGTCCGGCTCGTCCCGAAGGAGCGGCCGATCTCCTGAGAGCGAGGGCGACCGGCCTCCCGAGCCGATTCCTCGGGCGGGCGGCGCTCCGTGCCGCCGCAGCCGACGAGCCGCACCGACGCCTATCCGGGCCCGAGCGCCTCGACGCGCTCCAGCGCCTCGGTCCAGGCGGTCACCTTCGCCTCGAGCCCCGACTCGAGAGGCGCGAGCGCCGCCGTCAGCTCGTGGGCACGATCGGCGGCATCGTCTCGGGCGTAGAGCGCAGGGTCCTCCAGCTCTCCCCGGAGTTCGGCGATGCGCGCTTCGTCCTCACCGATCTCCCGCTCCAGCCGTTCCGCCTCGCGGGTCGCGGCGCGGAGTTCGGCCTGCCGGGCCTTCCGGGCCTCGCGCCGCTCCTGGGCGCTCATCCCGGCCAGGGCGTCCTCGACGGGCGCCTCCGACCGTAGGCTCTCCCCCTCCGTCCGCCAGCCGCCCCCCGCGGACAGCTCCGCCCGGTGCGCCTCGAAGGCCTCGAAGCCACCCGGGTAGTCGTGCACCCGCCCGTCCGCCACGCGCCAGATCCGCGTCGTCACGGCTCGCAGGAGCGCGCGATCGTGGCTGATCAGGAGGACGGTTCCTCCGAAGCGCTCGAGGGCGCTCTCCAGCACCTCGATCGACTCCACGTCCAGGTGGTTGGTGGGCTCGTCGAGGACCAGCAGGTTCGCCCGCGACAGCATCAGGAGGGCGAGGGCGACCCGTGCCGTCTCCCCGCCCGAGAGCGTCCCGGCGCGTCGCCGCACCGTGTCGCCCGAGAAGCCGAAGCGACCGAGGTGGCCCTGAACGTACCCGCGGTCCCACATCGGGCGCTCGTCGTGGATGATGTCGAAGAGCGTCTTCTCCGGCGGAACGTTCGACAGGTCCTGCCGCATCCACGCGACCTGGATGCTCGGGCCGATCCGGACCTCGCCCGCCGTCGCCGGCAGATGCCCCGTCATCCCCTTGATCAACGTCGACTTCCCCGCCCCGTTCGGGCCGACCACCCCGATCACCTCCCCCCGGCGCACCGTGAGGTCGACCTCCGAGATGAGACGGGGTCGTCCGGGCACGCCCACGGCGAAGCGGTCGAGCACCGCGACCTGGTCGCCTCCCCGCTCCAGCGGCTCGAGGCGAAGCGCCATCGTATCCTCCTCGGAGACCGGAGGCGCGAGCCGCGGCATGCGGGCGAGCTTCTTGCGCCTCGACTTCGCCTGCGCCGTCTTCTGCCCCGCGATGTTGCGACGGATGAACTCCTCCTCGACCGCGATCTCCTTCCGCTGCTGGTCGAAGGCCTTCCGGCGGGCCATCCGGTCGGCGACCCGCGCCTCGACGAAGTCGGCGTACCCCATCGGCCACACCCGCGCCGTCCCGCCCTCCAGGTGGAGGACGTGATCCACCACCTCGTCCAGGAAGACCCGGTCGTGGCTGATGAGCAGGAGGGCGCAGTCGAGCCCGATCAGGTAGTCGCGCAGCCAGTCGATCGTCTCGAGGTCGAGGTGGTTCGTGGGCTCGTCGAGGATCAGGAGGTCGGCAGGGACGGCGAGTTCACGGGCGAGCGCCAAACGACCGTGCTCTCCTCCCGAGAGCGCCCGGATCGGTCGGGTCCGCGCCTCCTGCGGGTCGAACCCCAACCCCTGCAGCGCCCGATCGACGTACGACTCGATCTCGTAGCCTCCCTCCCGACGGAAGCGCTCGAGCGCCGCGTCGTAGGTGGCGAGCGCCGCCGCGTCGGTGTCGGGGGTGAGCCGGTGGCCCTCCTCCTCGATCCAGCGTCCCAGCGCCCGCAGCTCCTGCCACGCCCCCGCCGCGACCTCCCACACCGTCCCCGCGTCGCCGAGTTCGCGGTCCTGCCCCAGCTGGCGGATCCGGACGCCCGGCTCGCGCACGAGCGTTCCCGCCGCGACCGGCAGCTCGTCCAGGATGGTGGCGATCAGGCTCGTCTTGCCGACGCCGTTTCGGCCCACCAGCCCCCAGCGCTCCCCGCGCTCGATCGAGACGGAGACGTCGGTCAGGATCGGTGAGCCGCCGCGCTCGACCCGGACCCCGGAGAGGGCGACCAGGCTCACCTCACCTCCCCGTCCAGGAGCGCCACGTCGCCTCGTCGTGGCCGATCGACACCTTCCCGTCGCAGCGGACGAGCGGCATCCGCAGGATCTCCGGCTCCTCGGTGGCAAGCTCGAGCCAACGGTCCTCCGAGTAGTGCGCGGCGCCGAGCCCGAGCGACTGGAAGCGCTTCGAGTCCCGGTTCAGGAGCGCCTCCATCCCGTACCTCTGCTGGAAGCGCCGCAGCTCGCCCTTCGACGGCGCACGGACCTTGAAGTCGTTGAAGTGGACCTTGATGCGCCGCTCCTTGAAGAAGCGGAGCGCCTTGCGGGTGTCGGAGTCCTTCTGGACCCCGAAGATCATGACGTTCATCTCGGTTCCGGGCCGTCGTCGAGTGGGGGTTCGAAGGGGGTGGGCCGTTCGGAGGCGCGCGGCTCCTCGGTCAACAGCTCGGCGTGCGAGAATCGATCCAGGAGCGACCGCAGCTTTTCCAGCCGGTGTTCACCGAGGTCCACCGGCCCTCCGTTGGCGACCGTTCGGTACGGTCCGGAGCTCCCGGAACCGACGAGTCTCTCGAACCACCCCGCCGCCGGGATCTCGTCGAGAACGGGAGACCCGTCCCGGATCCGGACCTTCCACCCGCTCAGCCAGGGGACCACCGGGTCGATCGAGACGATCTCGCTCCACGGGATGAACCACCGGTCCGTGCCCTTCTCGTAGTGCAGCCCTCGATCGGTCGCGATCGCCTTCACATTCGAGAGGACGAGCGTCACGCCCCCGACGAAGACCGCGATCGCCAGGACCATCGTCGTGACGTAGCCGAAGCGACCCGGCGTCATCGCCTCCTCCGCCCCGGCACCGGTCACCGCGCTCGCCACCCACGGGAGCCAGAGGAGCGCGAAGACGACCGCCGACACCATCAGGAAGTCGTGCCGGCCGTACGTCAGCACGAGTTCGATCTCCTCGGACGCGGAGATCGGGAATCCGTGCGTCTCGGATCGGCTCCGCGTCGAAGGCACCGGGACGCCCTCCCCACCGGCGGCGGCGTCGACGGGACCCTCCGTCACGACCTCAGCGGTAGTTCCCGAAGGTCAGCTCGACGCCGTAGTCCTGTCCCTTCAGGAAGGCGATGACCTCCTGGAGGGTGTCCCGTGCCGGGGCGATCACCCGCACCTCCTCGCCCTGGATCTGCGTCTGCACCTTCTTGAAGCCCTGCTCCTTGATCTCCTTCGAGATCTTCTTGGCCGTGTCCTGGTCGATCCCCTGCTTGAGATTCACGACCTGCCGCACCCGCCCCATCGTGCCGACCTCGGGGTCCTTCTCATCCAGGTTTCGGACCGGCACGCCGCGCCGCGTCATCTTCTCGCGCAGGATCTGGAGCATGGCGCTGCGCTTGTACTCGTCGTCCGCATCGAGCTTCAGGAGACCGTTGGCGCGATCGAACTCGATCGTGCAGTTCGTGCCCTTGAAGTCGTAGCGGGTTGCGATCTCCTTCCTCGCCTGGTTGACGGCGTTGTCGACCTCCTGAAGGTCGACGGAGGTGGAGATGTCGAAGGAGCTGGTCTTGGCCATCGGTCGCGTGCGTTGAGGGAGAGGAGCGACCGGAAATCTAGTGTCCCGTGGCGGATCGTCGGTAGCCGCCCCCGGGGGCGGG
>JANQLR010000103.1 GCA_028280525.1 Longimicrobiales bacterium
TCTACTTCCGCATCATCCTCCCGGTCGTGGGGCGGATCGGCTCCGGGCACCCCTGGGCGTATACCTACCTGCCGGCGTCCGTGAGGGAGTACCCCGGGCCCGCCGAGCTCGCCCAGCTCTTCGAGTCCGTCGGCTTCGGGGAGACCGGTTGGCAGCTCGTGTCGGGCGGAATCGCAGCGATCCACTGGGGTCGGGCCTGACCCGAGACGGTCGGGCGGTCAGCGGACGTCCACGATCCGGACCGGGCCCAGCGCGGCCAGATCGTCGGCCACGAGCGCCGGATCCCCCACCACCAGAATCGTCATCTCCTCGGGCCTCACGTGGCGCGCGAAGACCGCCTGCACGTCGTCCGGGCCAACCTGCTGGATCCCGCGCAGGTAGCGCTGGAGCCAGTCTTCGGGAAGGTCCTGCGCGAGGTAGTACATCGTGCGCGAGACCACTTGGGCCGGAGTGTCGAAGGCGAAGACGAAGCCGTTCACGCTCCGGTCGACCGTGGTGGCCATCTCCTCCTCCGAAGGTGGAGCGGTTCGCAGCTCCGACATCGTCTCGAGGATGAGCTCGATCGCGGGCGCGGTGTTCTCGGGCCGGGTCCGCGTCGTCGCGCCCACGATTCCCTGGTGCCGGCGTGGTGTGGTCCAGATCGACGACGCCGAGTAGGCGTACCCCGCTTCGGTGCGCACCCGGCCGAGAAGTCGGCTGGAAAACCCACCCGTGCCGAGAATCGAGTTGCCGACGAGGGCCGCGTAGTACTCCGGCTCGTCCGCGAGCCGAACGTCGGCCGGGTGAGCCATGACGATCACCGACTGGGCCACCTCCTTCTCGATGAGGAAGATCCCCGGCGCCCTCCGGATCTCCGGCTCGGGAGGCTCGGGCAGCGGCTCGACGCAGGCGGGGATCCCTGTCACGAAGTCGGCGAGGAGGGGGCGGACGTCCAGCCACGCGGCGTCGCCGGTGACCCCTAGTGTGAGGTTGTCGCGGCAGACGACGCGCCGGTGGATCTCGGTGAAGACGTCGGGCCTCAGTCGCTCCGGGGCGAGGTCCGCCTCGTCGGTCTCCCATCCGATCGGGTGGTCGCCGAAGAGGAGGCGGTTCAGCTCCGAGTAGGCGAGCCGGGCGGGGTCGTCCATCCGGCGCCGGACCCCTTCGAGCTGACGGGCACGCCACGCCTCGATCTCGTCCGGGTCGAAGCGCGGATGCGCGAGCATCTCGCCCCACAGCTCGATCGCGGGCTGGAGCTGGGTCGTGAGCGCGTTCACCGAGCTCCGTACGCTCCCGCCTGCGCTTCCGAACGACATCTGAAGCGCGCGCGCCTCGATCTCGCGGTCCACCGCGGACGGGGTGCGCGATGCCGTCCCGCCGTAGCGCAGGAGGGCGGGCAGTCCCATCGCCGCGCCGTACCTCGAGCGGTCGAAGAGCCCGTATCCGCCGCGGATGTAGACCGACACCGTCACCAGCGGGAGGTCGTGGTCCTCGAGAAGGAGCACGGGCACCCCCGCTACCTCGTGCCGGTCCACGTCGGGCGGCGCGAAGTCGAGTGGGAGGTGGGTGAGCCGCTCGACCGCCTCGCGGGGACCGAGGCGGCGGGCCTCCTGGGCCGACGCCGAGGCGGTCACCATTGCGGCCGCGAGCAGGAACACGCCGCAAGCGCATACCGCGGTGGTGAAGAGGCGGTGGTACGGAAGGGCGCGGGCGCTCGCGGGCCTCACCGTGCGTCCTCCGGCAGGAGCGTGGCCACCGTGCGATTGGACGCCACGAGGTAGCGGGCCGCCACCCGGCGCACGTCCTCCGGGCGGACGGCGCGCAGGCGTCGCGCCGAACGGAACGTCTCGCGCCAGTCTCCGAAGAGCGACTCGGAATCCACGAGTTGGAAGGCGAGCCCCAGATTCGACTGCATGCGCCGGACCGATCCCGCCTCGATCCAGGTGCGCACCCGGTCCACCTCGGCCTCCGACGGACCTTCGGTGGCGATGCGCTCGACCTCCTCGTAGACGGCCCGCTCCACCTCGGCGGGCGTCGTCAGGATACTTGGATGTATCCTGGAATTACATATACGCTTTGCTTTTTACATGAAAACATTCATTGCTGCACTGACC
>JANQLR010000117.1 GCA_028280525.1 Longimicrobiales bacterium
CGGAGACGGGCTCGTCCTCTCCTGGTGGGCCGAGGAGGGCGAGGAGACCGTCCTTCGCTTCGCGAATGTCGACGGGGTCCAGGTCGGCGAGGCGCGCGAGGTCGTCCGCGGCCGCGATTTCTTCGTCAACTGGGCCGATCTTCCCTCGGTGACCCGGCTGCCCAGCGGTCGGGTGGTCGCCCACTGGCTCCAGCGCGGCGGGAGCGGGGGTACCTACGACTACGGCATCCGCGTCTCGACCTCCCTCGACGACGGGACCACCTGGGACGAGCCCTGGACTCCGCACGCCGACGGCACGCCCACCGAGCACGGTTTCGTCTCGGTCATCCCGGAGGGCGACGACGGCTTCCGTCTGGTCTGGCTCGATGGACGGCGCTTCGTGGACGGGCCGCACGGCGAGGCGACGCGGGAGATGACGCTGCGGGCCCGCGGGCACGGTCCGGACGGTCACGGGGAGGAGCGCCTCCTGGACGAGCGGATCTGCGACTGCTGCCGCACCGCAGCGGCGTGGGGCTCGGCGGGGCCCGTGCTGGCCTGGCGGGACCGATCCGTCGAGGAGATCCGGGACATCTGGTACGCGGTCCGCGACGGGAGTGGAGAGCACGGCTGGACGGAGGCCCGGCCGATCCACGACGACGGGTGGCAGATCGACGGTTGCCCGGTGAACGGGCCCTCGGTCGCGGCGGCCGGAGACTTCGTGGTGATCACCTGGTTCACCGGGGCTCAGGATCGACCCCGTGTTCTGGCCAAGGCGTCGACGGATGCGGGGCGGAGCTTCGGACCGCTCCTGCGCCTCGACCATGGCAACCCGATCGGGCGGGTCGCGGCGGTCGTCACCGGTCCGGATCGGGCGGCCGTGGTCTGGATCGAGGGAACCGGAGAGGAGGGCGCGGAGATTCGGCTCCAGGAAGTCGGCCCGGACGCCCTCGTCGGCGACTGGGTGACCGTCGCCCGGACCTCCCGGGCGCGGGCCGCCGGCTTCCCGCAGATCGCCGCGAGCTCGCCCGATCGCCTCACCGTCGTCTGGACGTCGGCAGAGGGGGAGCGGCGGCGGATCCAACTCACCACTCTGGACCGCAGCCCGACATGATCGCCTCCTCCACCTTCCGAACCGCGCGGGTCTCGCCCACGCTGCGCGCACCGGGCTCCGCCGTCCCCGACGGGGTCCGCGCCGCGCTCGTCGTCCTCCTCGTGGCGCTGATGGGCTCGGCGGCGTGCACCGAGCTTCCGGAGGGTCCGCCCCGTACGGGCGACGCCCTCCCCGAGTTCTCCGGGACGACGCGCGACGGCGGCACGCTCGCCTTCGCCGACCTTCAGGGAAAGCCCGCCCTCATCAACCTCTGGGCGACCTGGTGCCCGCCCTGCCGCTCGGAGACGCCGTACCTGCAGCTCCTGCAGGACGAGCTGTCCCCCCACGGCTTCGAGGTGGTCGGCGTCTCCCTCGACACCTCGGGCAACGCCGACGTGGTGGACGACTTCCTCACCTCGGTCGGGGCGTCGTACCGTCAGATTCTCGATCCGGAGATGACGACGATGGACCTCTTCAACGTCCTCGGGCTGCCGGCGACCTTCATCGTCGACGCCGAGGGCGTGATCACGCACTTCGACCTCGGGCCGGTCGACGACGGCGACCCGACCTTCGCGGCCGCCCTTCGTGCGCTTCTGCCGGAAGGGGTCCGGATCCCCGAGCCGGCCGAGGTCGAGGCCGAATCGGCGCCCTGATGAACCCACCCGCTCCACCCCCCGCGCTCCACGACGTCGAGACGCCGGTGGGCGTGGTCGATCTCTCGCGGGCGCGCTCGAACGCCGAGCGCGTCGTGGCCTACGCCGCCGAGCACGGGCTCGCGTGGCGACCGCACATCAAGACGCACAAGTCGATCGAGATCGCCCGCCTGCAGATCGAGGCGGGGGCGCGCGGGCTGACCGTGGCGACGCTCCACGAGGCCGAGGTCATGGCCGCGGTCACCCCCGACCTCCTCCTCGCCTACCCGGTCGTCGGGTCCGGCAAGCTCCGGCGGCTGCAGCGCCTTCTCCGCCGCGAGGTCGATCTCAGGGTGGGGCTCGACTCGGAGGAAGTCCTCGGCCCGCTCGCCCAGGCCGCCGACGCCGAGGGTCGGGAGGTGGGCGTGCTCGTGGAGGTGGACGCCGGGCTGCGTCGGGTGGGTATCGGGGAGGTCGACGGGGTGGTCCGCCTCGCGGAGGCCGCGGCGGCGGCGAAGGGCGCGCGCTATGGCGGGATCATGTTCTACGCCGGGCACATCCGCGGCTCAGGTCCGGAGGAGGAGGGCGCCCTGCTGCGCCTTGCGGGCTTCGTGGCCGACCTCGGCGCGAGACTCGATGCGGCCGGGCTGACGCCGGAGATCGTCTCGGGGGGGACGACCCCGACGCTATGGTCCAGTCACCGGATCCCCCGACTCACCGAGATCCGCCCCGGGACCTGCATCTACAACGATCGCGACGCCGTCGCCGTCGGGGCCGCCACGCCGGACCAGTGGGCCTACACCGTCCTCGCCACCGTCGTCAGCACCGCCGTCCCCGGGCGCGCCGCGGTCGACGCCGGCTCGAAGGCGCTCGCCAAGGAGGAGCGGGGCGGGAGCGGGTACGGCGAGCTGTTCGGGCGCCCCGAGGTGAAGGTGGTCGCCCTCTCGGAGGAGCACGGGATGCTCGATCTCTCCGGAACCGAGTGGCGCCCCGAAGTGGGGGAGCGGGTGCGGATCGTTCCCAACCACGTCTGCGTGAGCGTGAACCTCCAGGACCGGGTCGTCGGGATCGATGGTCGTGAGGCCCGGGCGATCGAGCTCGAGGGGCGGGGGCGGGCAAGCCCCCTTCCGGAAGCGATCTCCGTCGGCTGAGAGCGCCACTTCACATCGGCGCTGCGCGCCGCCACCTTGGCGAACGGTCGACAACGCCGTCGACGCCCTCTCCACTCCCGAACCGGCGATCGCCGCCCGATGCCCGACGCGCCTCGTCCGCTCCCCCCAACCCATCCCCCCGTCCCCCTCGAGCGGGCGGCGGAGATCCTGACCGCCGCTCGCGGCGTGCGGGCGCTCGTGGTCGGCGACCTGATGATGGACGAGTACATCTCGGGTCGCGTGGACCGCATCTCTCCCGAGGCGCCCGTCCCGGTGGTCCGGGTGGAGGAGGAGAGCTGGAAGGTCGGGGGAGCGGCGAATGTGGCCGCGAACGTGCGCGCCCTCGGCTCGGAGTGCGCCGTGGTGGGGCTCGCCGGGCACGACGAGGGCGGGCACCGACTCGTCGATCACCTGGCCGACCTCGGCGCCACCACCGACGGCGTGGTCCGGACTCGCTCCCGCCCGACCACGGTGAAGACCCGGGTCCTCGCGCGGCACCAGCAGGTGGTCCGCTTCGACCGGGAGGAGGACGGCGACATCCCGGAGGAGGGTGTCCGGCTCGTCGTCGCCGAGATCGAGCGCCTCGCCGCCGAGTGCGACGTGCTCGTCATGGAGGACTACAACAAGGGCCTCCTCGTCCCGGAGGTCGTCGCCGCCGTCCTCGAGACGGCCCGCGCGCGCGGAATCCCGACCGTCGTGGACCCCAAGCGCCTCCGCTTCTTCGGCTTCGCCGGGTGCACCGTCTTCAAGCCGAACGTGAAGGAACTCGCCGATGCCCTCGGGGAGCACCTCGCCCCCGACGACCCCGCCTGGATGCGTGCGACGCGGGAGCGCCTGGGGTGCGAGCACCTCCTCCTGACCCTCGGGGAGCGCGGCGTCGCGCTCGCGACCGGGGACGGAGGCTTCCTGCGCATCCCCGCCTTCGCCCGCGACGTCTACGACGTCAGCGGGGCGGGCGACACCGTGACCGCCGTCATGGCGGTCTCTCTCGCGGCCGGCGCCTCCCCGGTCGAGGCCGCGATCCTGGCGAATCACGCGGCGGCGATCGAGGTCGGAAAGGCCGGCGTCGCCACCGTGTCGCCCGATGAACTCCTGCAGCACTACCGAGACTACCACACCGAGGAACGACCCTGATGAGCGAGATGCGTCGCATCGCCACCGACAACGCCCCCGCCGCGATCGGACCCTACAGCCAGGCCATCGAGGTCGACGGCTGGCTCTACGTCTCCGGTCAGATCCCGCTCGATCCGGCCACGATGGAGATCGTCGAGGGGGGAATCACCGAGCAGACGCATCAGTCGCTCCGGAACCTCGCGGCGATCCTCGCCGAGGCCGGCGGCTCGCTGAACAACGTCGTGAAGACGACCGTCTTCCTCTCGGACATGGGCAACTTCGCCGCGATGAACGAGGTGTACGCGGAGCACTTCGGCGACCACCGCCCCGCGCGGGCCGCCGTCGAGGCGGCGGCGCTTCCGAAGTACGTGGACGTCGAGATCGAGTGCATCGCGAAGCTCTGATCCGGCTCCACGCCTCCCGCGCGAACCCGGCCCATCCGGCGATCTCCGCCGGGTGGGCCGTCGTCGTTTCCGCCGTCGGTCAGCCGAGCCCGAGTCGTCGCTTGAGGCCGAGGAGGAGGCCCCCGAGTCGATGGGTGCGGCGCACCCGGTCCAGCTTCCACCTCCAGTGCGCGTCGCCCCGGTCGGGAAGCCCGGCGTCCCGACGCCGTGCGCGCGCGGCGTCGCAGAGCGTTCGGAAGGTCGGGGGCGGGAGGACGCCGATCAGGTGGACGACCGGGGCGTCGAAGGGCGGCCGAAGCCGCTCGAGTTTCCAGTTCATCGGGTGCGACACGAGCTGCCCGAAGCCTCGGCGCGCCCCGACGATCCCGAAGGCCAGCTCGTCCCCGAGCTTCCCCAGTCGGAGCCGCTGGAGCACCTCGTCCCGATAGCAGCTCAGGAGTTCGTCGGCGATCTCCTTCGTCTCCGCCGGTCGGAAGGCGAAGACCCCGCTGTGGTTCTTGAGGTAGCCGTCCAGCCGGAAGGTGCGGATCAGGTGTCGGACCGCGAAGCCGTGATGCCGTCGGTTCGAGGTCGGACCGAGCATCTCGCCCAGGAGCCGGACCGGGGGACCCTCCTCGACCTCGTGAAGAGTGTCGCCGAGGGAACCGACCACCCAGCAGTCGGCGTCGACGAACAGGGAGCGCGACCAGGGCGAGACCGCGAGCACCCCGTACTTCGGCGCCCGACCCGCCTCGAATCGGGCCGGAAGCAGCTCGACCCGGTCGAAGACCTGCGCGTACTCCTCGGCTGCGGCGCGAGCGAGTGCGGAGTCCGCGATCAGCGCCACCGGATCGCGATGGAACGCCCTCGCCGAGAGCGCCATGTCGACCGCCATCTCCAGGTAGTGGCGGTTCCGAACGGCGAGGGTGACGATGCCGCGGGCATCGGGGGGAGCGGGCATGCGGGAAGAAAGCCGGGCCACCCACCTCGGTCAACGCAGGTGACCGCTTGCTTGACCCCGTCCTCCGGGCCCGGCAGTCTGTCCACCTGCACCCCTGCACAACGCACCTCGAGCTGAACGAGACGTCCATGTCGCACCGCCCCCTTCGCGACCGGGCCGGCCGCACGCCGCGCCGCCTGCGCACCGCCTCCCTCGCCGCGCTGACCGCACTCCTCGGGCTCTCCGACGCGACGGCCGCCCAGCAGTACGACGAGTCGATGTACTCCTCGCTTCGGTGGCAGAACATCGGCCCGCAGCGCGGCGGCCGCTCGACCGGGATCTCCGGGAGCGAGGCCCGTCCGCTCGAGTACTACTTCGGCGCGGTCGGCGGGGGCGTGTGGAAGACCACCGACGCGGGTCAGAACTGGCGGAACGTCAGCGACGGCGACCTCACCAGCGCCTCGGTGGGGGCGATCGGGATCTGCGAGGCGGACCCGGACGTGGTCTACATCGGCACCGGAGAGGTTGCCCTCCGCGGCAACATCATGCAGGGCGACGGCGTCTACAAGACGACCAACGGGGGACGCTCGTGGGAGCACCTCGGCCTGATCGAGTCCCAGAACATTTCGCGGATCCGGGTCCACCCGGAGAACTGCGACGTCGCCTGGGTGGCCGCCTTCGGAAAGCACTCCGCGGAGAATCCCGAGCGCGGCGTCTACAAGACGACCGACGGCGGCGAGACCTTCGACCTGACGCTCTTCCGGAGTGAGAAGGCGGGCGCGATCGACCTCTCCGTCGACCCGAACAACCCCGACATCCTCTTCGCCTCGACCTGGGAGGCGTGGCGGAAGTCGTGGGGGATGAGCTCCGGCGGCCCGGACTCCGGCCTCTTCCGCTCGATGGACGGCGGGGAGTCGTGGGATGAGATCACGCGCAATCCGGGCCTCCCGCAGGAGGGCATGGTCGGGAAGATCGGGGTGAGCGTTTCCGGGGCGGATTCGAACCGGATCTACGCCATCGTCGAGCACACCGAGGCGGGCGGCGTCTACCGATCGAACGACCGGGGCGAGACGTGGGAGCACGTCTCGGAGGACCGCAACCTCCGGCAGCGCGCCTTCTACTACACGCGGATCAAGGCCGACCCCATCGACGTCGACCGGGTCTACGTGATGAACGTCGCCTTCCACCGTTCGGATGACGGCGGGGAGACGTACAGCCGGGTCGGGGTGCCGCACTCCGACAACCACGACCTCTGGATCAGCCGCACCGACAACCAGCGGATGGCGAACGCCAACGACGGCGGCGGGAACGTCAGCTGGAACGCGGGGGAGAGCTGGACGGAGCAGGACTTCGTGACGTCGCAGTTCTATCGGGTCACGACGACCTCCCACGAGCCATACCACATCTGCGGCGCGCAGCAGGACAACTCGACGCTCTGCATGCCGAGCAGCGGGTGGAACCACATGACGCAGTCCGCGCCGTACCAGTACTCCGTCGGCGGCGGCGAGTCCGGGTACATCGCGAACCACCCGGACAACCCGGACATCTTCTACGCCGGGTCGTACGGCGGCGCCTTCACCCGCTACGACCACGCGACCGGGATCACCCGGGCGATCAACATCTGGCCCGAGAACCCGATGGGGCAGTCGGCCGAGGACCTGGTCGAACGCGTGCAGTGGACCTTCCCGATCGTCTTCGACCGGCACGACTCGGGGATTCTGTACTCCGCCACGCAGAAGGTCTGGCGCACCCGGACGGAGGGGGAGAGCTGGGAGGAGATCTCGCCGGACCTCACCCGCGCCGACCCGATGACGATGGGGCCCTCCGGCGGGCCGATCACCCTCGACCAGACGGGCGTCGAGACGTACGCGACCGTCTTCGCGATCGCACCGTCGCCGCACGATCCGGAGGTCATCTGGGCCGGGTCGGACGACGGGCGCGTGCACATCACGCGCAACGCGACCGCCGAGATGCCCGACTGGTCGAATGTGACCCCGCCCGACGCGCCGGACTTCGTGCGCATCAACACGATTGAGGCGTCGCCGAACACCCCGGGGAAGGCGTACGTCGCGGGGATCCGCTACCTCGTCGACGACGACCGCGCGCCGTACGTCTGGAAGACGGAGGACTACGGCGCCACCTGGACGAAGATCGTCGACGGGATCGCATACGGCGACTTCGTACGCGCCGTCCGTGAGGATCCGGTCCGCCCCGGTCTCCTCTACGCGGCGACCGAGACCACCGTCTACATCTCATGGGACGACGGGGCGAGCTGGAGCCCGCTCACTCTGAACCTGCCGAACACGCAGGTCTCCGACCTCGTGGTCGAGGATCACGACCTGGTCATCGGGACGCACGGGCGCGGCTTCTGGGTCCTGCGGGACATGGACATGCTCCGCGAGCTGCCCGAGGTGTCGACGGAGGACGGGATGCACCTCTTCGAGCCGAAGGATCCGGTCCGCGGCTTCGACGGGGGCGTCGAGGTCTACTACTGGCTCGAGGGTTCTGCGGAGATGGTCACCGTCGACTTCATGGACGCCGCCGGGGAGGTGATCCAGTCGTACACCTCGGAGACCGTCGAGGGCGAGGAACGGCGTGGTCCGCGGCCCTCCACCCGCGCCGGCACCAACCGCTTCCGCTGGAACATGCGGTACGAAGGGTACACCGACTTCGAGGGCCGGATCTTCTGGGCGGCGGGCAACATCGGCCCGTTGGCGCTCCCCGGGGAGTACACGGTCCGGGTGACGGTGGACGGCGAGCCGATGGAGGCGGGCTTCGCGGTGCGGATGAACCCGCGCGCCGTCGCCGAAGGCGTCACCCTCGAGGATCTGCAGGAGCGCTTCCGCTTCGCGATGCAGATCCGGGACGAGGTTTCGCGGGCCAACGAAGCGGTCCTCCGGATCCGGGCGCTCAAGGAGGCCGTGAACGGCCGAATCGAGGAGGCGGACAACGCCGAGCTCGGGGAGATGGGCGGGGCGATGAACGGTCGCCTGCTCGGGGTCGAGAGCGAGATCTATCAGGTCCGGAATCAGTCCGGACAGGACCCGCTCAACTTCCCGATCAAGATCAACAACAAGATCGCCGCGCTCCTCGGACAGGTCGAGCGTTCCGAGAACCGACCCACGGAGCAGTCGTATCAGGTATTCGGTAAGCTCAATGCTGAGCTCGAGGCTCAGCTGGAAGCTCTGGATGTCATTCTGCGACAGGACCTGCAGCGTTTCAACGAGATGCTGCGGGAGCTGGATCTGGAGCCGATCGATGCGGATAGACTAATTACTTGACCAAGGCCTTGAGCGATAGGTTGTAGATTGGTTATGGGTTAGGGGTGAGGCGCGAGCGCGTCGGCACGAATCCATACCCAATGCATAGGTGACTGTCCGGATGGATCGGAAAGCATTCGAAGACGCGGTGGTCGCGGCGGTACGTCCGCTGCTCGAGGAGTTTCGCCGGGCGCCGGGAGCGGCGCAGGCGAAGTACGATGAGGACGTCGCCCGGCTCGAGTCCGAGATCGAGGGTGCCGAGGACGGGATCGTCCGCGATGCGCTGACCGCGGGGCTCGCGAAGCTGAAGAAGGCTGGCCCGGCCCGCGAAGACCGGAGCGCCGAGGAGGAGAAGGCGTGGAACGCCGCGGGCCGGCGACTCCGCATCTCCACGCGCGTGGGTCGTGCCCGTCGGGCCGCGGGGTCGCGGATGCGACGCTCGGCCAAGGCCGTCGAGGAGGCCGCCGACCGCGTGAAGGACGCCCTCGAGGACGCCGTCTACTACACGAAGTCGGAGATCGCCGAGAAGACCGACATGGCGGAGGATCTCCTCAAGTCGGCGATCGCCCGTCTGAAGCGGGAGGGCGAGATCGAGTCGAATGGGGAGCGCGGGGTGCGCGGCGCCTACCGCCGGAAGCCCGCCGACTGACGGTCGGGGAGGTCGGTCCCCGGCGACGGGGGCCGATCGCCCCGGACGGTTGCGCGCCGCGAGTTGGAGATGACCCCGCGGATCAAGGTCTGCTGCATCCGGTCGACGGAGGAGGCCGACACGGCGATCCGCCACGGCGCGGACTGCCTCGGGCTGGTCGCGGAGATGCCGAGCGGTCCCGGACCGATCCGCGACGACGAGATCCGGGAGATCGCCCGGTCCGTGCCGCCGGGGGTCGCGACCTTCCTCCTGACCTCCCGCACCGGGGCGGCGGCGATCGTCGACCATGTGCGGTTCTGCGGCACGAACGTCGTCCAGCTCGTCGACGAGGAGGTGGAGCCGTCGACCTACCGACGGCTCCGCGCGGAGTGCCCCGCCGTGAAGATCGTCCAGGTCATTCACGTCGGGGGCGACGAGGCGGTTGATCGAGCCCTCGCGCTGGAGGGGGCGGTCGACGCGCTCCTCCTCGACTCGGGGCGTCCGTCCGGGGAGGTTCGGGAGCTCGGAGGTACCGGTCGCACCCACGACTGGGGGGTCAGCGCGCGGATCGCCGCCACCGTCGCCCACCCGGTCTTCCTCGCCGGGGGACTGAACGCGGGCAACGTCCGCGAGGCGATCCGGATCGTTCGCCCCTTCGGCGTCGACCTGTGCAGCGGCGTGCGGACGGAGGGCGCGCTCGACGAGGCGAAGCTACGGGACTTCGTGGGCGCCGCAGTCGGCGCGGAGGGCTGAGGGGCGGAGTCCGACCCCCGGGGCCCGTCGCCGGAAGGCCGTCCGCGGCCGGAGGATGTCGCCGGAAGACCCGGGGCGATGCGATGGCCCCCTGCGCCTACTCCCCGTACGGCACCCAGATGTTCTTGATCTGCGTCGCCTCCCGCAGGAAGGCGTCTCCCCATCCCTGACCGGGAGCCGTCCAGTCGCGGACGAGTCCGAGGTCGCACCAGGTGCGCTTCATGTTCCCGGTCGAGAGCCGCTCGACCTCGGCGCCCTCCTCGCGCGTGCCGAAGCACCACACCCCGTCGACGCCGTCGTGTGCGGCGAGGGTCGGAACCACCTCGGGGCGGAGCCCGCTGACGAAGTTCACGACCCCGGCCGGGAGGTCCGAGGTCTCGAAGAGCTGGATCAGCTCGCCCATCGGGAGCGGGTTCACGCTCGACGGCACCGCCAACACGGCGTTCCCCATCGCGATCAGCGGGGCCACCGTCGCCACGAGCCCCAGCAGCGGGACCTCCCGCGGGGCCACCAGCCCGACCACCCCGATCGCCTCGGGCATCGCAAGCGTCACATTGCGGAAGGGCGTTCCGTGCACCCGCCCGTCCCACTTGTCGGCGATCGCCGCGTAGTGGAAGAGGCGTCGGATCGCCCCGTCCACCTCGGTCGCCGCCGCATCCTCGTCGCCCGACCAGCGCGCGAGCCGCGCCGCCCACTCCTCGCGGCGGAGGTCGGCGTTCTCTGCCATGAAGTAGAGGATCTGGGCGCGGTTGTGCGCGGTGCGACCGGCCCACCCGGGCTGCGCCTTCCGGGCGGCCTCGACCGCGTTGCGGATGTCCTTCCGATTTCCGCGCGGCACCTCGCCGATCGCCTCGCCGGCGGTGTTCAGGACGGTGAGGGCGTAGTCGCCGTCGCCCCGGGCCTGCCGTCCGCCCACGTAGAGTTTGATCGTGCGGTCGATCCCTCCGGGGGCGACGGAGCTCGCGCCCGCGGCATCCCCGATCGGTGCCGACTCGACCACCTCGCGCAGACCCTCGGCCGGGTGCGTGGTGCTCGTGTTCCGCGCCGCCTTCTCCCACGCCGGCGTCAGGTAGGCCCACATCCCCTCCTCGCCGCCCTCGCGCCCGTACCCGCTCTCGCGGTAGCCACCGAAGCCCGAGGCCGCGTCGAAGAGGTTGGTGCAGTTCACCCACACCGTCCCCGCCTTGATCTTCGGCGCCACGTCGAGGGCGAGGTTCACGCTCTCCGTCCAAACGCTCGCGGCGAGCCCGTACCGGGTGTCGTTCGCGAGCTGGACCGCCTCGCTTGGCGTGCGGAAGGTCATCAGGGTGACGACCGGTCCGAAGACCTCCTCGCGGGCGAGGAGGTTCGTCGAGGTGAGCTCGTCGCAGAGCGTCGGCGGGTAGAACCACCCGGCCTCCGGGGTTGCCCACGACGGCTGGTGGATGCGCGCGCCCTCCGCCTCGCCGGCGGCGACCATCGTCCGGATCCGCTCGAGCTGCACGGGGGCCACGATCGCTCCCATGTCGATCGACTTGTCGAGGGGGTCGCCCATCCGGAGCGTCTCCATCCGCGCCACGAGCTTCTCCCGCAGCGCCTCCGCGACCGACTCCTGGGCCAGGATGCGCGAGCCCGCGCAGCAGACCTGACCCTGGTTGAACCAGATCGCGTCGACCACCCCCTCCACCACCGAGTCGAGATCGGCGTCGTCGAAGACCACGAAGGGGCTCTTTCCGCCGAGCTCGAGGGTGAGCTTCTTCCCGGTCCCCGCGGTCTCCGAGCGGAGGATGCGACCGACCTCCGTCGAGCCGGTGAAGGCGATCTTGTCGACGTCGTCGTGGGCGACGAGCGCCGCACCGGTCTCGCCATCTCCGGTGACCACGTTGAGGACGCCCTCCGGCAGCCCGACCTCCCGCGCCAGCTCGGCGAAGAGGAGCGCGGTCAGCGGGGTGAACTCGGCCGGCTTGAGCACGACCGTGTTCCCGGCCGCGAGTGCCGGCGCCACCTTCCAGGCGAGCATGAGCAGGGGGAAGTTCCACGGGATGATCTGCCCGACCACCCCGCACGCCACCTGGCCCGGGAACTCGGTGTCGAGAAGCTCGGCCCACCCGGCGTGGTGGTAGAAGTGCCGCGCCACCAGCGGGATGTCGAGGTCGCGGGACTCGCGGATCGGCTTCCCGTTGTCCATCGACTCGAGGACGGCGAAGAGGCGGGCCCGGCGCTGGATGCCGCGGGCGAGGGCGTAGAGAACGCGCGCCCGACCGTGCCCGCCCAGAGCGGCCCATCCGGGCTGTGCGGCGCGGGCGGCGCGAACCGCCGCGTCCACGTCGGCCGCGGTCCCCTGCGTGACCTGCGCCAGCTCACTCCCGTCGGAGGGGCGCTGGACGGGGAAGGTCTCGCCCGGCTCCGTGAAGGCCCCGTTCACGAAGTGCCCGAAGCGGCGCCTCCGCGACTCGAGCCACTCGGTGACCACGCCCGCGCTCTCGGGGGCGGGTCCGTACTCCATCGTCGTGAAGAGATCGGCGATCTTGGTCATGCGAGGGGGTGCCGGTTCGAGGCGGAGTAGCGCCCGGTGACGTGGTGCTCGAGCTGACGCTCGATGTCGCCGAGGAGGGAGGAGGCGCCGAAGCGGAAGAGGGTGGGGGAGAGCCAGTCGTCCCCGAGCTCCTCCTTCATCAGGAAGAGCCAGGTCAGAGCGTCCTTCGCAGTCCGGATCCCGCCGGCGGGCTTGAAGCCGACGGAGACGCCGGTGTGGCTCCGGTACTCGCGGATCGCCCGCGCCATGACCAGACCGAAGGGGAGGGTGGCGTTCACCGATTCCTTCCCGGTCGACGTCTTGATGAAGTCCGCGCCCGCCATCATGCAGACGAGGGAGGCGCGGTAGACGTTCCGCAGCGTGCCGAGCTCGCCCGTGGCCAGGATCGCCTTCACATGCGCGTCGCCACACGCCTCGCGATACGCCTGCATCTCGCGGTAGAGGGCGTCCCAGTCTCCGGTGAGGACGTGGGCCCGGGTGATCACGATGTCGATCTCCTGCGCGCCCGCCTCCACGGAGGCCCGGATCTCCGCCAGCTTCTGGGCCATCGGGGAGAGGCCGTGCGGGAAGCCGGTGCTCACCGCGGCGACCGGGATCCCCGTCCCGTCCAGCGCCTCGACCGCCGTCTCGACCATGGCGTGGTAGACGCAGACCGCGCCGGTCGTGATCCCGAGATCGCCCGCGCCGAGCGCCTCCAGGAGGTCGGGGCGGACCGGCTGGGCCGCCTTGGCGCAGAGGCGCCGGACCCGACCGGGGGTGTCGTCGCCCGCGAGCGTCGTCAGATCCATGCAGGTGATCGCCCGAAGGAGCCACGCGGCCTGCCACTCCTTCTTCACGCTGCGGCGCGTCCCCAGCGTCGCGGTCCGGCGTTCGACCGCACTCCGGTTGACCCGCGCCTCGCGAACCCAGTCGAGTTCGAGGGGCATGCCGGGGTTTCTGGGGTGCGGCTCGTGCGGGGAGGACGCGGTGCGGGGGGCGGTCGTCGCCCGGGCCGCATCGGATCTCGTCGTGACCATGGGTTCTCCTGAGACGGTCGAGGACGGACAAGATAGACCCGTCCACTGGGGTACAGGAACCGCGTTGGTGAGCCGACGCTTGGGAGGATATCCGCCTCCCCGTCGACCCAGAGTCCATGACGCACGAACGGAAGATCCGGCTGGCCGTCGCGGCCACGCTCTTCCTCCTCCCGCTCCTGCACCCCGCCTTCGCACCGGCGATCGGCCCGCCGAGTCACCTGGCGTGGTTCCTCCACGCCGGCTCGATCGCCGTTCTCGCCTTCGAGTTCGGACGGGTCGCGGCGCTGTGGGGGCTCTTCGCGAGCGTGGTGAGCGTGGCGATCGGGGAGTACACCTCGGGGGCCGGCTACGGAGTCCCGGCGGACGGGAAGACGGTGGTGGCGCTGACCGTCTCCACCGGACTCGTCGACCTGACGCTCCTCGCGCTGGCCCTCTACGCGCGCGGAGCGGCCTCACGGTACCGGGCCCTCTTCGACGCCGCGGACATCGCCCTCCTGCGGGTCGACCGGGAGGATCGGGTCGTGGAGGCGAATGCGGCCGCCCACGAGCTCTTCGGGATCTCCGACGCGCGCATCGCGGGCCGGCCGGTGCGCACCCTCTTCGGCGACGCGACTCTCTTCGACCGGGCGTCCGCCGCGGGGTCGCTGAGCGAGCGGGTCACGATTGCATGGGGAGACGGGCTTCGACCGATCCACGCCGATCTCCAGGTCGTCGAGCCGGAGGGCGCCGACGACGGTCACCTCCTGATCCGCGATCGCTCGCTGGAAACCAACCAGCGGGAGGAGTTGGAGCGCCGCGGGAAGCTGGCCAGCCTCGGCGAGGCGCTCGCCGGGGTGGCCCACGAGCTCAACAACCCGCTGTCGGTGATCGTCGGACACGCCGAACTGGAGCTCGACGGCCCCCAGCCGCTCCCGGCCTCGACTCGCGAGGGGCTCGAGGTCATCGCACAGCAGGCGGGGCGGATGCGGGAGCTCGTGGCGGAGCTCCTCGGCTTCTCGCGAGACCGAAGGGGCGAACGCGCACGGCTCGGCACCGTCGTGGAGCGGGTCCTGCGAGTCCAGCGGGTCACTGCCGGGCGGGGGATCGAACTCTCCAGCCGAATCGAGTGGGACGGCGAGGTGGAGGCTCCCGCCGGCCAGATCGAGCAGGTCCTCCTGAATCTGGTCGGCAACGCCCTCTACGAGCTGCGACGCGGCGGTCGCGGGGGCACGGTGGGCGTACACCTGGACGAACCCCTCGGGGGTCAGGTGGAGCTACGCGTGCAGGACGACGGGCCGGGGATCCCGCCGGATCTCCTCGGTTCGATCTTCGAGCCCTTCGTCACGACGAAGCCCGAGGGGGAGGGGACGGGACTCGGGCTCGCGATCTGCCGCCGGCTGGCGCGGGGGTGGGGCGGGGACCTGAGCGTCCGGGATTCCGTGGAGGGCGGAGCCGTCTTCACCCTGCGCATCCCCCTCGCCGAGACAACCGCCGCCGTGACGTGATCGATCGGATCGTCTAGCTTGCGGCTGCTTCTCCCTCACGGGAGCGGAGGGGGCCTGGTGGTCCCACCGGTCTTCAAAACCGGCTGGCCCGGCTGAACCCCGGGTTGGTGGGTTCGATTCCCACACGTTCCCGCCACATGTGCCCCACCGGGCCGCGCATTCGGCGGTCCGGTCGGGGCGTCCGAACGCACCTCTCTTCGCTCGGCACGCCTCCTCCCCATGTCCTCCCACGCTCCGGCACGACTCGGGCGACCTCTCGGGGTCGTCCTGCTCGCGCTCCTCGCCCTCATGGGCGGGTCGGAGGCCGCGGCGGCACAGGTCACGCCGCCCTCTCCGCCCGCAGTCGGGCTCGGCGGAGGGGCGGAGGCCGACACGATCCCGGTGGAAGGGGTGAGCCCGGCCGGGGCCTTTCTGCGCTCGGTGGCCGTCCCGGGGTGGGGTCACGCCTCGATCGGGAGCTACCTGCGGGGAGGGTTCTACCTCGCCGCGCAGGGAGGGACCGGGTGGATGCTCCTCCGCATTCGCAGCCGGCTCGCCTCCGCCACCGCACGCGTCGACGCGCTCGAGGAGGTCGAGACCGCGCGGCTCGAGCTCGCCGGCATCGTCGATCCGCTGATCGTGGAGGATTCGCTCGCCGCGAACGAGGAAATCGCGGACCGGAGGGGCCTGGTCGCCGCCCGAGAGCAGCAGCGCGAGGACTGGCTCGCCCTCGGGATCTTCCTGATCCTCCTCGGTGGCGCGGACGCCTTCGTCTCCGCGCACCTGAAGGACTTCCCGGCGGAGCCGGTCTTCAATGCCACGGAGGACGGTCGGGTCGACGTCGGGCTCAGCATCCCGGTCGGCGGCGGGTAACTCCCGCGATCGTCTTCGTTCGGGTGGGGCTCGCGGCCCCGGGCTCCCGAGGCTACGACTCCTCGCGGGCGTCCAGCGGGCTCTCCTCCCATCCGAAGAGGGCGGGGGACTCGCCCGTGGTCAGCCGGAGGTAGCTGCGGTGGAAGACCCAGTCTCCGGCGTTCAGGTACCAGCGGTCCCGGTCGACCTCTACACGGGCCGGGACGTGGGTATGCCCGGTGACGATGACCTCCAGAGTCGGGTCACGTCGGAGCAGATCCCTCCCCCACGCCTCCAGGCGGGCCGCGTTGGCGCGCTCGCCCTCGGTCGGGCCGCCGGTCTTTCCATGGGTCGACGTCGCCTGCGCCGCGATCCGGTTTCCGACCTCCGGAGGGAGGCGTCGGTAGAGGGCGACGAAGAGCGGATTGCGAATCACCGCCGCCAGCGCCTTGTAGCCGTGGTCGCCCGGGCCCTCCCCGTCGCCGTGTCCGACCCACGCCTCCCGTCCGGCCAGACGCCAGCGCTGCGGCCGGTGGTGGAGCACCAGCCCCACCTCCTCGGTGAGGACCCGCCCCCCCCACCAGTCGTGGTTCCCGCCGAGGAAGTCGACGCGTGTCCCGCCGTCCACCACCCGGCGGAGGAGGTCGAGCGTTCGCTCGTGACCCGGGACGGTGCCCCCGGTGTACTCGAACCAGAAGTCGAAGAGGTCCCCGTTCAGCACGATGCGGCGCGAGCGCGCCGCGGCGAACTCCAGCCAACGATGGAAGGAGGTCTCGACCTCCGAGGAAACGGCGCCCAGGTGGACGTCGCTCGCGATGTAGACGGGGGTGTCGGTCATGGGACGACCGTTGGGGGGCGGGGGACGCGACGCCCCGACGGAGCGGTCGACCCGATTTCACGCAGCGTCTATACTAACGCCTCTCCTTCCGCGTACATGCCCACGCCCGAGCCGGCCCTGACTCGAACCACCCCCCATCCCCGACCCCTCCTCGCCGCCCTCATGTTGGGGGCCGCGGCACTCGGCGCGTGCGCGCCCGCCGCGGTGGAGGAGGTCGAACCGATCGGCATCGACGTGGAGCAGGAGTCGCTGCGGACCGAGCTGGCGACGGAGCTCGAGCGCCCCCGCAGGGTGCTCTTCGACTGGCGTATCCGAGAGGCGGAGCTCCGCCTCTCCGGTACCGGGCTCGCCCGAATCGAACCGCCCTACCAGGCGCGCCTCGATCTCTTCCTCGGCAACGGGGAGCGGGCGGCCGTGGCGGCGCTGGTCGGGGGTGACCTGCGGCTGCCCACGGGGGTCGCGTCACAGGTGATCCCGCCCCCTCACCTCCTGTGGGGGACGCTCGGCGTCTTCCGTCCGGGGCTGGGAGTCGCCCTCCTCGGAGGGGAGACGATCGGTGGGCGGATGCGCCTCCGCTACCGGTTGGACTCGCAGGACGAGGTGCACTGGTACCTGCGGGGACGTCGCGTGGAGCGGGTGGACCTCCTCCGGGGCGGCACCGTCGTCCAGGAGGTCCGCCTGGAGCTGGACGAGACGGACCTCCCGCAGCGGGCGGTGTATCGGGATCTGACCGCCTTCCGAGAGCTGACGATTACACGACGAGAGGTCGAGAATGTCGAACCGTTCCCGCCGGACGTATGGGATCCCATCCATCGTGGCGGTCCTCCTCCTGGCGGTCGTCCCGGCGGGGTGTAACTACGGCTTCCAGTCCGGCACCGGCTTCGTCAACGTCGAGACGGTCGCGGTCCTCCCTTTCGAGAACGAGACGACCCGGTTCGAACTGACGGACGAACTGCACCAGTTCATGCTGCAGAACCTCCCGCGGGCGCTCGGGCTGCGCCCCGCCGGAGAGGACGTGGCGGACGTCGTCGTGCGGGGGACGATCGCCTCGTACCAGCTCTCCGCTCCGGACTACCGCGCCGGTGCGGACGGCAGCCCCCGGCCGGAGGTTCTCCAGCGGCAGGTCAGCGTGACGGTACGCGTCGAGATCATCGACCTGCGGGAGAACGTCATCCTGTGGGAGGAGGCGAACCTCCGAGCCGACGGGCAGTTCGCGGACGGGTCGCAGACGGAGGACGACGGGAAGCAGCAGGCGCTCGACTTCCTCGTGCAGCGAATCGTTGACGGAGCGCAGTCCAACTGGTAGGACAGGAGGGCCGCTCCAGACCGGTCGCGCTCCGACCCCCCGCCCGCCGCCCGCCCTCCCATGGACTCCATCCGTACGACACGCGGACTCCTCGGCCTGTCGATCCGGGCGAAGATCCTCCTGCTCGCCCTCGTCGGCGCCGTCTGGTTCCTCTCCGATGCGGGTGGGGTGGCGGCCGGTGCGGGGAGGGAAGGGGCGGCCGTCGCAGCCGAGCAGGAGGGACCGGCGGCGCAGACGTCCGAGGACGATCATGCGCAGGACGAGGGGTACGCCTACCAGGAGCACGCGGACGGGGAGCACGGCGACGAGCACGGTCCCCCCATCTCGTCCTGGTTCCTCGTCCTGGTGGCGATCCTCGTCTTCGCGAAGGTCTTCGGAGAGGTCGCGGAGCGAATCGGCCAGCCGGCGGTCCTGGGCGAGCTCATCGCCGGGGTGGTGCTGGGTGGCAGCGTCCTCGGGATCGTCCCGGCGGAGGGGCTGATCTACGAGATCATCCACTACACCGCCGAGGTCGGCGTCGCCATCCTCCTCTTCGAGATCGGGCTCGAGACCGACCTGAAGGAGATGTTCAAGGTCGGCACCTCCTCGGCGCTCGTGGCGATCGTCGGGGTAACGCTCCCCTTCCTCCTCGGCTACCTCTACTGGCTCTCGGCGGACCCGGCGATCGGCGCGGTCTCGGGCAATGTCTCCCTCTCCATGGTCGCGATCTTCGTCGGGGCCACCCTCACCGCGACCTCGGTTGGCATCACCGCCCGGGTCCTGGGCGACATCCGGATGATGAACCGCCCGGAGTCGAAGATCATCATCGGGGCCGCCGTCATCGACGACGTGATGGGGCTCGTCATCCTCGGCGTCGTCTCCGGTCTCGCGGCCGGGGGCACCCTGTCGGCGGTCGGCATCGCCGTCGACACGGTCATGGCCGTCGGGTTCCTCGTCGTGGCCGTCGTGATCGGGAACTACCTGGCGCCCCCTCTCTTCCAGCTCGTCGATCGGATGCGGGTTCGGGGCGTCCTGCTCGTGGCGGCCTTCGCCTTCGCCCTCCTGGTCGCGGCGCTCGCGGACAAGGCGGGCTCGGCGCTGATCATCGGAGCCTTCGCGGCGGGGATCGTCCTATCGGGCACGAACCAGTTCGACCAGATCGAGCACCAGATCCGGCCGGTGGCCGACATCTTCACCCCGGTCTTCTTCGTCTCCGTCGGGGCGGTGGTGAACGTCCGTCTCTTCATCCCGGGGGCGGCGGACTTCAACGCGGAGGTCCTCGTCGTCGGCGCGATCCTCGTCGCCGTCGCCTTCATCGGCAAGCTCGCGGCGGGCTTCGCGGTGGGGTGGGGGAGGGAGAAGCTCAACCAGATGGCGATCGGGGTCGGGATGGTCCCCCGAGGAGAGGTCGGCCTGATCTTCGCCGCCCTCGGTCGCTCCACCGGGATCCTCTCCGACGAGGCGTACTCGGCGATCCTGATCATGGTGATCGTGACGACCTTCATCGCGCCGCCGCTCCTCAAACTCGTCTTCCGCCCGGGGGCCGACGACCCATCGCCGCCGCAGCCGGAGCCGGCCCACTGAGGCCTCTGGCACACCGCCCCCCTTCGGGCCCTCCCTCATGAACGCTGCCCCACCCCCGCCCGACTCCAAGATCCTCGATCTCTCCGAGGCGGTGGCCCGCTTCGGCCGGCCGCGTGAAGAGAGGCTCGTTTTCACGAACGGGTGCTTCGATCTGCTCCATCCCGGGCACGTCGCCTACCTCGACGCCGCCCGCCGGCTCGGGGATGCGCTCATCCTCGGGGTCAACACCGACGCCTCCGTCCGGCGGCTGGGGAAGGGCGACGATCGACCGCTCGTCCCCGAACAGGCGCGGATGCGGGTGCTCGCGGGACTCGCCTCCGTCGACGCGCTCGTCCTCTTCGACGAGGACACCCCCCTCGAACTCATCCGGCAGATCCGCCCCGACGTGCTGGTGAAGGGTGGGGACTACACGGTCGATCGGATCGTCGGGGCGCCCGAGGTGCAGGCGGACGGGGGCGAGGTTCACGTCATCCCCTTCCTCCCCGGCTACTCCACCACGACACTCGTGGAGCGCATCCGGGGCCGCTGAGGTGCGCGCCTCCGATCCGACGGCCCCCCAAACCGCGAACGCCGCATGTCCGACCGCCCGACCGACCAGCTCCGCGAGATCTCGATCACCCTCGACGCCGCGCCCTACGCCGAGGGGTCGTGCCTGATCGCCGCCGGCCGCACCCGGGTCCTGTGCGCCGCCTCCGTCGAGGATTCGCTCCCCGACTGGCGGGCCGCGAGCGGGAAGGGGTGGGTGACCGCCGAGTACGGCATGCTCCCGCGCTCGACCCACACCCGCACCCGACGCGAGCGGGGGCAGGTGAAGGGCCGGACTCAGGAGATTCAGCGACTGATCGGCCGTTCGCTCCGCTCGGTCACCGATCTCGCAGCGCTCGGGCCGCGGAGCGTCACGCTCGACTGCGACGTGCTGCAGGCGGACGGAGGCACCCGCACCGCCTCGATCACCGGGGCGTGCATCGCCCTCTACCGGGCGCTGCAGGGCCTCGTGGAGGAGGGCGAGGTCGAGCGGCACCCGATGCGCGATCTCGTCGCGGCGGTCTCGGTGGGGATCGTCGACGGGATCCCGCGTCTCGACCTCGACTACGCCCTCGACTCGAGCGCGCAGGTCGACATGAATGTGGTCGCGACCGGCGACGGCCGGTTAATCGAGGTGCAGGGGACCGCGGAGGGCGACCCCTTCACCCGGGAGGAGCACGACCGGCTCGTCGACCTCGCCCTGGGCGGGATCGAGCGGCTGGTCGCCCGTCAGCGCGAGGTGCTGCGCGGGGAGGCCGGGTGAAGCTCCTCGTCGCGACGCGCAACCCGCACAAGGTCGACGAGATCCGCGAGATCCTGGCCGATGTCCCCGACCTGGAGCTCGTCGGGCTCGACGACGCGGGGATCGCGTACCGGGATGAGGAGGAGGAGATCGAGCCCTACGACACCTTCGAGGAGAACGCCCTGTCGAAGGCGCGCTACTACGCCCGTCGCAGCGGACTGCCCACCGTCTCCGACGACTCCGGGCTCGAGGTGGACGCCCTGGGCGGCGCCCCCGGCGTCCGTTCCAGGCGGTACGCGCCGGGCGACGCGTCCGGCGACGCGCAGCACGCGGCGAACAATCGACACCTCCTCGCCGAGCTGGCGGGGGTCGCCCCGGAGGACCGGGGCGCGCGCTTCGTCTGCGCCGTTGCCTTCGCGGGGCCGGAGGGCGAGGAGCACGTTCTTCGCGGAACGCTCGAGGGTCGGATCGGGCTCGCGCCGGCGGGGGACGGGGGATTCGGGTACGACCCCCTCTTCCTCCTCCCCGATCGGGAGGTCACCGTCGCGGAGCTCCCCGGCGACGACAAGCACCGCATCTCGCACCGCGGGGTGGCCTTCCGGGCCTTCGAAGAGTGGTGGGTGGCCCGAGATCCCGGGTCGACCGGCGGGGTCGCGTCGTGAGCCGGCCCGAGTGGGATCCCGTCGACATCGCGCCCAACGCGGACGCAACCGCGCTTCGGATCGTCTGGAAGGACGGGGAGTTCAGCGAGTTCACGCCGCGGGAACTCCGGATCTGGTGTCCCTGCGCCGGGTGCGTGGAGGAGATGACCGGTCGCCCCATTCTGGACCCCGCGATGGTGGCCGAGGACATCTCGATCACCCGCATCGACTACGTCGGTCGCTACGCCCTCCGTTTCGCCTGGGACGACGGACACTCGACCGGGATCTTCCCCTTCGAGTACCTGCGAAAGAGGTGGGACGAGCAGCACGAATAGCCCCGGATGGTGCGCTCGAACTGCAATTTTTCTTCATTGACACCCCGAGTCTCCGGCTCTCACCGTTCAGCTGTTCCCCACCCCCTGAGCGGTGGGGCGGAATTCGGCTGGAGGTGAGGTCATGCGGCGGTTCCCCTTCGTTCTGTTCGCCCTCCCGATCCTCCTCCTGGTCGGAGCCTGCGACGCGACGGAATCCCCGGTCGACGTCCACGACGAGGGGCTGAGCGCGGCCGACGCTCCCCTCGGCCTCGCACGGGCCAACGAGGACGGCAGCTGCCGTGTGCGGCGTCTCCGGCTCAGTCGCACCGGTCGCATCCGCGACACCAACTGCGCCTTCCTCGGCCTCGGCTACCCCGCCTACGCCGACGTCTACCGCTTCCGGCCGGACCGCGAGTTCCCCGACTACGACCCCGGCACCAACGGGCTCGAGATGTTCACCTTCACCGTGTCGACCGAGTTCCTCGGCCAGTACGGGATCAAGGAGAACACCACCGACCCCTTCGACGGGGCGCTCGACGGCGGGATGTACTTCAATGCGAACACCACCACGGCGATGTCGCTCGTCGGGACGCGCAACCGCTACCAGTTCTTCATCCTCGGCGGCCTGAACGAGTTCGGTCGGTACGAGATCACGACGACGCGCCAGGGCGCCGGCGACCACAGCTGCGGCCAGGTGATCGTGCTCCAGGGCGAGGTGACCTTCGACTCGGGGATGGCGATCGGGAACGTCTGCATCCAGACCTTCGGGCAGACGACGTACGGGGTGCATCGCCGCTTCGTCCAGGCCGCCCCGGGCGTCACCTACACCCTTCGTCTCGACGGTCTGTCGGCTGGCTTCCAGCCCGCCCTCGCCGCCTACTCGATCAACGGACTGATCACGGCCAGCACCGGCGCGCTCCCGGGCGGAGCCACCTCGCGCGAGATCTCCTTCTCGCTCGGGCCCGAGTTCATCCTCCCCCAGGATCGCTTCGTCATGCTCCTGGTAGGGACGACGCAACCGGGGACGTACACGCTGTCGTTGACGGAGAGCTGAGGCGGGGGCTCCGGCGCACCGCCGGGGCCCGTACCGGGGTGACCGATCGACCCCGACGCGGTACCTTCCCACCGCACCACGGGGCGTGGCGCAGTCCGGTAGCGCACCTGCTTTGGGAGCAGGGGGTCCCCGGTTCGAATCCGGGCGCCCCGATTCGCCACCAGAGGCCGGGTCTCGTGTCCCACGCCTCGCCGGTCCGGCACCCCTCCACGACCTCCCGATGAGCCACCGATCCACCCGAGGCGTGCGCCCGTGAGCGCCACCTCCGCCGCCCTCGCCATCGCGCTGGCCAACATCGGGCTCTGGTCGCTCCTCAACTTCTGGGTCTACTACAACCTCTTCCTCATCTGGCTGGCGTGGCGGGGTCGGCGAGACCCGGTCCACCCAGCCCTGAAAGAGCTCTCGGAGTGGCCCGCGGTGACGGTCCAGCTCCCGCTCTACAACGAGGCGGAGGTGTGCGAGACGCTGATCGACGCCGTCGCCGCGCTCGACTATCCGAGGGACCGTCTGCGCATCCAGGTGCTCGACGACTCGACGGACGACACCGTGCAGCGCGTGGCGGGGAAGGTGGCGGAGTATCGGGCTCAGGGACTGCACATCGAGCAGATTCGTCGAACCGAGCGGACCGGTTTCAAGGCGGGCGCGCTCGCCGAGGGGCTGAAGCAGACCTCCGACGACTTCATCCTGATCCTCGACGCGGACTTCGTCCCTCAGGCGTCGCTCCTTCGGGAGCTGATGCCCTACTTCACCGACGACCGCATCGCGATGGTCCAGGCGCGGTGGGGGCACGCGCGTGCCCCGTCGAGCGCGCTGGAGCGGACCGCCGCCTTCTGGATCGACCGCCACTTCGTGATCGAGCAGTTCGCGCGGCACCGATGGGGGCACTTCTTCCACTTCAACGGCACCGGTGGGATCTGGCGCCGCAGCGCGATCGAGGACGCCGGCGGATGGAGCGCCGACACCCTCGCCGAGGACCTCGACCTCAGCCTGCGGGCGTGGTCGAAGGGGTGGAGGTTCGTCTACGCCGACGACGTGGTGGTGCCCGCTCTCCTCCCGCCGGACGTGCGTGCGCTGCGCATCCAGCAGGCGCGGTGGGCCAAGGGTGCCTTCCAGGTGGCCCGCAAGCACCTGCCCACCCTCTGGCGGTCGAGGCGGGTCACCCGTCGCGACGCCACCCTGCTGAGCCTGCACCTGACCGGGTACTCCTTCCCGATCCTCCTCCTCTCGCTCGCGCTCCTCGCCGGTCCCGTGGCGTGGGCCCGCACCGAGCTGCACTGGTTCCTCCGCCTCTGGCTCGTCGACCTCCCCGCCGTGGGCTTCGTCGTCGGCCTGCTCGTGCAGGCCGCCTTCGCGACGATCCGCCGTGGCCGGAGCGCGGGATGGGTCGAGATCGAGGCCTCTTCGCTCGGACTGGGCCTCGCTCCCCTCGTCGCCCGCAACGGCCTCAAGGGCATCCGCCAGTTCGGCGGGACCTTCCAGCGCACGCCCAAGTTGACCGGAGGGTCGGGGTGGCGGTTCGACGGAGACGGCGCCGTCGAACTCCTCCTCGCGGTGGCGTGCACGGCCGGGGCCGGGATGGCGGCGTTCTACGGAGGGTGGACGGTACTCCCGCTCCCGCTCCTGGCCGGGATCGGCCTCCTGGTCTTCGGGTGGGGCGCGGTTCGCGGCACCCCCCGGGCCTGACGGTCGACGGCACTCCCCTCGGGCGTGCGATCCGTCTAACTTCGCCTCGGATCTCCGCCGGAAGTCGCGGGTTTCCGCACCCATGCCCCAGCAGCTCCGACCCGACCGACGACGCACGGTGGACGACGCAACTCTCGAGCCCGACACCGGACCCACCTCCCAGGTCGGCGTTCCCGTCTTCCCCTCGCGCGTCACCGTCGACATCCCCGACGAGGACCACGGCGCCTCGGACCCGGTCTCCGACGACGAGGCACGGGAGGCGGTCGATCAGTGGGAGGCCTCCGAGGACTCCCTCCGGAGTCCGCCGCGCGCGGTCCGCCCGGCTCCCATTCGTCACCCGATCGATCTCGACGATCCGTCGATCTTCTTCAATCGGGAGCTGTCCTGGATCGACTTCAACTGGCGGGTTCTGCACCAGGTCATGGACCCGCGGATCCCGCTTTTCGAGCGCGTCCGCTTCCTCTCGATCACCCAGTCGAATCTGGACGAATTCGTGCGGAAGCGGGTGGGCGGTCTTCAGCGACAGGTCGACGCCGGCGTCACGGAGCTGTCTCCCGACGGCCGAACGCCGACGGAGCAGCTCGATCTCATCCGCAGCGCCATCCGCGAGATGCAGGAGGCGATGAGCCGGAGCTGGACGGACCACCTGGTCCCGGAGCTGCGTGCGGAGGGAGTCGACATCGTCTCCTGGGATCAGGTCACCCAGCGGGAGCGGCGGCACCTCGAACGGTACTTCCTGGAGGAGATCTACCCGATCCTGACCCCCCTCACCGTGGACCGCGGGCACCCGTTCCCCTTCATCTCGAACCAGTCGCTCTCGCTCGCGGTCGTCTTCCGCAATCCGCGCAACGAGCAGTCCCAGTTCGCGCGGGTGAAGGTCCCGGTGCAGCGCGGGCGCTGGGTCCCGCTCCTCGAGCCCGGCCGCTTCATCGCGCTGGAGGAGGTCGTCGCGCGGCACGTCCACCACCTCTTCATCGGGACCCGGATCCTTCACGTCCACGCCTTCCGCATCACGCGGAACATGGACACGCAGCGCGAGGACGACGACGAGGAGGAGGATCTCCTGCAGATGATCTCGGAGGAGCTCCGCGAGCGTCGCTTCGCCGCGGCGGTCAAGCTCGAGGTCGCCGCCGAGATGCCCCGGCTCGTCGAGGAGCTGCTGCGGGAGGAGCTGGAGGTCGCCGAGGAGGATGTGGAGCGGGTCCGCGGCCTGGTCGACTTCACCGACGTCTCGCGCATCCCCTTTCCGGAGCGGCCGGACCTCTGGCACCGCTCGTGGGAGCCGGTCCCGCCGCCCGAGCTGCCCCCGGGCGACGAACTGCCCGACGGGGTCTTCGGTGTCCTGCGGGAACGGGACCTCCTCGTCCATCACCCCTACGACTCCTTCACCGCCTCGGTGGAGCGCTTCGTGGAGGAGGCCGCCGCCGATCCGAAGGTGCTCGCGATCAAGCTGACGCTCTACCGCACCTCGGAGGACTCGCGCATCCTGCAGGCGCTGATGCGCGCGGCGGAGGCCGGGAAGCAGGTCGCCGTCCTGGTCGAGGTCCTGGCCCGTCTCGACGAGGCGGCGAACATCGAGTGGGGTCAGCGGCTGGAGCGCGCCGGCGTGCACGTCACCTACGGGCTCGTCGGCCTGAAGACGCACACGAAGGTGCTCCTCGTCGTCCGGGACGAGGGGTCGAGGATCCAGAGCTACGCGCACATCGGGACCGGGAACTACAACCGCCACACCGCGCGGCTCTACACCGACCTCGGCCTCCTGACCTCCGATCCGGACATCTGCATGGACCTCGTCCGGCTCTTCCACTACCTGACCGGACATGCGCCGGAGCAGGAGTACCGCTCGCTCCTGGTGGCGCCGCGCGACATGCGCCGGCGCTTCGTCGAGATGGTCGAGCGGGAGATCGAGGTGCAGCGGGGCGGGGGACGGGGCCGGATCATCGCCAAGATGAACGCCCTCGACGACCCGCGGATGATCCGGACGCTCTACCGAGCCTCGCAGGAAGGCGTCCGCATCGACCTCGTCCTGCGTGGCCATTCGCGGCTCCGCCCCGGGATCCCCGGGCTGTCGGAGAACATCCGCATCGTCAGCATCATCGGCCGCTTCCTCGAGCACGACCGCATCTTCTGCTTCATGAACGGCGGGCGTCCGGAGGTCTTCATCGGGAGCGCCGACTGGCGCCGCCGGAACCTCATGGACCGGGTGGAGGCGATCGTTCCCGTGAACGATCCCGCGCTCAAGGCGCGGCTGCTGCAGATCCTCGATACCGCCCTCGCGGACAACCGTCTCGGGTGGGATCTCGACGGTGAGGGTCGCTACCGGCTGCGGATGCCGGGGCCCGGCGAGGAGGTCCGCGCCTTCCACGACCAGCTGATGGAGGCCGCCGAGCGCAGGCACCAGGCCGCCTCCGCCAGCGCCGCCATCCGGACGGAGGCGCTCGGCGAGGCGCCGGTGACATGAGCGACCCCTCCGCCTCGCCCTTTCCCTTCCGCGTCGCCGCGATCGACGTCGGCTCCAACGCGATCCGCTTCGCGGCGGCCGAGTTCATCGCGCCGGAACGGTGGGTCGACCTCGAGGTTCAGCGCGTCCCGGTCCGGCTCGGGCACCACACCTTCCTGACCGGGGAGCTCGACCGGGAGACGATGCAGGCCGCCGTCGAGGCCATGTCGCTCTTCCGCCGGGGCATCGACACCAACGGCATCTCCAAGTACCGGGCGGTCGCCACCAGCGCCGTCCGCGAGTCCCGAAACGGGGGAGAGCTGGTCGACCGGATCCGACGGGAGTGCGGAATCCACCTCGAGACGATCACCGGAACGGAGGAGGCCCGGCTCGTCTGGGTCGCGATCCGCTCGCGTGTCGACCTCGGGTCCGACCGATGGCTCGCCATGGACCTCGGCGGGGGATCCCTCGAGGTCTCGATGATCTCCGAGAAGGGGATCCACTGGACCGAGAGTCACACCATGGGAACGGTTCGGCTCCTCGAAGACCTGGGCGGGGGCGATGTGGATCCCCGCTCCTTCCGGAAGCTCCTGAGCGAGTACGCCGGCACCCTCCGCATCCCCGACCGCATCGACCGAGGTCGCCTCGAGGGCATCATCGCGACCGGGGGCAACATCGAGGCGCTCGCCGCGCTCGCCGGGTGCGTCCCCGACGAGCGGGGCGTCTCGACGCTCCCGATGGAGGCGCTGCGCGCGACGATTCGGCGACTCTCCCGCATGTCGGTCCGTCAGCGGATCGAGGAGCTCGGGCTGCGTCAGGACCGCGCCGACGTCATCCTCCCGGCCGCGCTCATCTACGGCCGCGTCGCCGAGCTCGGGGGCGCCACCGAGATCGTCGTTCCGCACGTCGGGGTGAAGGAGGGGGTCCTCCTCGACCTCGCCGACGACCTCCTCGGTCCTGCCGTGCACGCGACCCGGCTCGAGCAGGGCGCGCTTCAGGGCGCTCTGGCCCTCGGCCGGCGATTCCAGCTCGACGAGCCCCACGCGCGACACGTGGCGCGACTCTCGCTCTCGCTCTTCGACCAGCTGCAGGAGCTGCACGGCCTCGACGCCGCCGACCGACGCATCCTCCTCGTCGCCGCAGTCCTGCACGACGCCGGGCAGTTCATCTCCTACCGCCGGCATCACAAGCACTCGCTCTACCTCATCTACAACTCCGACGTCCCCGGCCTCTCCGCCCCCGAGCGCCCCATCGCCGCCCTCGTGGCGCGCTACCACCGCCGGGCGGAGCCCAAGGAGGAGCACTACCTCTACGCCGAGCTCTCGGAGGCCGAGAAGAGCCGGGTACGCCGCCTCTCCGCCATCCTGCGGGTCGCGGATGCGCTCGACCGCGAGCACCTGCAGCGCGTGTCCCGGGTGCAGGTGGAGGTCGGTCCCGAGGGCGTGATCCTCGAGGTGGAGGGGCACGGGGACCTGCTCCTGGAGCACTGGGCCTTCGAGAAGAAGTCGAAGATGTTCGAGCACGTCTTCGGCCTTCCAATCCGGCTGGAGGTGGCGCAACCGGCCCTCGGCCCCAACGTGATCTGATGGTGACGGCGTCGAGGGCTCGTGGCGTGCGGCGGGTGTTCGGTACGCCGGCCCTCCTCCTCGCGACCGGGTGCGCAACGCTCGGAATCGGCGGTGCGGTGCCCGGCGTCGCCGGCGTCTGGGAAGGGAGTGCCGAGGTCCAGGGCCAGCTCTTCGAGGGGGCGCTGGAGGTGGAGCAGAACGGGTCGGCATTGACGGCCGTCTTCCGCGCCCCCTCATTCGGGTTGGTCGCAGAGGGGTACGGCCAGGTCGAATCGGATCGCTCGATCGTCCTGGTCCTCGGCTACGACCTGCAGTGTCCGGGTGAGGCTCGGCTGGAGGGTCGCGTGTCCCCCACGGGGGACCGGATCACCGGTCGAATCGAGGCCCGGGACTGCACCGGAGAGGTGGTCGGCAGCTTCGACGTTGTCCGCCTCTCCACCGAGCGCCCGTAGCTCAGTTGGATAGAGCAGCGGACTTCTAATCCGCAGGTCGGTGGTTCGAATCCACCCGGGCGTGTTACAGCGATTGCGAGGCGTCCCGACGCCTCAGAGCTGCTTGACCAGTCGCGCGGCGAGGTACGGGTACAGCCGATCGACCTCGCTCAACTCCCGCGCATACTGTCCCTTCAGCGTCTTGCCGCCGCTCGCGAGGGCGCGCACCACGTTCGGGTACAGGCGACCGAAGAGCCATTTGTGGTGGGAGTTGACGAAGGTCGGGTCCGGCTTGAGCAGGAAGACGTCGCTCATGTCGACCGATGTCCCATGGTGTCCGAACCCCACGCTGCGGTCGCCCCACTGTGTGAGGACGGTGTACGACTCGCCCTGCATCTCCCGCGTTTCCGGCATCTGCCAGATCATCGTGTCGTACTCGGAGAGGAGCTGGGGCACGCTCAGTCGGAGTCGGCGCCCGAGGGGCGTTCCCCACCACGTCAGAAACGACTCCGCGAGATCGCGCGTGACGCGGCCGGGCGCGAAGAAGGTGTTGACCCCCTCTGCCCCGTCGATCGCCGCATTCCCGACCACCGTCGCGTGCCGCCCCGGCATCGTCGTCACGAATCTAGGGGTGCCGCCCGGCAGTCCGGGGACGACCGCGCTGAAGCCTCGGGAGCGCTCGTCGGCCGCGTAGATCCCCACGTAGGAGGCGACGTTTCGCCCCAGCGAGGTCTGCGACGTTCCGAAGTTGCCGGAACCGGGAACGGGGTCGACGGCGAAGATGTTGACCGGCATCGTCTCCATGCCGGGCGTCTGCGCGAGCGCGTTGGCGAACATGTGGCAGGTCACGCCACCCCGACTCCACCCGATCACATTCACACATCGCGGTCGCGAACCCCCGCGCATGATCTTGACCTTCTGGTGCTGTAGTTCCTGAGGGGAGATGCGGGGCCCGAGGTCGTGGTACCGGGTCTTCGTCTTCCCCAGCACCGCCCGCGCCACCGGGTTCGTGCGCTCCTTCTTGTACGCTCCCACGCCATGCGCCCGCAGGATGCGTTCCTCCTTCCGGGTCCGTTCACCCCGCGACTCGAAGTCGTCCCTGCCGAGCAGGACCGCGATCGCGTGCTGTACGTTCTCGTGCCACCCCTTTCCGGTGAGGGTGCCCCGGATCGTCGAGTAGTTCCCGGAGGGCACCCACTTCTCGGCCTCCTGCAGATTCCCGCTCCCGGGACCGTCCACGATCAACCAGTCGACGAACTCGCTCCCGAGGTGGTTCCGGGCGAGCGTCGAGATGAGCTCGCCCTCGAAGAACGAGGTGTTCTGGAAGTCGTACGAGTTCGATCCGGTGCCGCAGAAGAAGACCGTGTAGGCGTCCATGGGCTGGGGCTCGCGCGACGGTGAACGGGGAAGGGGAGGTGTGCGGAAAGTGCCTCGGACGCAGGCAGAATCACAACCAGCCAGAAAGATGCATCCGAGGGGTTTACGCACTGCCCACCTCGCGTTACCCTTCCATGCTCGCTGAGAAACGAAGCACCCCACGGTGACTCGCGGATCGGCGGGGCTGTGGGACTCCGTTGGTGGGCGTAGCTCAGTTGGTTAGAGCGCCAGGTTGTGGCCCTGGAGGTCGCCGGTTCAAATCCGGTCGCTCACCCTGATTCGGGGATGCGCCGGGGGCCGAGAAGAGATTTCTCGGCGGGTGTTGACACCGATGAATCGGACCTGTAACGTTGGGGTCCTCGCAGCGAACCGGGGCTCGACGCACGGTCGCTGCGATTTGTTCGAAGGGCACGACGTAAGTGCCTGGAGGACACAAAGATAGGCTGATTGAAAATTCGGGTTTCGAGAAATCGAGCGGGCCCATTGGCCTTCCGGCACTACGTCCGGTCGGTCGCTTCCCTCCGGGGGAGCATGGGTCAAAGAAACGTAGATTTCGAACAAGTATCTTCCTTTCGGGAGATGCCACGTTCACATGAGCTTTATCGAACTTTATGGAGAGTTTGATCCTGGCTCAGGACGAACGCTGGCGGCGTGCTTAACACATGCAAGTCGAACGAGGACCAGAGAGCTTGCTCTCTGTAGCCGAGTGGCGAACGGGTGAGTAACACGTGACCAACCTACCCCTCAGCGGGGGACAACCCGGGGAAACCTGGGCTAATACCGCATGATGTCGTCGAGCCGCATGGTTCTTCGACCAAAGGGTGCCTCTTCTTGAAAGCACCTACTGAGGGAGGGGGTCGCGTAGTATCAGCTTGTTGGTGGGGTAACGGCCTACCAAGGCGACGACGCTTAGCGGGTCTGAGAGGACGACCCGCCACATTGGGACTGAGATACGGCCCAGACTCCTACGGGAGGCAGCAGTGGGGAATTTTGCGCAATGGACGAAAGTCTGACGCAGCGACGCCGCGTGCGGGAGGAAGCCTTTCGGGGTGTAAACCGCTGTCAGGAGGGAAGAACACCGACTGTGCAAATAGCACTATCGGCTGACGGTACCTCCAGAGGAAGCACCGGCTAACTCCGTGCCAGCAGCCGCGGTAATACGGAGGGTGCAAGCGTTGTTCGGAATTACTGGGCGTAAAGCGCGGGCAGGTGGTCCGT
>JANQLR010000136.1 GCA_028280525.1 Longimicrobiales bacterium
GCGCTGCGCGCCGCGGAGGCGGCTCGGGAGGCAGCCGAGGAGTCGTACTCGGACCTGGTCGAGTCGGCGCACGACCTGATCTGGAAGGTCGACCTGCAGGGGAACTGGACCTTCCTCAACTCGGCCGCGCACGAGATCTACGGCGAGGCACCGATCGACCTCCTGGGGACCAACGCCGTCGAGCGGGCACTCCCGGAGCGCATGGAGGCAGACCTCCAGGCGTTGAGCGGCCTCATGCAGGGCGAGGAGATCGTCGACCACGAGACGGTGCACCGGACGAAGACGAAGGGCGACCGGGTCCTCTCCTTCTCCGCCCGTCCGCTCCGCGACGTCACCGGCGAGATCGTCGGGGCGCAGGGCGTTGCCCGCGACGTCACCGACCGGAAGCTCGCCGCGCAGCGGATGAAGCAGATGGCCGAGGAGGCCGCGCGCGCGACCCGGATGAAGAGCGCCTTCCTGGCGAACATGAGCCACGAGATCCGGACCCCGATGAACGGGGTGCTCGGGATGACGGAGCTCATGCTCGACACCGAGCTCTCCGAGGAGCAGCGTCAGTACCTGGAGGTCGTGCAGTCCTCCGGCCAGAACCTGCTGCGCATCCTGAACGACGTCCTCGACTTCTCGAAGATCGAGGCCGGCCATCTGGAGCTCGAGTCGATCCCCTTCCCGCTGCACCGGGAGCTGAGCGACGCGGTGCGCGTTCTGGCTCCGGTCGCCGGGAAGCGCCGCAACGAGCTCGTCCTCGACATCGAACCGACGGTCCCGGAGTACGTCCTCGGGGACCCGGGGCGGATCCGTCAGGTCGTCACCAACCTGGTCTCCAACGCGATCAAGTTCACCGAGAACGGAGAGGTCGCGATCGTCGTGCGCCGCCTCTCTCGCGAGCGGCTGCGGCTGGAGGTACGGGACACCGGCGTCGGCATCCCGGAGGACAAGCTCGACAGCGTCTTCCAGGAGTTCAGCCAGGCCGACTCCTCCGTTACGCGGAAGTACGGCGGTACCGGTCTGGGGCTCACCATCTGCCGCCGCCTCATCGAGATGATGCAGGGGGAGATCGGCGTACGAAGCACCGTCGGGGTGGGATCCACCTTCTGGTTCGAGATCCCCTGTCGCGCGACCGAGGCACCGGGCACCGAACCCGCGACCGCCCCGAATCCCGACCTCGCCGGAGTCCGGGCCGTCGTGGTCGACGACAACTCGACCAACCGGCGCATCATCGCCTCGGTCCTGCAGGACGGCGGAGCCACCGTCACCGGGGCCGCGTCGGCGCGGGAGGGGATGGAGGCGCTCGACCGGTGGGCGGATGCGGCCACCCCCGCGGCGCTCGTCGTGACCGATGTGCAGATGCCCGAGGCCGACGGCATCACCTTCCTCGAGCACATCCGGCGAGGACGACATCGGGACGTTCGCGTCCTCGTCCTCACCTCGACGAACGACTCCGCCGACGCGCGTCGCGCACGCGCCCTCGGCGTGCAGGGGTACCACCTCAAGCCGATGCCGCGGACCGACCTGCTCCGCGCTGCCGCCGCGGCGATCGCGAGCGCGGTCGATCTCCCGGACTTCGACACCCTTCCCCCCGATCCGCGACTCGACCATCCGGCGCAACCCGCCCCGGACCCCGAGCCGGTCGAGGAGGGACGGCTCGGCCACATCCTGGTCGCGGAGGACAACCCGGTGAACCGTCAGGTCGCCTCCGCCACCCTCCGCCAGGCCGGCTTCCGGGTGACGATGGTCGTGAATGGTCGGGAGGCGGTCGACGCCGCCGGTTCCGGCGCCTTCGACGCGATCCTGATGGACGTGCAGATGCCGGTGATGGACGGGCTGGAGGCGTCCCGCCGGATTCGTGAGGCGTCGTGGGGCGCGGAGATCCCGATCCTGGCGCTGACGGCTCACGCCCTCGCCGAGGAGCGCACCCGCTGCCTCGAAGCGGGGATGTCCGACTTCCTGTCGAAGCCCTTCCGGCCGACGGAGCTGGTCGAACGGCTGCGCTTCTGGATCGAGGTCGGCGGGGACGTGACCCCGGGCATGCGAAAGGCATCGCTCGTCGATGCGCCCCTCCCCGACCCGGTCCCCATCCCCGAAGTCGTCTCGGAGAGCGCCGCGGCCCCGGCCCCGCCGGCCCTCGCCCCGACACCCGCCGGAGTTCACGCGCCCGCCACCCCCACCACCCCGGCCGTCAACCTCGCCTCGCTGCAGGAGGCGATGGACCTGGCGGGGATCGGCGAGATCGTCGAGACGATGCTCGACCTCTTCGTGGAGGAGATCGACGAGCGACGGGCCGGGATCGCGAAGGCGGTGCAGACGATGGACTTCACCCGCGTGGTGGAGACGGCCCACTCGCTCAAGTCCTCCTCCGGGAACATCCACGCCGTGCCGCTCTTCGAGGGGCTGCGCGAACTCGAACACGCCGGCCGTCACCAGAACGAGCCGGAGGTCCGTCGACTGGGGCCGATCGTCCTGAAGGAGATCGATCGCGTCACCGCCTTCCTGCGCGCCCGGTGAACGGCCCCGCCCCCTCCCCCGTCATCACGCAGCTGCGTGCCGGCGGCCCGGACGCCGGGCGGGTGCGCGTCCTCCTCTCGGACGACTCCGCACTCACCCTCCCGCTCGAGGTGGTCCTCGAGCTCGGCCTTCGATCCGGGGAGCCGGTGGACGAGGCGCTCCGGGCCCGACTCGTCGATCACGAGATCCGCTTCAAGGCGCGCGAGATCGCGCTCTCGCTCCTGTCGCTGCGTGCGCGTTCGCGTCGGGAGCTGCGGGACCGGCTTCGGAAGCGGGAGATCCCCGGGCGCATCCTGGAGGAGACGCTCGACGCGCTGCAGGCGGCGGGTCTCCAGAGCGACGACGACTACGCGCGCGCCTTCGTCCGCGATCGGCTCAGGCTGCGTCCGCGGGGACGGCGTGCCCTCGAGGCCGAGCTCTGTCAGAAGGGCGTTCACCGGGAGGTGACGAGCCGAATCCTCGACGAGGTGTTCGAGGAGATGGAGACCGACGACACCACACTCGCCGACCGGGTCGCCGAGGCGTGGCTCCAGCGACAGCCGCGGAAGATCCGCGTCGCGCTGGAGGCCGGCCCCTTCTCGGAGGAGGGGGCCGGCGCCTGGCGTCGCGGCCTCGGGCACATGGCCCGAAAGGGCTTCGGGAGTGGGCTGGCCCGCGCCTCCCTCGAGCGCGCCCTCAGACGGTGACGGCGTTCCCCCGGAAGATCCTCGCCAGGTAGCGGCTCTCCTTCGGACTCGGAGCGGGCACGGAGCAGAGGAGGACGGCCGCGACCATCCGCTCCATCTCCTCCGCGAGCTCCTCCGGCGTCGACGGCTCCTCGGCACGCGCCCGTCGGGTCAGCTGCACCTGGTTCACCGCGGGCATCGTGGGCAGCCGCTCGCTCTCCACCCCGAGCGTCACCGTCAGCGCGTGCAGCGCGTTCTTCACGAAGAGGGCGAGGGCGAACTCCTCCCGGGTCGAGGCCCGCGAGGTGTCCGGGGTGACCAGGACGATCTGACACCCGTCCCACAGCGCCGCGCGGCGGGCGATACGGAAGTGGTGCGTGAGCTGGTCGTCGATCAGCTGTGCGAAGTCGTCGCGGCTGAGGACGTGCTCCCACTCCTCCGCATCCCCCCCGACGAGCGACTTGAGGGGAAGCGCGGTGAGGGGCGTGCTCACGACGACGTCGATCCGGCCACGACGGGCGCGGCAGGCGTCGATCGCCTCCTCGACGTCGTCCCCGAAGGTGTCGACCGTCACCTCCACCGAGCAGATCGCGTCCACGAGCCGCCCGAGCTCCCGAGCGGTGGACTCGTCGCGCACGAGGATGTCGAGCGACGCCACGCCGTAGTCCGCGTAGCTCTTCGCGAGCTGGACGATCTCCTTCCGCAGCGCCTCGCCCACCAGGAGGACGCGCTTCCCCGCGAGCACCTCGAGCTGCGCCGGGTGCGGCGGGAGGAGGAGTTCGCCCTCGGTGACCGAGCGGTCGAACTTGAGCCCGCCCGAGGGATGGAAGGTCTCCCCGCTGACGATCTCGTCGGCGAGGCTGAAGACGGTCGAAAGCGCCACCTGGGCATCCGTCGGCATCCGGTGCAGGTGAAGCAGGTTCAGGATGCTGTGCTCGATCTTCTCGGCGTTGTCCTCGATCTCCGCAGGGCTGAAGAAGGGCGTCGGCGGATCCACGAGGGCGTCCAGGAAGGCCTCGGCCCCCTGATCGGAGACGTGCCCGCCCACCCGGAGTCGTGCGAGGAGCTTCTCCGCAAGCAGACGGTCCATCAGGTGGTGGCGCGCACTCGCCTCCGCCGTGCCCTTCTGCAGCCGCGCCGCCAGCTGGGCCACCGCCGGGTGCGTGTCCTCGTGCCCGGCGAGGGCATCGAGGTCGTTCTCCGCCAGCGCGAAGAAGGCGGCTCGACCCGCCTCGTCCCCGCCCTTCAGGAGTTCGAGCGCGGTCGTGTGCAGCGCGGCCAGCCGCTTGTTGCCGAGGATGAGGAGGCCCCGCCGGGCGAAGAGCCCCGGCGCCCCTTCGAGCCCGCGCAGCCGCGCCCCGTCGACCGGACCGGGCGCCACCGCGTTGATCTGGATCTCCGGTCCCAGATGCCGCGACAAAATCTCCGCCAGGACCCGCTGCCCCGCCTTCGAAACGGCGTAGTCCGCCCGGTTCGGGTACGCCACCGCGAGGTACTTCTCGCCGCCGAAGTAGCTGGAGACGTTGAGGATGCACCCCCCGCCCCGCGCCTTCATGTGCGGCGCGAAGCGACGGATCAGCGAGTAGTTCGAGATGAGGTTGGCGTTCAGCGTGCGATTCCACGCCTCGAGCGACATGTCGACCACCATCTCCTCGGCGCCGGAGATCCCGGCGTTGTTGATCAGGAAGTCGACCTCGCCGAAGAGGTCGATCGCGTGGTCGTACAGCCGCCCGAGCGCCGCGTCGTCTCCGACGTCGACGCCGTCCAGGATGTGCACGCGCTCCTCCGGGGCGTCGTACCCGATCGCGCGGAGTTCGTCGGCGATCTCGTCGCGGGCGCTCTCGAGCCGCGGACGCCCGCGGGCGCTGAGCAGTACCCGGGCGCCGGCGAGCGCCATGTAGCGCCCGATCTCCATCCCGATCCCGAGGCTCCCCCCGGTGATCACCACCGTCCGGCCGCGGTGCAGCCCCGGGAGCACGCGCTGAATCGAGACGGGCATGCTCCCCTTCCCGGTGTAGCGCCGGATGCTCGACGGGACCCAGAGGTTGATGATGTCCATCTTCCGGACCCGGCCGTTCAACGTCGCGGTCCAGTCGGCGGCGAAGGTGAGGTTCTCCTCCTCGTCGTTGCCGAAGCGGACGAGCTGGTTCGCCTCGATCGCCCAGCGGAGCTCGCCCTTCTCGACGAGCTGCGCGTCCTCGTGACGCCAGACGCGGATCATCTCCTCGATCGCCGCCCGCCGGATCTCGTTCATCCGGTTGCCGTGCCCGTCGTCCGCATTGGTGACGAAGGTCACCGCGGGGGCGCGCTCCAGCTTCGCCCACCCCCGCAGGTGCCGGGCCATCGCGGAGGTGAAGGCGACGGTCGCGACGATCTCGTCCTCGACGAAGCCGGAGACGTCCTCGTCCTTGGCCACCGCGAGAGAGTGCCCGTGCGCCCCGTTCGGGGTGTTCGGCAGCACCACGACCCCGTCCAGCCGATCGAAGCGCTGCGCGATGAACTCGAAGAGGCGGTCGACCGAGGCGCGCACCAGGAGGTCCACGTGCTCCAGGTGGATGCGGCGCTCACCGCTCCGGGCCAGCCGGGTGCGGGCCTGCCCCACCGCCTGCAGCGAGCGGAAGGCGAGGACCACACGGGCGCCTCGGGCGGCATTCCGCTGCGCGAAGACGAGCGCCTCGTCCACATCCTGACCCCCGAGTACGAGCACGACGCGCCGGCTGAGATCGACGAGGCGGTCGTCCGGCCACGACACCAGCTTGGCACGGCTCTGCGCCTCGACCTTCATCCCGTTCGTGACCTCGAACATGTGACCCGAGAAGGCGTCGGAGTCCGAGGAGGAGAGGAAGGCGACGGTGGAGGCGACGTCGTCCGGCGTCGGGTAGGTGAAGTCGAGCGCCCCGTCCTCACCGGCGGGCCGCCGGTGCGTCATGATCCCGCGGAAGGTGGTCGAGGTCGTCCCCGGCTCCGCACCCTGCAGCCCGTCCATCGCCGCGAAGACCGTCTCGATCCGCTCCGAGGCGATCGGTCCCGGGAAGAGGGTGTTCACTCGCAGCCCCTTCTCCCCCGCGCCGAGCTCCTGCGCGAGACCGCGCGAGAGGGCGTTCAGCCCCGACTTCGGCACGACGTAGGGGATCCGCCCGTAGTACGGCGTGCGCGAGAAGATGGTGGAGACGTTGACGATGCTCCCCCCGCGCGCCATCTGCGGCACCGCGGCGCGAGTCATGTGCCACGGGCCGCCCAGGAGGTTCATCGCGGAGTCGAAGAGCGTCTCGCTCTCCCCGCTCACCAGGCAGTCCTCCCCGCTGAAGGGGATCTCGCGCAGGGTGCGCTTCGGCCCCGCCCCGCCCGCGTTGTTGACGAGGACGTCGATCGGGCCCCATGCGGCGACGGTCTCCGCCACCACCCTGCGGCACGCCTCCGGATCGGCGGCGTCTCCGGTCAACGGGAGCATCGAGTCGCGAGGATACCCTTCCGCGACGAGTTCCTCCACGAAGGCGTCCAGCCGCTCCCGGTTCCTCCCGGTCATCGCCACGCGGGCGCCCTCCCCGAGGAGGCGGCGGGAGACCACCGAGCCGATGTTGCCCGCGGCGCCGGTGAGGAGGATGACGCGGTCAGCGAGTCGGGGGCCGACGGCGGGCGGGGTCACATCGGTCATGTCCATGTCCGTCATGTCAGAGTCCGTGCGGAGCCGGTGTCGACGCTGCGGAGCTCCTCGCCCCGTTCGCGCGCCTCGCGGATGGCCCAGGCTCGGTAGAGTTCATCTCGGGTGGTGAGTCCCGCGCGCGGCAGGCCGTGCACCGCGACGTAGGTCGCGCCGGCGTGCCGGTTCTCCCACATCGCCTGGTGTGCGGTGGCGAGCTCCTCGAGCTCGACCGGGGTCGGCGGAACGACGTCGATGCGTCCGGAGGCGATCCGCTCCTGCATCTCGGCGAATTCGCGCGCGGTGTTCAGGTGCGTGCCGCGAATCTCGGCCGTCGGCATGAGGATGCGACGCTGGCGCATCCAGACCTGCGGGGCGTAGAAGCTCAGCCGCCTCCCCGCGAGCTCCTCGCCGAAGACGACGACGCCGACGTTCGGCTTCACGAGCGAGGTGGTGAGCGGGAGGGAGTCGCGCCCCGCGCGGTCGAAGATCACGTCGGGGAGTCCGCGCTTGTCCATCGACGAGCGCAGGAGAGACGCGAGCGCCGAGCCGATCGGCTTGAGCGTCCGGTCGCTGAAGCGGCGCACCGCCTCCTTGAAATCCTGCTGCTCGCGGAAGGGGTCGGGCATCGGCGCGAGCGGGCCGGGTGCGTCGAACTGATCTCCGAAGCGCCGCGACACCTCCTCCACCGAAACCACACCGCGCAGCTGCGTTCCGAAGCCTAGCGAGGTCACGAACTCCCGCTGGGGCACCGTATCGGTCAGAACGGCGACGCGCGCGCCGCGGGAGCACCCGACCTCGATCGCGTGCACCGCCGCCTCGTCGAGGATGCCGTCCTCCGCCCCCGGACCGTAGAGGACCAGGAGCGCCTGCCCCGCGCGCAGCCCGGCGCGGCCGAGCATCGTCGCCGGGTCGACGGGACCGGGCTTCCCCATGAAGGAGAAGCGGTACCCCGAGGTCGCCCCGAAGAAGGTGAGGACGCCCCCTTTGCCGAGAAGCTGGAAGGAGCGCGAGAAGGCACGCTCGCCGGCGTGCGAGACGACGTAGTCGATCGGGCCCTCGGCGCCGGCTTCGACCGCCGCCACGAAGTCGCGCCCAGCCTCCTCCCACACCGCCCACTCGGCCGGGTCGTCGGGGACGGGGGTGAAGATGTCGGCCCAGCGCTCCTCCTTCCGGTTCACCGGGAAACCGCCATGCTGCCGCACCCGCTCCGCGCGATCCTCGGTCGAGACCATCCCGACCACGTCGAGCCCGGTCTGTCGCGCCGTGCGCAGGCACTCGAGCCCGGTCCCGGTCGAGGCGCCCTCCACGAAGAGCCGCTTCCCCGCCTCGATGCCCAGGGTGGTGAAGAGGGCGCGGTGGATCGTCCCCTGGGTGAGGCCGTACGATCCCGCCTCCTCGAAGGTCAGCCCGGGGAGCTTCGGGTGGAGCTGCGGGCCCTGCGCGACGATGAACTGCGCGTGCGACCCGTCGTCGCGCTCGTACCCCTGGATGCGGAAGTCCGCCGCCATCGGGTCGAGTCCCTGATCCGGGCTCATCAGCTCGCTCTGCCCGGAGTAGACGGAGACGACCTGCCCGATCGAGAGCCGCCCCTCGCGCACGAGCTCCTCTCCGAGCGCCGCGACCAGCCCGACCCCGCCGGAGCCGGTGATCTGCACGTCGGCGTCGCGGTTCTCGAGCGGGGAGACCGGGATCCCGGTGATCGCCCAGATGTCGTTGAAGTTCACCTCGGAGGTGAGCATGTAGACGAGCGCCTCGGTCGGGCCCGGGTGCGGCCGCGGCACGACGAGGAGGTGCTCGGCGACCTCGGGGTCCCCATGCGCCGGTGCGCCGGTCTCCGCCGACTTCGCGACCCCCATCCCGTACATGAAGTCGGGCAGCCGGGTCACCCCGGGGTGGAAGGGTGCGGTCAGGGGGATCAGACGCCCTGCCGCCTCCAGACCTCGCCGCGCCGCCTCGTCGCAGTCCGGGGCGACCTCGACGTGGGCGAGCGGGAGCGGGGCGGAGCGCTTCTCGAGGAAGGCGCGGATCCCGGGGGGCCCGCTCTGTGGATCGCACACCGCCTCCGCGAAGAGCTCCGCCTCCCGCGTCAGCCCGGCCGACCGGCCCGACTGCGCCCCGACGGTCACCGCCTCCAGGATCCGCTCGACCGCGCGCTCGCGTCCCCCGGCGCACGCCTGCTCGAGCGTCGGGGCGACGTCGCTCCGCTGCAGGAGCGCAGGGGTCCACTGCAGCGGCGCCTCGGCACCCGCCACCCGCGCCCGGTGCTCGTCGAGCGCGGCGGCGAGCGGCCCCTGACCGGCGAGGTACTGCCGGCACAGCTCGACCGCGTACGCGACCGGGCCGACCCCGTCCGTCCCCACCACCGCGTCGATCAGCCCGGCGTCGAGCGCCTCCGTCGCGTCGAGGGCGCGGCCCCCGAGAATCAGGCGCAGCGCCTCGGCGACCCCGTCGTCGCCACGCCGGTCGGCGAGCTTCCGCACCAGCCGCTGCGTCCCCCCGTACCCCGGGAGGAGGTTCAGATTGACCTCCGGCTGCCCGAAGCGGGCGTGCCGATCCGCGACCACGTAGCTGCAGGCGAGGGCGAGCTCGTTCCCGCCGCCGAGCGCCGGCCCGTTCACCGCGGCCACGACCGGGCGATCGAGCGCCTCGAGCGCGGCGAAGGCGGCCTGCGCGGCGTTCGGGGGCGTCCGCGCACTGGCCAGATCCTGCGCCTCCCCGATCTGCAGGAGCTCCTTCACGTTGGCTCCGGCCACGAAGGCGCTCCCCGCCCCCGTCACCACCACCGCCTTCGTCTCCTCCCGGTGCCCGACGTGCTCGAGGACGGTCAGGAGCTCGTCGAGGGAGCGCTCATTGAGCGAGTTCACCGGTGGGGCGTCGACCACGAGGACCGCGACCTCGGCGTCGGGGGCGACCCGGTGGTTCTCGACGCGCAGGTAGCGGTAGCTCTCCACGATCTGGCGGGCGTCCCCGAGCTCCTGCCGGTGACGCCAGTCGGCGACCGTCTGCTGGATCTCGGACACCACCTCCGGATTGCGGAGCGTCGACAGGTCACCGAGCGGCTGCTCGAGGAGGATCGCGCGCAGCAGGCGGCGCATGTACTTCCCCGAGCGCGTCTCGGGGAAGCCGGAGACGACCAGAAGGTCGGAGGGGACGGCGGTGGCGCCCTTCTCGCTCCGCACGAGCCCCTTCAGGCGGGTCACGTCGTCGTGCTGAATCCGTCGTCCCGGCGCCGGGATGACGAAGGCGACCGGGGTCTCCCCCTTCTCGGCGTGCGGCGCTCCGACCACCACGGCGTTCCCGACGGGCGAGTCCTCGCGCAGGATCTTGTCGCGGAGGATCGCCCCCTCGATCTCTTCCGTCCCGATGCGGTGCCCGGAGACGTTGATCACGTCGTCGGAGCGCCCGTGCAGCGTGATGCCCCCGTCCGGGTGTGCCCGGGCGTAGTCGCCCTGCGTATAGACGAGGCCCCCGCTCCACCGGTCGAAGTACGTCTTCCGGAAGCGATCCAGATCGCCGCGCCACTCCGGCGTCCCGAACCGGTCGGCGTCGCCCCAGACGGTCCGCGCCAGATACGGGTAGGGTCGGGTGACGACGAGCTCGCCCTTCTCCCCCACCTCGGCGGCGCGCCACTCGACGGCGCGTCCCTCGGCGTCCGTCTCCTCGGCGATCCGCACCTCGCACTCGATCCACGGCAGCGGCCAGGTGCGCGCGTCCGCCTCGACGCTCTCGATCTCCCCGAGCGCCGCCGAGAAGACGATCCCACCGTGCTCGGTCGCCCAGTACGAGTTGATGTACCGCTCGCAGACCCGCTCCATCCCGAAGCCCTGCACCGCCGGGGAGACCGGCTCCGCGCAGAAGGTCGCGACCTTCACCCCCGACATGTCGAAGGCGGTCATGTCTTCCAGACTCGCCGGGTCCGTCATCACGGCCTTCAGGAAGGTCGACCCCGCCTTGAAGATCGTGGCGCCGTGTCGCTCGATCACCGAGGAGAAGCGCCCCGCGTGCGGGAAGAGCGGCGAGCCTTCGACCACGATCGATGTGACGCCGACGGCGAGCGGGGCCCCGATCAGGTACGACTGCCCGGTGATCCACCCCGGGTCCGCGATCGTGTAGAGCCTGTCGTCCGGACCGGCGCCGAAGACCATGCGCATCGTATGCGAGATCCCCGCGAGCCACCCCCCGTGCGTGTGCACGACGCCCTTCGGTTTTCCGGTCGAGCCGGAGGTGTAGATGATGAAGAGCGGGGTGTCGGCCTCCACGGGGAGCGCCGGGTGACGAGCCGCGAGCACGCTCCACAACGTCCGGTCGTCGAGGGCGGCGAGTCCGTCGGCGTCCGTCACGTCGTGCCCGGCGCCACGGATCGCCTCCAGGAGCCGTCCGGTGGCCTCGGCGGCGAGCGCCGCCTCCCACCGGTCCCGTGCCTGCTCGACGATCTCCTGACCGGTGTGGCGAACCACCACCACCCGCTCGACGATGTGGCCGACCTCGGCCAGGGCGCGGGCCACCCGGGTGCGCAGGCTCGCCGCCAGCGTCGGGTCGAGGGCGCGCCGGTCGGCGAGGACCCGCCCGAGCTCGCGCATGACGTCGCTCCGCTCGACGGTGATCTCCCCGGCGAGCGCTTCCGCGACCTCCCCTCCGATCGCCGACGCCTTCCCCGCGTCGAGGTGCTCGGCGAGGACCTGGTCGAGCGTCCCGAGCGCCCGTTCCAGGGGGACGAAGTTGTCGAGCGCCTGGTCGGTGAACTGCTCCTTGTACGGCACGACCTCGGCGTTGCGATAACCGCCGTCCGCCGTGACGACGACGCGTGCGCCGGCGTCGTGGATGCGGTCGGAGAGCGTCTTGGCCGAGAAGCCGCCGAAGACCGGGGTGTAGATGATCCCGAGCCGTTTCGCGGCCTCCGTGAACCAGAGCTGCTCCAGGACGTTCGGGAGGTTGAAGGCGACGCGATCGCCCGCCTTCAGCCCGAGCCCCGCGAGGAGCTCGGCGCGGATGATCGTCTCGATGAAGAGCCGCCGGACCGTCACCTCCACCTGCGAGACCGGGCCGCCGCGCCCGTCGTTCTTGGACGGGTCCCAGCGGTCGCCCTCGAAGACGAAGGCGGGTCGGTCCCCGTCCCCGCTCAGGAGGTGCCGGTCGACCTCGTTGAAGCAGGCGTTCGTCCGCCCGCCGACGAACCAGCGGAAGAAGGGGGCCTCGGCGTCGTCGAAGGCCGTCTCCCACGGCGTCCAGTCGGACTCCCGAGTCCCCTCGACCGGCTCCCCGGTGGTGGCGTCGAAGCCCGACCAGCTCCCGCTCTCCGGATCTCGCCGGAGCCACGCCCCCTCGCTCTCGTCGAACCAGTGGAGTTCGGAGGCGGCAACCTCCCCGTGATACCCTCCCGGATCTGCCTGGACCCGCTCCCGGTGAGCCTGTGCGTCGGCGGCGTCGCGAAGGCGTCCAAATGCGCCTCCGAGGAGGTGGTCTGGCATCGTCAACGGTCCCAATACTGAGGTGCAGTACCGTCCGCCCGGTACGGAGTCGTCGAGCGACGACCCACGTTCGATGAGGGGCTCGACCCGGAGTCCCGGGCCGGGCGAAACGGAGGGACCACCGCCGCGAAGGCGACGGGGTCCAAGTCCAGCGTACGTCGGGGGATCGGGGGCCGCAACCGTATCGTCGCCCCCCGTCGTCCAGACCACTGGACAGCGTGGAATTCGTGCTCCGCCTCAGTTACCCGATGGTAACTTCAGGGCGTCTCGGCCTCGCTGAAGCCGGCCTTTGCGATGAGCGCGGGTTGGTCGTCCGGGCCCCGCGCCTCGAGTCGCACCGCGTCGCCCTCCGGAACTCCCACCAGACGGACCGGAAGATCGGCGAAGACCGGCGCCCGCCCCCGGAAGGAGAAGTGGCGGATCGGCCTCGGATCGTGGCGTCGCACCAGGTCGGCGAGGAGCATCGCGTTGAGCGGCCCGTGCACGATCAGCCCCGGGTAGCCCTCGACCTCCGTCGTGTACGGCCGGTCGTAGTGGATGCGGTGCGCGTTGAAGGTGAGTGCCGAGAAGCGGAAGAGGAGCCGCGAGTCCGGCGTGACGACGCGCTCCCACCCTCCCTCCGGGAGCGGCCCGTGCTCGCGCGGCTCCGGCGCCGCGACCCGGCCACCGGCCTCGCGGTAGACGATGTCCCGCTCCTCCTCGATGCAGAGCTGGTCGTCCTGATGGATCCGGTGGACGACGGTCACGAAGAAGAGCTCGCCGGACCGTCCCGACTTGTGCTTCACCTCACGGATCTCCGACTCGCGCACCGCCGGGCGTCCCACCCGGAGGGGACGGAGGAAGCTCGTCCGCGCCCCGGCGAACATCCGCCGTGGCAGGGGGATCGGCGGGATGAAGTCGCCCCGCTCGGGGTGGCCGTCCTCGGAGAGTCGGTGCTGCGGAGCCCGAGGCAGGAAGTGGAACCAGTGCCAGAGGACGGGGAGCGGCATCCCGACCCGGACCTGCAGGTCGTTCCGATCGAAGAGGGCGGCGGCCCCCTCGGACACCGACGGCGTCAGGTCGTCCTCGGTGGACTGCCGCCGACCGATCCAGGCCTGGTAGCGTTCTGCCGAGTCGCTCACCACTATCACCCTTTCCGAGTCATCGAATCCACGCCCCCGCGCCTCCCCGCCGGGGCGTTCGAACCGAACGCGCAGCCGCGGAGCCAAGGAGCCCCGACATGGTGCCAGATCCTGCCCCGCAGGACGACTCCGCGACCGCGGAAGCCCCGCCGCCCACCTCCGAGAAGGCGGACCGACGCCCGATGGCGGGTCTTCGCGTCCTCGATGTCGGCACCTTCCTCGCCGGGCCCCACGCCGCCTCGATCTTCGCCGAGTTCGGCGCGGACGTCCTGAAGGTCGAACACCCCGTCGCCGGCGACCCTTTCCGCCGTTATGGGAGCCCGACCGCGGAGCAGGATCGCACGCTCGCCTTCCTGAGCGAGGCGCGCAACCGTCGCTCCGTCACCCTCGACCTGCGCCAGGCGCGCGGCGTCGAACTCTTCCTGAAGCTGGTCGCGGAATCGGACGTCCTGATCGAGAACTTCCGCCCCGGTCGGATGGAGGAGTGGGGGCTCGGGTGGGACGCGCTGCGCGAGGCGAACCCCGCCCTCGTCTTCGTCCGCGTCTCCGGCTACGGCCAGACCGGCCCCTACCGGAAGCAGTCGGCCTTCTCCCACATCGCGCACGCGTACGGGGGGCTCTCCCACCTCGCCGGCTTCCCGGGCGAGTCACCGGTCGTCCCCGGCTCCGTCCCGCTCGGCGACTACATCTCGAGCCTCTACGCCGCGATCGGAGCGCTCCTTGCCCTCCGTCACCGCGAGGCGACCGGCGAGGGGCAGGTCATCGACGTGGCGATCTTCGAGTCGGTCTTCCGCACGCTCGACGAGATGGCCGGCGTCTACGGCCTTTTCGGCACGGTCCGCGAACGGCAGGGTGCGGGTTCCTTCGTGGCGGTCCCGCACGGCCACTTCCGCACGCGAGACGACCACTGGGTCGCGATCGCCTGCACCACCGACCGGATGTTCGAGCGGCTCGCCGAGGCGATGGGCCGCCCCGAACTCGCCGCCCCCGACCGGTATGGCATTCAGGCCAACCGGCTCGCCGACCGGGAGGTCGTCGACCAGATGGTGATCGAGTGGGTCGAATCGCACACCCGGGACGAGGTCATGGAGCTGTGCCTCGAGGCCCAGGTGCCGTGCGGCGGCGTGAACTCGATCGCCGACATCTTCGACGATCCGCACTTCCAGGCGCGCGACATGCTCGTGCCGGTCGAGGTCGAGGGCGTCGGCGAGGTGATCGTCCCCGGCGTCGTTCCCCGCCTGTCGGAGACGCCGGGCCGGATCGACCAACTCGGGCCGCGGTTCGGCGATTCCACCGAGGAGATCCTGCGAGATGTCCTCGGGCTGGGCGACGACGAACTCGCGGATCTCCGCGACCAGCAGATCATCTGAGGGAAGGAACCGGAATGAGTGATTCGGGCCCGACCCCGACGACCCGGAAGCGCCTCCCGCTGGAGGGGATCCGCGTCCTCGATCTGGCGACCGTCATCGCAGGGCCGTACGCCGCCTCGATCCTGGGGGAGTTCGGCGCGGAGGTGATCAAGGTCGAGCAACCGGGCGTAGGGTGCTCGCTCCGCCGCTTCGGCACCCCCACCTCGCTCGGCGACACCGTCACCTGGCTCAGCGAGTCGCGGAACAAGAAGTCGATGACGCTCAACCTCCGCACCCCGGAGGGCCAGTCGATTCTGAAGCGGCTCGTCGAGAAGTCCGACGTTCTCGTCGAGAACTTCCGCCCGGGCACGATGGAGCGGTGGAATCTCGGGTGGGAGGAGCTGCGGGCGATCAATCCCGGCCTCGTCATGCTCCGCGTGACCGGGTACGGACAGACCGGCCCCTATCGGAACCGCCCCGGCTTCGCCCGGGTGGCGCACGCCGTCGGGGGGCTGGCCTACCTGGCGGGGATGCCCCGCGGCGTGCCCGTGACCCCGGGCTCGACCACGTTGGGCGACTACATGACGGGGCTGTACGGGTGCATCGGCATCCTACTCGCCCTCCGGCACCGCGACGCGACCGGAGAGGGACAGTACGTGGACGCCGCCCTCTACGAGTCCGTCTTCCGCTGCACCGGGGAGCTCGCCCCCGCCTACGGGACGAACGGGATCGTTCGCGAGCGCGGGGGACCGCACAACAACGACAACGCCTGCCCCAACGGCCACTTCCCGACCCACGACGGTCGCTGGGTGGCGATCACCTGTCCGACCGACAAACTCTTCGCCCGCCTCGCCGATGCGATGGGGAAGCCCGAGCTCGCCGCCGACCACGTCTTCGGTCGGCAGGAGGAGCGGCTGAAGTACCACCACGACGTGAACGAGATCGTGCGCGACTGGGCCGGGTCGCTCACCTGCGAGGAGGTCCTGCACCGCTGCTCCGAGGCGGGGGCACCCGCCGGACCGGTGAACACGATCGCGGACATCTTCGGCGATCGGCAGTTCCACTGCCGCAAGTCGATCGTCGCCTTCGACACGGAGGAGCTCCGGCAGAAGACGCTCATCATCCCGAACACCTTCCCGCGCCTCTCGGAGACGCCGGGAGAGATCCGCCACCTCGGCCCGCGTCTCGGGGCGCACACCCTCGAGATCCTCGGCGGCCTTCTCGGGATGACGGAGGAGGAGATCGACGGGCTCCGGGAGGACGGCCACCTGTGAGCGCAATTCTCGCAGGGCTCCGCATCGTCGAGGGGAGCGCCTTCGTCGCCGCCCCCCTCGGCGGGATGACGCTCGCCCAGCTCGGAGCGGAAGTGATCCGCTTCGACCCGATCGGGGGCGGACTCGACTACGGGCGCTGGCCCCTCGCCCGGGGGGGCGGCAGCTACTTCTGGGCCGGGCTGAACAAGGGGAAGAAGTCGATCGCCGTCGATCTGCGGAATCCGGCCGGGCAGGAACTCCTCACCCGGCTGATCACCGCACCCGGCGACGAGGGCGGGATCTTCTCCACCAACTTCCCTGCCCGTGGCTGGCTCGACTACGAGGCGCTCCGCGCGCACCGCGACGACCTGATCATGGTGAACCTCGTCGGGCGTCGAGACGGCGGCTCCGAGGTCGACTACACGGTGAACCCCCAGACCGGGCTCCCCGCGATGACGGGGCCGGAGGGCGACGCCGCCCCGGTGAACCACGTCCTCCCCGCCTGGGATCTGATCACGGGGACGATGATGTCCACCGCCGTCCTCGCCGCCGAGCGCCACCGCGCCCGCACCGGCGAGGGGCAGCTCGTTCGGCTCGCCCTGAAGGACGTCGCGCTCGCGACGATGGGGCACCTCGGCTTCCTCGGCGAGGCGAGCACCGCGGAGGCCGACCGACCGAAGGCGGGGAACTACCTCTTCGGCGCGCTCGGTCGGGACTTCGAGACGCTCGATGGGCAGCGGATCATGATCGTCGGGCTCACCGGCTCGCAGTGGCGTCGACTCCTGCGCGCGACCGGGCTCGAACCCCGCTTCGACGCCCTCGGGGAAGCGCTAGCCCTCGACCTCTCCGACGAAGGGAACCGCTTCCGCGCGCGCCGCGAGATCGCCGGGGTGCTGGCGAGCTGGGTCGGCGCCCGCACCCTCGCCGAGCTGCGACCCATCCTCGAGGAGCACCGCGTCACCTGGGGCCCGTAC
>JANQLR010000152.1 GCA_028280525.1 Longimicrobiales bacterium
TGGGACCGGATCCGTGAGCAGGGGCGGCTCTTCGGGGGGTCTCCGGCGCGGTGAACGGCTCGACCGGTCACGGCCCCGGAACCCTGGTCCGCCTGGGCCTCCGCCTTGCCGCACTTCTGGTCCCGGGACGGGTCCGGGGAGCCTGGCTCCGCGAGTGGCGGAGCGAGTTCGAGGCGATGGAGCGGGAAGGCCCGCCCTCGGGGCCGCTCTCGTTGGTGCGGGGGATGTTGAGTGACGCGTGGACGGTTCGCCGCCTCGAGCTGCGGCCCCACGCCGGGATGAGTGAGGAAGTCGGAATGGGACGCGGGATGCACGTACTCCGCCGCGCCGTCCGGAGCCTGATGCGGGCACCGGGCTTCGCGGCTCTCGCCACGCTGACGCTCGGGATCGGGCTGGGATCGGCCATCGCGGTCTTCTCGGTCGTGGATCACGTCCTTCTGCGACCCCTCCCCTACCCCGACGCGGACGACCTCGTGGTCCTGCGCCACCCGGTGCCCCTCTACGACGCACAGGGGACCTGGCCCACCTCCGTCGCGGGGTACTTCCACATCGCGAGCCAGGCACGCGAACTCGAGGCGGTGGGGAACTACGCCTCGTCCGCCCCGACGCTGCTGGGGGACGACGGCTCCGCGACCCCGCTGGACGGCGCGCGGGTGTCCACCTCCTTCCTTCGCGTGATTCGGGCGGAGGTCGTGCTGGGGCGCCTCTTCGACGAGGCCGAGGACGATCCGGGAGCCGCCCCGGTCACCATCCTCGGCCACGAGACCTGGACCACTCGCTTCGGGGCCGACCCGGACATCATCGGTCGCTCACTCAACCTGAGCGGTGACATCCACGAGGTGATCGGGGTGATGGCTCCCGGCGTGCACCTCCCCGAGGAGCGCGTCGATCTCTGGGTGCCGCGCAGGCTCGATCCGACCGCCGCCCCCGTGAACTCGCACTACATCCCCGTCCTCGCTCGACTCGCCCCCGGGGCGACGGTCGCGTCCGCCTCGAGGGAGATGGCAGCGCTGGTGGCGGAGTTCCCGGAGGCGATGCCGGGCGCATACGCCGGAGGGTTCATCGAGATGTCGGGGTTCACGGGGGAGGCGGCGGCGCTTCGCGACGTCGTTCTCGCCGGGGCCGATCGCCCCCTCTGGGCGGTCCTGGGCGCCGTCGTGGTGATTCTCCTGCTGGCGGCGGCGAACGTCGCCAACCTGTTCCTGGTGCGTGCGGAGGGAAGGCGACGGGAGGTCGCGGTCCAACGGGCCCTCGGCGCCTCCCGCCTGCGGGTCGTCGAAACCTTCCTGGGGGAGAGCCTGACGCTCGCGGCGATCTCGACGGCGGTCGGCCTCGCGCTGGCCGCCCTCGCCCTCCCCGTCCTGCAGTCCATGGCTCCGGCCGAATTCCCGAGGATGGAGACGATCGGCATCGACCTGCGCAGCGTCGGGGTGGCCGTCCTCCTCTCGCTCACCCTCGGAACGCTGCTCGGCCTCCTCCCCGCCGTCGGCGACCGAGCCGGGGACGTCACTGCGCTCCGGGACGGGGATCGCGGCGGGAGTCGCGGGGCCGGAAGCCGGGCACGCCGCGCCCTGGTCGCGCTGCAGATGGCGCTCGCGGTGGTGCTGCTGGTCTCGGCGGGACTGATGGTCCGGACCGCCCGTGCGCTCTCGAACGTGAGTCCGGGGTTCGTCGCCGACGGCGCGGTCGCCGTCGACTACCGGCTGCCGTGGTGGGAGATCTCGGGCGACGTGGAGATCGTCGAGTTCCTCCAGCGTTCACTCGACCGGGTTCGCCAGATCCCGGACGTACGAGCGGCCGGAGTCACCAACCAGCTCCCGATGAGCGGACCGGCCGGATGCTGGGGCTTCTCGTACGAGGGCCACGTGCCTGCCGCGGGAGAGGCCCGGCCGTGCCCGGTCACCCGCTTCGTGAGCGACGGGTACTTCGAGGCGATGGGCATTCCGATCGTCGAGGGCCGCCCGATGACGTCGGCGAGTCTGGCCTCGGCCGGTGACGAGCTGATCGTGAGCCAGGGGATCGCGGACCGCTTCTGGGACGGCGACGCCCTCGGACGGGGTGCGATCGCGGGCCGGGGAGAGCCTCCCTATCACCGGGTGTCCGGCGTCGTCGGAGCGGTCCACGATCAGGGGCTCGACCAACCGGCTCCCCCCACCGTCTACTTCCCCCTTCGACCCGTCGGAGACGTCCGGCCCGCGTGGGGCGTCAGCTCGGCGGGCACCCTGGTGGTGCGGAGCGGGAGTCGACCACCGCTGGATCTGGTCGCCGAGATCGAGGACGCGCTCACCGCCGAGCTCTCCAGCGTCGCCGTCACCTCGACGCGCACGCTTCAGCAGGTGGTGGACCGCTCCCTCGTGCGGCGCACCTTCACGATGACGCTCCTCCTGGTCGCCGCGCTGATCGCGACGGTCCTGGGGTGCATCGGCCTCTACGGGGTCATCTCGTACGCCGTGTCACAGCGTCGCGGGGAGATCGGTGTGCGGATCGCCCTCGGCGCCGGCGCCGGCGGGGTCACCCGCATGGTGCTTCGGGACTCGCTCCTGCTGGTCGTCGCCGGGGCGGCCGTCGGCGTGCTCGCGAGCCTGGGAGCGACCCGTCTGCTCGAGGGACTGCTCTTCGGGGTGGAGGGCCTCGACGTCGTGACGACCGGCGCGGTGCTCCTCGTCCTCGGAACGAGTGCGACGCTCGCCGCCTGGCTGCCGGCCCGCCGCGCCGCGCGGGTCGATCCGGCCACGTCGCTGCGGGGAGGCTGACGGGGGATTGACGGGGGATTCCGGGCGGGGGGGCACGGGCGGGGGGGCTCGCGGGTCGCCCCCGCCCTGGCGGCGCCCCGGGGGAACTCCCGCGCTGGCGCGGTGAACCCCGCGGTCCGATCCCGTCCCCCCCGACCCCCTGAAACATGATCCGCCCCG
>JANQLR010000154.1 GCA_028280525.1 Longimicrobiales bacterium
CGCATCGGTCACCTCCGCGCGCGAGCGGGTCCCCCGCTTGGCGAGCGACTCCAGGACCTGGGTCGCCCAGATCGTCGGGGCGTGTGCCGCCTGAGCCACCCAGAGGATCTCCTCCTGCACCTCGGCCAATCGCTCGAATCCCGTTTCGACGGCGAGGTCGCCGCGGGCGATCATGACGCCGTACCGGGGGGACCGCATCGCCGCGAGGAGAAGCCGGGGCAGATTCGCGAACCCGACGCGCGTCTCGATCTTGAGGACGACGCCGAGATCCGGTCGACCCCTCGTCTCCAGCTCCGACTGAAGCCGGGCGATGTCGTCTTCGCTCTGCACGAAGGAGAGCGCCACGGCGTCGGCATGCTCGGCCGCGAAGCTCAGCGCATCGAGATCGTCGTCCCGGAGTCCGGGTACGTCCAGGACGGTCTCGGGGAGGTTGATCCCCTTTCCTCCACGCAGCTTCTTCCCGCGTGGGGGTGCGTGGGTGACGCGGATGCGAAGCCCGGAGGGCGCAGCCTCCTCGATCACTCCACCGACCGTGCCGTCGTCGAACCAGACCGGATCGCCCGTCCGGGCGTCCCGGAGAACCTCGTCGACGGGGCAGGTGACGACGAGCTCCCCATCGCGGACGTCGGGTGCCGCCTGCTGCCCGGTCGGTACCAGGAGGAGCCGATCGCCCTGCCGTACCCGGGCCACGCCATCGGCGCCGACGTCGTCGAGCCGCAGCTTGGGGCCCGACAGATCCATCAGGATTCGGATCGACCGCCCCGCCGCCTCCGCAGCCGTGCGCAGTCGCTCGATCATCGCCGTCCAGACGGTCGGGTCGTCGTGGGCGCAGTTGATCCGGGCGACATCCATTCCGGCTTCGACCAGATCGGCCGCGAGCGACGCGTCGTCGGCGACGTCCGTGGGAATCGTCACCACGATCCGGACGGATCGCTTCGAACCGGCCGGTCCCAGAAGCTGCTCGGCGTGCTCCCGGACCAGCTCGTCCCCCTGCCGAAACCCGACCGGGGCCGCCTCGTCGTACGACGGCAGCGCTTCGCCGAGCGCCAGGGTGAGCATGCCCAGGATCCGATCGAGACTCACCAGGACGTGCGCCTCGCTCCGGCCGAGCGAGGAGAGGCCGAGCCAGGCGAGGTCGCTCTGCAGCGCCCGCATATCCACCCGGCGGAGGACCAGGTAGTGGATCAGGTTCCGGGCGCTGAGCCGGTTCTGCGGGTGGACGGCATCGAGAAGGTCGCGATGCCGTTCCTCACCGGCGAACGCCTCCGCGCGCAGCCGCTGGAGCCGGGCCCTCAGCCCCTCGAGCCCCTCGCGGGTGAGGGCGGCGGAGGGCGGTGTGACGCGAGCGGACCGGGGTCCGTTCACCCGCCGATCCTGCGCCCCGGCGTCCAGGGCGCACCCGCCTCGGCGAGCGCCTCCTCCACCCGCATCATCTCCCCCTCCAGGAAGTCCGCGATCTCCGGCTCAATCACCGCGAAGTCGCGCTCGGCGATCTCGAGGTTCTCGCGCATCGTCGCCGTCGGGCCCTCCATCGTCCCGTCGACCGAGGCGCGACCGGCGCGGCTCGAGATCGACGGCGCACTGGCCTCGTCGAGGGAGCCGCGCACGCGGTCGCCCTGCAGGCGGAGGCGGAAGGCGGCGAGGGCGTTCTCGAGCCCCTTCAGCTGCCCATAGAGCGCTGGGTCGGCGCCGGGCGTCCGCTCGAGGGCGGCGCGCATGTAGCGGATGCGCTCGGCCGCCTGCCCCATCTCGGAGGAGACGATCGAGATCCGGCGACGAAGCTGGTGAACCCGGAGCCGGTGCTCGGCGGCCGCGACGAAGTCGACGCCCTCCGGCGCGTTCGGGACCGGCTTTGCCTCGAAGTCGCGCATCGGCCCGACGGGGGTCGCGGTGCCATCCGTCAGGACGACGAGCTGTGCCCGGTAGCTCCCCGGCGCCACGAGCGGACCCTGCGACTCGCCGACCCAGGGGGGTCGGAAGGTCGGGACGAAGAAGGAGACGGGGTCGGTGGCCGGATGCCGGAGGTCCCAGCTGACCCGGTGCACCCCGGCGCGCGCCGGCACGCCGACCCGGCGAATCACGGTGCCGGCGGCATCGGTGATCTCGACCATCGCCCGCGAGGCCTCCTCCTCGCCCTCGGCGCGGAGCGTCTCGAAGCCGGGGAAGTCGACATCGCCGCCGGCAGACCGCGCGCTGCGCTCCGCGTCGCGACGTTCGGCTGCGGAGGTCTCCGGCAGTTCGGGAACGTGGACGGTCATCGCCGCTCCGAAGGCCGGGTTGGGGGCATTCCACGCGGTGCTGCCCAGCGTCGGACGCCCGGCCGCCTGGTTGGTCTGCCACGGGACGAACCACCAGGCATCCTGCACCGGCATGATGCCCCCGGTCGCCACATCGGTCGCGCCCATCGCGACCTCGCGGAGCGGCGAGTAGTCGTGGAGGATCCAGACGCCGCGCCCGAAGGTGGCACCGACCACGTCGTCGTCTCGTCGCTGGAGCTGCACGTCGCGGAAGGCGATCGTGGGGGCCCCCGTGTCGAGCTTGGTCCAGTTCTCCCCGCCGTTCACGCTGGCGTACAGCCCGAACTCGGCGGCGAGGAAGAGGAGTCCCTCGGCCATGTGGTCCTGCTGCATCGCCCACGGGATCTCCTGATCCGGCAGATCGCCTCGGATCGAGCTCCACGAGGCGCCCCGGTCGTCCGACCGGAAGAGGTACGGCGTGTAGTCGCCGAACTTGTGCGCGTCGGCGAGGGCGAAGACGACGTTCGCGTCGTGCTCGCTCGCGACCACCTTGTTGATGAAGGAGCGCTCCGGCACACCCGGGAGGTCGGCCGCGCGCGTCCACGTCGCACCCCCATCGGTCGTCACGTGAATCAGCCCGTCGTCCGACCCGGTGTAGATCGTCCCCGCCGCGACCGGCGACTCGGAGATCGTGGTGAGGGTGGCGTACTTCGACATCGCGCCGTTGTCGTGCAGCGCGTCGAGCTCCCACACCCGCCCCATGTACGGGAGGGTGTAGCGGTTCGTGTTCGTGGTGAGGTCGCCGGAGATGGCGGTCCACGAGTCGCCGCGGTCGTCCGAGACCCAGAGGCGCTGCGAGCCGTAGTAGATCCGGTCGCCGTCGTGCGGGGAGATCAGGAGGGGGGAGTCCCAGTTCCACCGCTCGGCCGGCTCACCCGGTGCGGGCTGCGGCTGGATCGACAGGTCGCCGCCGTGCTCCATGTCCGTCCGGACCAGATTCCCCTGCTGGGTCATGTGGTAGACGGTGTTCGCATCCTCGGGGTCGAAGGCGACGCCGTACCCGTCCGCGCCGAGCGGGACGAGCCAGTCCTCGTTGCGCACGCCCTCCGTGGTCTGCGTGCGCGACGGCGCCCAGAGGGTGCCGAGGTCCTGCGCCCCGACGAGCACCTCGTAGAAGGGCTCGCTGTTCGAGGCCGCAACCTTGTAGAACTGCGCGATCGGCAGATTCGGGAAGTGCCGCCACGTCGTGCCGCCGTCGAAGGTCTCGTAGAGCCCGCCGTCGCTCCCGGCGATCATGTGCCGGTCGTCGCGATCGTCGATCCAGAGGGCGTGGTTGTCCGAGTGCTTGTCCCGCGCCGTCTCGAGGTTGTCGAAGGTCGCGCCGCCGTCCCGGGTGACCTGGAAGAAGACGTCCATCTGGATCACCAGGTCCGCGTTCAGCGGCGACGCCTCGATCTCCTGGTAGTAGTGCGGTCCGGTCCCGCCCGAGGTGTAGGTGTTCATGTGCGACCAGCTCTCGCCGCGGTCGTCGGAGCGGTAGAAGCCCTGCTGGCCCCCGTTCGACTCGATCGTGGCGTAGACCCGGTCCGGATCGGCCGGGGTGACCGCGAGGCCGATCTTCCCCATGTCGCGGCTGGGGAGGCCGGTCGTGACCTCGCGCCACGTCACCCCGGCGTCCGTCGACTTCCAGACCCCCGACTCCGGGCCGCCCGCCATGAAGCCCCAGATGTGCCGACGGCGCTGGTAGGCCGCGGCGTAGACGGTGTTCGGGTCGTCGGAAGCGAACTCGAGGTCGGTGATCCCCGTGTTCTCATCGATGGTGAGGACCGGGGTCCAGGTGGCTCCGCCGTCCTCGGAGCGGTAGACGCCCCGCTCCCCGCCGGCCGACCAGAGCGGTCCCTCGGCCGCGACCATCACCACGTCCGAGTCGTCCGGGTGAACGAGGATCTTCCCGATGTGCTCGGAAGCCTCGAGGCCCATGTTCTCCCACGTTGCGCCGGCATCCCGACTCCGGTAGACGCCGCTTCCCCAGCCCACGTGGCGGCCGGAGACGTTCTCCCCGGTCCCGACCCAGACGACCTCCGGGTTCGACGGATCCAGGGCGATCTCCCCGATCGAGTAGCTCGGCTGATCGTCGAAGATCGGCTCGAAGGTCATCCCCGCATTCGTCGTCTTCCAGACGCCCCCGGAGCCGACGGCGACGTACCAGACGGTGCGGTCGTTCGGGTTCACCTCGATGTCGGCGATGCGGCCGCCGGCAACGGCCGGGCCGATCTCGCGGAGGGCGAGGGCGGAGGCGACGGAGGCGGCGTCCTGGGCGGAGGCGGGAGTGGGCGTCCAGGCCGCGAGCGCGAGGGCCGGGAGCATCACGGTGGCGAGGCCGAGGGGTCGGGGCGGGCGAGGTGCGGTCATGATCGGGCGCGGGTGCGGGTGCACGGGTCGGGTCCGGCATCGTGCGGGGGCGGGCGGGTGGGGGCAAGCCGAGTGCGGGGAGAGCGACGACCCGGCCCCGAGCTCCCGACACCCTCTCCCAACCGAGTGGCTCCCCCCGGCATCTCAGCAGCGGTGGGGAGGCGAGGGGCCTGCCCGGGGACGACGGGATGGAGAGGTCGGGATGAAGGGGCTCGGATGGACGGTGATCGCACTCGGGGTCGTCGTCGCGGCACCGCTCGACGCACAGGATATGGAGGGGAGCTGGCTGGCCCGATGGAGCGAGGATGGGGAGCCCCGCGTGCGGGTGATCCTGGACGGGGAGAGCTGGGGCAGCTGGGGGATGTCGCTCCCCGAGGCGGACGCCGAGGCGATCTGGGCTCACGCCGCCCGGCAGGAGGGGCGGGTCGACTGGACGCTCGAGGCACCGGCGGGGCGCATCGTCTTCACCGGCGAGATCGGGGACGAGCGCGGAATGGGCGAGCTCGCCTTCTACGGCGCGCCCGGCTTCGCCGAGGAGATGCGCGAGGTGGGGGTACGCGTCGACGACGACGATGAGAGGCTGTTCTCGGCCGCACTCTTCCGGATCTCCCCCCGGACGGTCCGGGAGCTGGAGGATCTGGGCTTCTCGCGACCCGACTTCGACGAGCTGATCTCGTCCGCGATCTTCGAGGTCGACCGAGACTTCGTCGTACCGATGCGGGAGCGGGGAATGGACGGAGATCTGGACGACTTCGTCGCCTTCCGCATCCACGGTGTCACCCCCGCCTTCATCGACGACCTCGACCGCTGGGGGCTGGGAGCGCTCGACCCGGACGAACTTCTCGCCTTCCGCATTCACGGCGTGACCGCGTCGTTCGTCGCGGAGATGCGCGCCGCCTTCGACCGCTCGCTCGCGCCCGACGACCTGGTCGCCGCACGCATTCATGGCGTGACGCCGGGATTCGTCGAGGCCGTCGCCGGGTGGGAGATGGGCTCGCCCGACTTCGACGACCTGCTCTCTCTACGGATCCACGGGGTGAGCGAGGCGTTCGTCGAGGCGATGGCCGAGGAGGGGGCACGCCCGGAGTCGCTGGAGCAGGCGGTGCGATTCAGGATCCACGGAGTGTCCCCGGAGATGGTGCGTGAACTCCGCGAAGAGGGGTGGGACGACCTGAGTGGGGAGGAGCTCGTTCGGATCCGGATCCACGGAATGGACCGACTGCTCCGACGCCGTCGCGGCGGGGGGTGAGGTCAACCCGGGCACCGTGGTACCGCCCTCCGGGTAGGGTGCGTCACTCGACCCCCTCCCCTCCCCCGCCCCGGACATGCGCCGACTCCTCAAGTTCCTGCACGAGATCGGGTCGATCGGATTCCTGGGCGCGATCGCAGCGCTCCTCGTTCTGCACGCCTCCCTCCCCGAACCGTCCGAGCTGGAGCGGTTCGAGACGCTGCGGGGGGCGATGGCGTCGGTCGCGCAGTGGCGCCCGCTTCCCTCGATGGCGCTGGTCGTGCTGAGCGGGCTCCTCTCGATGGCGGTCGTCCCGGCCTTCCACAGCGCCGACTGGGCGTGGGCCAAGCTCGTGACGGGCCTCCTGGTCCTCGAGGTGACTGTGGCCGCCATCCAGGCTCCAATCGATCGAGCGGCGGAGCAGGCGCGGGCGGCACTGGCGGGCGAACTGCCTCTCACGGAGCTCGCGGCGCTCGGTGCGCGCCAGGGCCCGGAGTGGGGATCCCTCTGGTTCGTCGGGGCCATCGCGGTGGCGAACGTGGTGCTGGGGGTCTGGCGGCCCCGGTTTGAACGGCGGAGGGCGGACCGTACCTCCGGGTGACGTCGACCACCCCACCGCCCGGAGCCCACGCACGTGTGGGTCCGCGCACGCCGTCGTCACCGGACCTCGGGCGAGCCCACATCGTTGGCCGCGACGTGTACCCGCAACCTCCCCAACGGGATGTCCGCGGTGTTGCGATCCGTCGACTCGGGAACCATCCGTGGGTCCGCATCACGGAGGTCGATCACCCCCTCTGCCCTCAGGAGCCCGCTGATGAGTTCACACGTCCTCGGTCCGGCCTACGCCGACATCCTCGTTCGCGAACTCGAGCGCCTCGTCCGTCAGCTCGAGGCGTACCCCGACGAGGGCCACCTGTGGACCACGCCGGGTACGGTGAAGAACCCGATCGGGACCCTCGCGCTGCACCTCGCTGGCAACCTCGAGCACTTCGTCGGCGCCGTGCTCGGCGGGACCGGGTACGTGCGCGACCGCCCGGCCGAGTTCGGGGACCGGGAGGTTCCGAGGGCGGAGATCATCGGGAAGATCCGAGCGTGCCAGGAGACGCTCCGGAGTACCCTGCCCGGGATCCCGGACGCCCGGCTCCTCGAAGACTACCCCGGACAGCTCCCGGCGTCACTCGAGGGGCACGCCTCGTCGGCCGCCTTCCTCGCACACCTGACGTGGCACTTCGGGTGGCACCTCGGACAGGTGGACTACCACCGACGGATCACGGTGGGCGGCGAGGCGATCTAGCGCCCGGGCGGGCTCTAGACCTCGACGAGTTCGAGGTCCGTCCGTGCGAAGTCGTCTCCCACGCAGAGCAGCGGCTCGCCCGCGAGCCGCGCGACCGCGTACGTCATGCAGTCGCCGAAGTTCAGGGCCGCGGGATGTCGCCCCTTCCCGAAGCGCCGATAGGCATCGACAGCTTCTCGCCAGTGGATCGATCCGAATGTGATCTCCTGTACCGCGAATTCGTCCAGAACCCGCTCCAGGAGGCCCGGCGCGTCATCGCCCAACCTCGCTTCGAGCACGATCCCGATCTCGGTGAGCGTCGGGGTGCCCACAGCTGCGATATCGGCTGAAGCGAGAGCCTCGAGGACGCCTTCGTAGCCCTCCTCCCGGAAGACGATGCTCGCGATCGCCGAGCTGTCCACGATCATCGCTCAAACGCCCTCCGGTCCGATCCCGAGGATCGCCTCGCGCTCGTCCCTGGTCGGTGCACGAGCCCCCTCGGGCAGGCGACTCCAGACCTCGCGCACGAGGAACCGATCCAACCGTTCCCGGCGGACCCGGGGCTCGAGCTGCATCCGGATTCGCCGGAGTCGCTCGTCCATCGCCTGCCGGATCGCCTGGGTCTTGGACTCACCGGTCAGCTCGGCGACCTCGGCGACGAGACGCTCGACCTCGGCGTTCTTGATGTTGAGCGGCATGGGCGACCCCGTGGTAGATGTATGTAATAATGGTGTACTCTTGGCCTCGGTGCAATCGCGACAGGCCACTCCATTCAGCCTGGCGGCAAGGGCCTCGACTACTCCTCGAGCAGCCGATACACGCGCACGTGCGGCACCTCGAACTCGTCGCGCCACGAGCCGGCCAGCAGCCCCTCCCTCACGTCGGAGAGGTTGAAGCCGTCCGGGAGACGAATCCGTCCGACGGGCTCGAGTCCAGAGTCGATCCGAAGGACGAGCCACTCCTCCGCGCCCTCCCGGTTCGCCGACCGTCGCACCCAGAGGCGGCCGGCATCGTCGGGCCACACCCGGTCGAAGGCCGGCATGAAGTCGGGGGCGCTGGACTCGACCGCGTCCATCTCGAGCTGCATCCGCGGCCCGGGTTCGTCGTAGCGGGCGGCTACGGTCTCCCGGGCGGCGGTCAGCTCCTCGTCCGTGATGGGGTGGTCCATCTGCGGGAAGCGGTGGATGGCCACGAGTCCGCCCGCGGCGTCCCACTCCTTCAGGACGAGCCGGTCGTTCTCTCCCCCGACGATGCGCGGCCCGTCGTCTCCGAGTGCGACGCCGAAGAAGGGCCCCCGCGCGAAGGGCGTCTGGAAGACGTCGATGCCGGCGATCCGGCCGCCGGCCATCTGGATGTCGAGGTATCGCTCGTGCCCCGGGAGTTCGATCAGCGTTTCGGGGCTGTCGCCTGCGCGGACGGAGACGACGCGACTCCCGGGCCTGCTCATTCCCGTCTCGGGCATGCCCTCCAGGCGGGCGGTGGCTTCTCCGAAGAGGCGGTCCCCGGCCAGGACCGTCCGGGAGAGGATCAGCTCGCCCGAGGGGCTCCAGCTCTCCACGAAGGTGTCGCCCACGAACACCGACACCCGTTGCTGCCTCCCGTCCCACGCCACCACCGAGTCGCCGCCGACCCGCAGGATGTAGACCGAGGAAGCGAACTCCCCCGGACCTTCACCCAGGCCACCCAACGCACCCCGGAATTCGCCCGTGGCTCCGAAGCGCCGCACCTCGCCGGCCTGTTCATCGGCGACGGCCACCGAGCCATCGGCATCGAGCTTCACGGTGGTGATCGTTCCGAAGATGTCGGGGCCACTGCCCTCGAGCGCGCCGATCTGGAGAACGGGGGTCGGGTCCACGGACCACGGCGCGATATCGGCGTCGGTATGGGGGTACTCGCGAAGCGTGATCCCGGCGGAGTCCGCCACGATCGGGACGAGAGCCACCTCGGAGGGGTCCTCGGAGCAGGCTGCGAGGGCCGTGAGGAGCGCGAGGGCTCCGAGCCGGGAAGTGGGAGAGGACATGGGCCACCTGAGTACGAAGATGTTCGTAATAACAGGTGAGCTTCGCGGTCCTCCGCCTCTCCCGCAAGCCGTTCCGCCGGATCGATCTTCGGCGCGGACTGCGGACGTCCCGCCGGGTGGTCAGCTCCAGTCCGCGACCCGGAGACCCGGCACACGGCCGAAGTCGCGGGCATTCAGCGTGGCCAGATCGAGCCCGCGCGCGAGTGCCGTCGCGGCGATCCAGAGATCGTGCGTTCCGATCGGGGTGACCAGGTCGGCGAGTTCAGCGCCGAGCTCGGCGTGCGTTCGAGCCGTCATGAGGTCGATCGGGAGGAGTGGAAACGCATCCAGGACACCCTCGACGAAGGCGCGGCGCCGCGCACGAACGACGCGATCCCGGGCACGATGGGCGCCGTGGAGCAGCTCGCTCGCGGAGACGACGGAGAGGTAGAAGGGCGCATCGGCCCACTCGCCTTCGAACTCGTCGGACACGCGATCGAGGTCGAGGCGCCCCCGTTCGTGCGCAACGAGGACGGAGGTGTCGATCAGGACGCCCATGGATCCGTGGGAGCATCCGCGTTTCCGGCTTCGCGGACGGCGTCGAGGTCGCGCGCGAACGCCTCTGCGTCGTCCACGTCGAGCTGCGGAAGCGAGCGGAGGATCTCCGGGAGGTCGGCGAGACGGCTCCCCGCCGGGACCGAGGGCACGAGTTCCGCCACCTCCTTCCCACCGCGCGTCAGCACGAATCGCTCACCACGGTAGGCGACGCGATTCACGTAGTCGGAGAAGTTGCGCAGGACGTCCGTGACGGTGGCTGTGATTCTCATGTAATCATGATATTTGATCTCATGATGCATGAGAAGACGATCGTTCCGCCCCGCCCGGACTTGCGCGTTTCGCTACACCACTCAAAAATGTATCTATCGTTTATGCATTGAGCCCAGAGATACTCATGCCCACACCGCTGACCCCCCTGTCGCTTCACATCCTCCTCAGCCTCGGGGCCGACCCCATGCACGGGTACGGCATCCTCAAGGCGATCGGAGAGCGGACCGACGACCGGGAAACACCCTCCACCGGCGCCCTCTACCTGGCGCTTCAGCGGCTTCAGGAGGAGGGGCGGATCCGCCTCAGCGACTCGAGGCCGGAGGGCGCGGATGCGCGCCGTCGCTACTGGGAGATCACCGCGGCGGGTCGCGACGCCGTTGCGGTCGAGCTGGGGCGGATGGAGGCGCTGCTCCGGGACGACGCAGCACGCGCCTTCCGGACGGAGAGGGTCGCCGATGGATGACCCGGGGCGGAGCGGCCGCCTCTATCGGCTTCTCCTGAAGCTGCAGCCCCGCCCCCTCCGCGAGCAGCTGGGGGAGGAGTGGCTTGCAACGGCGATGGAGCGGGATCGGGAGTTCGCCGGGGGCGGGGGCGGTGCGCTCCTCCGTCACCGCCTTCGGGAGATCGGTGGCGCGGTGAGATCCGCGGTGGTGGGACGGTTCGGGGCGCAGCGCCTCGATTCACAGGGGTCCGAAGGGAGGAGGCGGGGAGCGATGGGAAAGTCGGAGCGTGGAGGGATCGAGCTGGACGGAGTGCGACACGACGTGCGCGGGGCGATCCGCTCGCTTCGGCGGGCGCCGGGCTTCGCAATCGCCTCCGTCCTGATCCTCGGCGCGGGCATCGGGATGGCGACGACGGTCTTCAGCGCCGTCCACGCGGTGCTCCTCGCCCCCCTTCCCTTCCACCAACCCGACCGGCTCGTCTCGCTCTGGGAGCGGAATCCGGACTTCGGCTGGGAGCAGGCCACCGCGGCACCGGCGAACGTCCTCGACTGGAGAGAGCGGGTCTCGGGGTTCGAGGACGTCGCGGCCTACCAGGAGGAGGTCGGCAGCGGGATCTGGCTGGACGCCCCCGAGCCCCGGCGTGTCGGCTTCACCCAGGTCTCCGGCAACTTCTTCGACCTCCTCGGCACGCGGCCCGTTCTCGGACGCCTGCCCACCTGGGAGGATACCTGGGACACCGGGGAGCGAACCGTGGTGGCGAGCCACGCCTTCTGGCTGAACGACCTCGGCGGCGACCCGGGTGCCGTCGGACGGACGCTGGAGCTGGAGGGGGGGACCTTCCGGATCACCGCTGTGCTCCCCCAGGAGTTCCGATTCCCCTCGTCGGAGGTGGATCTGTGGAGTCCGTACGGATGGGACCCGAGCTTCCGCGATCAGGCGTGGTTCCGACGGGCCCACTTCGTGCGCGGCATCGCCCGACTGCGGGACGGCACCACGGCGGAACAGGCCCGCGCGGAGCTCGACGCCGTGGCGCTGCAGCTCCAGGAGGAGCACCCGACGCTGAACCGGAACATGTTCGCCGGATTCACCCCCTTCCGCGGGTGGCTGGCCGGCTCGCTGGAACGCCCCATCCGAGCGCTCTCCGCCGGTGTGCTGGTCCTCCTCCTTCTGGCGTGCGTCAACGTGGGGGCGCTCTTCCTGGTCCGAGCCGGCGCCCGCACCGGGGAACTCGCGGTGCGCCGGGCGCTCGGAGCGGGGCGTCGCCGGATCGCGCGACTCCTGCTCGCGGAGGCGATGCTCGTGGCGACGCTCGCCGGGGTGCTCGGTGTCGGACTGGCGTGGCTCGGCATTCGCGGGGTTGCCGCGCTGCGACCGGTGCAGATCGGCGGAGGACCGGAGATGGGGCTTCACGGGCCGGTCCTCCTCTTCGCGGTCGCGGCCTCTCTCCTGACCGTCCTCCTCTTCGCGGCGGGGCCCGCCCTCGCCGCCTCCCGGGGGCGACTCGGTGGCGTCCTGCAGGGTGCCGGACGCAGCTCCGTTCAGCGCCGACGTCCGGCGGGGCATCGCCTCGTCCCCGTCCAGGTCGCCCTCGCCGTGGTCCTCGTCCTCGCCGCCGGGCTCGTGAGCCGCAGCTTTGGTCGACTTCAGGCGGTCGACCCCGGGGTCGACCCGGAGGGCGTCTTCGTCTTCGGCATGTCGCTGCCGGACTCGCCGTATGGGGATCGCGACGCGGTGCTGGCCTTCTGGGACGGACTCGTCGAGCGGATCGAGGCGCTCCCCGGCGTCGACCGGGCGGCGATCACCTCGGGGATCCCCCTCACCTTCTCCGGGTGGACGAGCCAGGTGGTCGGGCGGAGCTGGGAATCCGGCGAGGTCGCCTTCGACGTCCGGCACCGCTCCTCCTCCCCCGGCTACTTCGACGTCATGGGCGTCCCGCTCCTGCGAGGGCGGGGATTCCAGCCCGGGGACGGCCGGGACGGCGTTCCGGTCGCGGTGGTGAACCGCACCTTCGCCGAGCGGTGGTTCCCCGGTCGGGACCCGGTGGGCGAGCAGGTCACCTTCGACCGGGAACCGGACGAGAACTCCGTCTGGAGGACCGTCGTCGGGGTAGTCGGCGACGAGCACCAGGGGAATCTCGTCCTCGACCCGGACCCCGAGATCTGGGAGCCGCTCGGTCAGGAGCTGGCCCGTTCGGAGCTGGTGGTCCTGAAGACGGCCGGTACCCCGGTCGACCTGGACGCGGCACTCCGAGGCGTCGTGGCGGAGATGGATGGACGCCTCCCCATCCTCCGGCTGCGGAGCTTCGAGCAGGTCGTGGACGAGTCGACGATCGACGCCCGCTTCCTCCTCTTCGTCTTCAACTCCTTCGGAGTGCTCGCCTTCATCCTCGCAATGGCGGGCGTGTACGGGGTGACCGCGCAGACGGTCCGGCGCCGCGTCCCCGAATTCGGCGTTCGCATCGCGCTCGGTGCGAACGGGGCGATGGTGTCGCGGCTGGTGCTCCGCGGCGTGCTCGTCGTTGCGGGCGTGGGGACGGTACTGGGCGTGGCCGCCGCGCTGGTGGGCAGCCGCCTCCTGGACACCCTCCTCTTCGAAGTGGAGAGCCGGGATCCGCTGACCTTCGTGGTCGTGCCGCTGCTCCTCCTGGTCACGACGCTGCTGGCCGCGATGGTTCCGGCGCGCAGGGCGGGGCGGGTCGATCCGGCGGAGAGTCTGCGGTCGGAGTAGGCTACCGCTCGACGATCCGGAAGCGGCGCACCAGGGGCACCTCGAAGGGCCCCTCCTCGATCGACCAGGCGAACTCGCCTTCGACGGCGGCCAGACCCGCGGCGGTCATCGCGGGGATCGACACCGTCGCGGTCTCTCGTCCCGCCGCGTCGAAGACGGTCGCTTCGGCGGTGGAGCCCTCGGGGTGCCAGACGAGCCAGATCCCCCCGTCGCCGGAAGCGACGGCGGCCACGATCGGTGGGTGGTAGGCGGGGAGGTCCAGGAGTTCCTCGACGAAGGCGTCGAGTCGGGAGGGTCGGACACCTTCGTACAGAGCGCTATTCCGGAACCTCTCCTGCCAGTGACCCACGAGGGAGTCGCGGAGCGGTTCCGGGACCGGGATGACAGGCCGGGGTCGGCTCGCGGTCCACGCGACACCACCGTTGGGCCGGACCGCCCGAACCGTGGCCCGCGCCTCGGAGCTTGAGGTCGGCTCGTCCCTCGTCACCACGAAGACGAAGTCGCCCCACGGAGAGAAGCGGACCATGGGCCCGTCGGGGATAGGGTCGCGGAGCGATCCGCCGCTGTTCGGCGTGAGGTTGGGTATCGGCACGGACCGCTCGGTCCGGTCGAGGGAGAGGAGACGAGTCGATGTGCTGTCCGTGTCCGCACGCGCGAGCGAGAGGCTCCACGTTCCGCCCATGGGAGCTCGGAGGTCCAGCGCCAGCACGGTCGTGTCCGGGAAGAGGTGAAAATCGATCTCTTCCCAGTTCACCGTCCGCCGGCCGTCGAGTCGCAGGGGACGTGTGTGCGAGACCTCACCGGTCGGACAGAAGACGGTCAGGCGAGACTCGAAGATGTCGGTCACCCAGAAGGCCCCCTCGTGGCCCCACCAACCGACACGGCTGGGGACGAAGAACTCGCCAGGTCCCTCGCCGCGGCGCCCCATGCGGCGGATGCGACGGCCCTCCGCGTCGAACTCCAGAATCGTGGCCTCGGCGTTGTCGACCACGAGGACCGAGCCGTCCGCGCGGGGCAGGAGGCGGCCGACCCGCGTGAAGGCGTCCTCCACCCCGTCCACCGACCCGATCTCGAGGTCGAGTTCGAGGGCGAGCTGCGCGATCGGCGTGGAGGAATCTCCGGACGCCTGCGCCGAACCGGGACCGGCGGTTGTGATCGCGAACACCAGTGTGCCGAAGAGACCGGCGAGCCGGCTTGAGAGGCGAGGCATGTGGGCCTGGGCTGGGAGTCGAACGAGCCGATGCGGCAGTCAAGCCGCACCACCCACAGTGCCTCGTGAAGGGCAGAGGCTGCAAGCGGACCACCCGGCTCAAGCCCCGTCGAACCCGTCTCGGCTTTCGCGGGTGTCGACCCGGCAGTATTCGTTCGGTTCACTGGCACGCGCGTTTAGCGCGTTGTCGATCGGAGAAGCTCGGTTCAGCGGTCGACGGCGCAGTCGACGGTTGTGGTCGCCCTGTCACTCCTGCCCTTTGGAGGGAGTTCCGTGCTCACGATCCTGGCCGCCGTGCTGGTCCTGTCCGGACCGGCACCGCATCCCGCGGACACGCTGGAGGTGGGAGGTCAGATCCGGTCGGCCTTTCGGAGCCATACTGAGCGCAACAAGGAGCACGCGCTCAGGCTCATGAGTGCGGCACCCTCCGAATCGTCGGAAGCTGTCCGACACTGTTCGCCCGACCGAGGAGACCCTCAGTGCTTCTTCGGCCCGCTCCAAGTCCCGCGATGCACGCGCAGCTACGACTGCCGGGCTCGTCCGGAGCCATTCATCGAGGAGCTAGAGGAGGTGGTTGAGGCCTGGCCCACCTCAGGGACCGCCTGGCTGACCCTCGTCCACTTCCATCTGACGCTCGGCCAGACCGGAAGCGCTCTTGCTCGGTTGGCGGCGTGCCAGGCGGACGGGTGGCTATGCATGTTGCTTCGCGCGACGGCGTTGGCCGAATCCGGCGACCTCATGGGCGCTGAGACGGTGATCGACGAGGCCTGGACGTTGGTTCCGGAGGGCGTGCGTTGCGAGATCCTCAATACGACGGGACAGCTCGGTCGGTATGCCCTGATGGACTATGAAGGCTGGCCGCGGTTCTGGCGACGGCCATCCGAGGAGAACTGTCCCTCGATTCTCCGCGAGTCGGAGCGGATCTACTGGCTCGGAGACCCGTTGTGGATCGTCGCCGGGAATGACCGGAGGACCGTGGCGGTCCAACGGGGCATCCGCTGGATCGCGTGGGTCGTGGCCTGGTCCCATGCCGACCGCCGAGGATGGCATCCGGAGGGATCCGAATACATGAACATCATCCATGCCCGAAGGGGACCCTGGGACTCCTACGAACTCGTCTCCCCGGGGTACCTCTGGTACACCTCCCGGCAGGCCGCACGCTACCACTTCCTGCCCGACTTCGAGTCGGATCAGCTGAACGATCCCGTCTGGACCCTCGACGCCGGCCTGGCCTTCGAAGGGTACACCCCGCCGTACGCGCCCTTTGTCCAGGCCGAGACCCAGATCGCCCGCTTCCGGGCCGACAGCGCGGGAGCCATGCAGATCGCCGTCGCCGGTACTGCCCGAGACGCCCCCGTCGACTCGACCACCCGGGCCCACCTGATCCTCTCGGACGCTCCGGACAGCTTCCCCCTGGTGCTGGAGTCGCCCTTCATGGACCGCCGGGTCGTCTTCCTCGCGACGACCAGGGCGGATTGGCAGATCGCCGGGCTCGAGGCGCCGTCGGACTCGGTCGTCGTCTGGCACCGGGAGGCGATCTCTCCGTTGCCGACGACCGGGACAGGGATCTCCGACCTCCTGCTCTACCGCCCCACCGGCCTCCGTGAACCCGGCTCCACCCTCGCCGCGGTCTCGCTCATGCACCCCACGGAGGTGCTCGACGGCGTGGACGAGGTCGGGCTGTACTGGGAGGCGTACGCGGTCCCCGAAGGCACGGAGATCCGGTTCCAGCTCGAGATGCGCTCAGGTGAATCGGACGATCCCGCGGAGGTGCGGATCGCCTGGTCCGAGCCGTCCTCGGGAGAGGTGCACCGCACGGCGCTGACGTTGGCGACCGAGGATCTCGCGCCCGGTGCCCATGTCCTGACGTTGACGATGCGATCCGAGGGCGCAGAGGTGTCCGCCACCCGGGTTCTGGAGGTCCGGTAGCGCCATCACCGCCCCCCGCCCGGCCGTCGATACCGCACCGGGGGCGCCGGCTCGGTCGGGATCGGCGCGACGCGGTCTTCCAGGAGCCGCAGAGCCTCCGCGACCGCCCGCTCCAGCTGGGGATCCCCCCCTGCGATCACGGCGGCAGGATCGTTCCGCACCTCGATGTCCGGCGCGACGCCCTCGGCTTCGACCGCCCAGTTCCCGTCGGCATCGATGAACCCGCCGCGCGGGGCGACGAAGCTGCCGCCGTCGAGGAGGGGCGGGGTGTCCCACGTTCCGACCAGGCCGCCCCACGTCTTCGTCCCGACGAGCGGGCCGACCTCGTGGAAGCGGAAGAGGTAGGGGAGGAGGTCGCCGCCGGAGCCGGCGCGCTCGTTGATCACCATCACCTTCGGTCCGAAGAGACCGGCGATCGGCTGGGTGAAAGGCTTCTTGTCGCCGGCGCGCGAGTTGAAGTAGCCGAAGAGCTCGCGGTCGAGCACCTCGACGATGTAGTCGGCCGCCGACCCTCCACCGTTGTTGCGCTCGTCGATGACGGCGCCCTCGCGGTCCTGCTGCGCGAAGTACATGCGGTTGAAGTAGGTGTAGCCGCCCTGTGCGGTGTTGGGGAGCCAGACGTAGGCGAGGCGGCCGTCGCTCAGCTCGTCCACCCGGCGCTGATTCTCCGCGACCCAAGCCCACCGCCGGAGTCCGGCCTCGGAGCGGGTGGTCTCGACGACGATCTCCCGGGCGCCCTCGAGTGTCGGCGCGTCGTTGACGTGGACGGTGATCGTCCGTCCGGCGGTCCCCTCGAGGAGCTCGTACGGGTTGGTCGGCGGGGCGAGCGGCTGGCCATCGATCGCGACCAGGAAGTCGCCCGCAGAGACCGGCATCCCGGGGTGCGCGAGCGGACCGGTCAGCGTGCCGTTCCACGACTCCCCGGTGTAGATCGTCGCGATGCGGTAGCCCCCGTCCGCCTCCTCGAAGTCCACCCCGAGAAGCCCCACCCCCGGGGCGTCGAGGTCGGGGAAGTCCCCGCCGCGCACGTACGAGTGCCCCACCGCGACTTCAGCGGAGAGCATGTCGAGGAGGTGGGTGAAGTCCGAGCGGTGGTTCACATCGTCGAGCCACGGCTCGTACCAGCTCCAGACGTCGTCCCAGGGGGCCCCGTGCAGGTTGTCGACGTAGAGGAAGTCACGCATGAAGCGCCATCCGTCCCGGAGCATCTGCCGCCACTCGGCCTGCGGATCGACCTCGTGACGGAGGCCGGTGAAGGAGAGGGTGCCCGAGCTGCCGTTCGGGGGCGACCCGGCGGCGTCCACGATCTTCCACTGGGCGCCGTCGCGGATCAGGAGAGCACTCCGGTCCTCCGAGGCCCAGGCGCCGTTGATCCCGCTCGCGAACTCCGTCGCGTCCGCGTCCTCGACCTCGTACCGATGCAGGATCGTCCCCTCTCCGGGCTTGAACTCGGTCACGAAGACGTGCCCCTCGGGACCGGGGACGAGCCCGGTGAAGTTGCGCGTGCCGATCCCCGGAGCGCCGACGATGCGCTCGGCGACCCCGTCGAGGTCGATCACGACCGCGTCGTCCGCCTCGCCCTCGTCTTCGCCGGCGTCCTCGCCCTCCCCGTCCTCCTCGACCGGCTCTTCGTCGCTCGTCGGCATGAAGGGCGACGGCGTGCCGTCGGCCAGCAGGGTGAGGTAGAGCGAGTAGGTGGTGGGCCGGTCGTACGACGTCATGTCGAGCCAGCCGGTATTCAGCCCGTAGTTCGTCGAGGCGAGGAAGTAGAGGTACCCGCCCGACTCGTCGAAGACGGGATCGATCGCGTCGGCCATCCCGTCGGTGAGCTGCGAGGTCTCGCCGCTCTCGGTGTCGTGCACGAAGACGGCGCGGAGGTGGTTGTCGAGGCGACGGGCCCAGGTGATCCAGCGGGAATCCGGCGACCACACCGGGTTCATCGAGCGCTCGGGGTGCGCGTAGCGATCGGTGTCGACGTGCGCCACCTCCTCGCTCTCGAGGTCGAGGACGAGGACGCGGTAGTCGGTGTCGGTGAAGGCGAGCTTCGACCCGTCCGGCGACCAGGTGGGCCGAAAGTAGAAGGTCGCCTCCCCCATCGCGATGCGACGGCGATTGGCTCCGTCCTGGTCGGCGATGTTCAGCTCGTACTCCCCGCTCTCGTCGCTGAACCAGGCGATGTGCGCACCATCGGGCGACCAGACGGCGTGACGGTCGGCGACCCCGGGCGACCGAGTGATGTTGCGCCAGCTCCCCTCCTCGCGCGGGACGGTGTAGAGGTCGCCGCGATACTCGAAGAGGGCACGCTTCCCCGTCGGCGAGAGGCGGGGATCGCGGAGTCGGGCCGGGGAGACCTCCTCCCACCGGGTGCGGGCCCAACGCTGGTCCCCCGCAACCTCGATCACGATCTGACGCGAGGTGCCGGTGGCGGGATCGAGTTCGTGCAGGTAGCCCCCCTGCTCGTAGACAACGGTGCCGAAGCCGGCATCGACGGACATGACGTCGAAGTCGGTGTGGGTGGTGAGCTGCCGCTCCTCTCCCGAGGCGGGGTTCCACGACCAGACGTTCCCCGCGTAGTCGCGCTCCGAGATGTAGTAGACGACGCCGTCCATCACCGTTGGCTCGACGTGCCGCTCTCCCTCCCACGGAGTGAAGCGGCGCGAGTAGTCGGAGAGGTCGACGACGGAGATCGGCTGCGCCTGCCCGCCCCGGTAGTTGCGCCAGCCCGGATCCCAGAAGCCGACCTCCTGGTAGGCGACGAAGCTCCCGTCTTCGGAGATCTGTCCGTTGTCCGCGCGGGGGATGGCGAGCGCCGTCGGCAGGCCGCCCTCGGGCGACACCGAGAAGAACTTCGTCGAGCGGGTCGGCTGCCCCTCCCGCCCCGAGCGGAAGAGGATCCGCCCGTCGGGGGTCCACCCCTGCACCACGTCGGCGCTGGGGTTCCAGGTGAGCCTCTTCGGCTGCCCCCCGGTCGCCGGCACGACGTAGACATCGGTGTTGCCGGCGTACTGACCGCTGAAGGCGATCATCGAGCCGTCCGGGGAGAAGGCGGGCGCGGTCTCGCCCCCCTCGTCGCTCGTCAGCCGCATGGCGGCGCCCCCACGTCGGGCCACCGTCCAGATGTCGTTGGCGTGCACGAAGGCGATGTGGTTCGGGCCCACCGCGGGGTCGCGGAGGAGACGCGTCCCCTCCTGTGCGGTGAGCGGGGTGGCCGCGAGCAGCGTCGCGGTGAGCGCGAGGAGGGCGCGGACGGGGCGCATTCGACTCTCGGGTACGGGGGGCACGCACGGGGAATTCCCCGCCGGGGGGGAGTCCACCGTACGGGGCGGGGGTGCGGCTCGCCAGCGTTTCCGCGAACCTCCGCGGGTCGCGGCGGTATCGTTTGGCCCCGACTCCACCTCTCCCCCTCTACTCCATGGCCCACCGCCCAGTCTGCCCTCCTCCGCCCCATCCACGGACGATGAACGCCCGGACCGGCCGCGGGCTGCTGGCGGCCCTCCTCTTCCTCGTGGGTTGTGACGCCCCTCCCGAGCCTCCACCGTCGATCGAGTACGAGGTGGTGGCGACCTTCGCGCACGACACGACGGCGTACACGCAGGGGCTGCTGGTCGACGGGCGCGTTCTCGTCGAGAGCACCGGGCAGTACGGACGATCCGCGGTGCGGCGGATCGACATCGAGTCCGGGGAGGTGCTCGCCGAGACCCGGCTCGACTCCGCCTACTTCGGCGAGGGCCTCGCGAAGGTCGGGGAGGAGCTGGCGCAGCTGACCTGGAAGGCGGAGCGCGCCTTCTTCTACGATGCATCGACGCTCGAACCCACCCGAACGGCCGACTACTCGGGGGACGGGTGGGGGCTGTGCTACGACGGCGCCTCGCTCTTCATGTCGAATGGCGGCGATCACCTCGTCCGCCGGGACCCGGCCGACTTCGCGGCGCTCGACTCGATCCAGGTGACCTCCTCCGGAATCTCCGTCTTCAGCCTCAACGAGCTCGAGTGCGTCGGCGAGTTCATCTACGCCAACGTCTACCAGACGAATCGCATCGTGCGGATCGAGAAGGCGACGGGCCGCGTGGTGGGCCAACTCGACCTCTCGGCGATCACCCTTCAGACCCGTCGGCCACCGGACCCCGGGGCCGTCCTCAACGGGATCGCCTACATCGCGGAGACGGAGACCTTCCTGGTGACCGGGAAGCTCTGGCCGACTGTCTACGCGATCCGACTGACGAGCTAGAGGCTCGCCATGTCCTCCCCGCCCAATCCCTCCCCCCGCCTCGCCGCCCAGCTCGACTTCGCCCTCGAACTCGACCGGTTGAAGTCAGTCGAGCGCCGAATCTCGCTGATCGGAGGCGGACGTCTGGAGAACAGCGCCGAGCACTCGTGGCACCTCGCAACGCTCGCGCCGATCCTCGCGGAGTACGCGCCCGAGGGCACCGACCTCCCCCGCGCACAGTGGATGGTCCTCCTGCACGACGTGGTCGAGATCGATGCGGGGGACGCCTTCGCCTTCGATGCGGAGGCGCAGGTCGGTCAGGAGGCGCGGGAACGGGCGGCGGCCGAGCGGATCTTCGGACTCCTCCCGGAGGACCAGGCGATCGCCGCCCGGGAGGTCTGGGAGGAGTTCGAGGCGAAGGAGACGCCCACGGCCCGCTTCGCGAACGCCCTCGACCGCTTCCAGGGCCTCCTGATGAACCGTGGGAACGGCGGCGGGACCTGGATCGAGCACGGGGTGAGCCGTGCACAGGTGCTGCACCGGATGGCGCCGATTCGCGAGTGGACGCCGGGGCTCTGGCCGGTGGTGCTGGAGACGCTCGATCGGGTGGGGCTCGGGGGGTGACCGGGAGCCGGCTGCACGGCATCGACCTCGTCGTCTTCGACCTGGACGGCACCCTCGTCGACTCGAGCCGCGATCTCACCGCCGCCGTCAACCACGCGCGGACTCGGCTCGGGTTCCCCCCCTTCGAGGTGGCGACCGTGATCGGCTTCGTGGGGGATGGGCTCGGGCGACTGATCGAGCGCGCGTTTCCGGAGGCCTCGCGCAGGGAGCTGGCGTCGGCCGAGGCCGCCTTCCAGTCGTACTACGCCTCTCGATCGACCCTGCACACGCGCCCCTTTCCGGGCGTCGTCCCGCTCCTCGAGGCCCTCTCCGACCACCGCCTCGCCGTCGTCACGAACAAGGCGGACCGCTTCGTCCGTCCTCTCCTGCAACAGCTGGGAATCGGCGACCGGTTCGAGGTGGTCGTGGGGGAACGGCCCGACATCCCCCGGAAGCCGGCGCCGGAGATGGTCCTGCACGTGCTGTCGGAGACGGGGGTCCCGGCGGAGCGGGCGGTGATGGTCGGAGACGGACCGCAGGATCTCGCTGCCGGCGCCGCGGCCGGGGTACGGACCTGCTGGGTGAGCTGGGGATACGGTCACGGAGATACGCCGGAGGGGGTCGTCCCCGACCTCCGGATCGATCACCCGCGAGAGCTGCTCGACGCGCTTCGCTGACGGGCCGCTCTCTCGATGTAGAGCATCCTCGCCAGCATGACGAGGAGCCCCAGCCCGGCGGTGAACGCCACCATGAGGACCCAGACCTCCGACTTCATGCCCGCGGCCCGAGCGCGATTCTGAAGGAGGAAGAAGGCGACCCCGAGGCCCATGAGGAGATTGAGCCAGGTGAGCATTCCCCAGAGGGATCCCGTCTGGGCCTCGATGAAGCCGAAGGGACCCTCCTGGAGGAAGGCCACCGCGGCCCAGGCGGTCAGCGGCACCGCCAGGACGGCGGGCACGAGCCAGGCCGGCCACTCCACCGGGTGCTTGGACTGAGTGATCTGCAGCGCCGCGGCGATGAAGACGAGCATGCCGCCGATGGCGACGATGTCGAAGATGGGCACGGTCTCTTCCACGCGGACGGCTCCGGGTCAGGTCGGGAGTGCGGGGGAGCAACCTTACGCGCATCGGCCGATCCGGGACAGGCCGCGCTTCCCCTGCCGCCGCTCCCGTTAGCTTCGGGGATGTCCGATTCCCCCTCTGCCGGCCCGAGCGTCTCCTTCGCGGACCTCGGCCTCGGCCCCGACCTCCTGCGCGCCCTCTCCGAAGTGGGGTACGAAGAGCCCACGCCGATTCAGGAGTCGGCGATCCCCCCCATCCTCGACGGCTCCGACGTGCTCGGACTGGCCGCGACCGGGACAGGGAAGACCGCGGCCTTCACCCTCCCCCTCCTCCAGCGGATCTCCCGCGGGGGCCCGGCACCCTCCGGCCTGATCCTGGTCCCGACGCGGGAACTCGCGATTCAGGTGGCGAAGGCGGTGCACCGCTACGGGAAGGCGATGTCGATCCGCGTCCTGCCGATCTACGGCGGGCAGTCGTTCGGACAGCAGCTGCGGGTCTTGAAGCGCGGCGTCGACGTGATCGTGGCGACGCCCGGACGGGCGCTCGACCACATCCGCCGGGGAACGCTGGACCTGGTCACGATCGAGGTGCTCGTCCTCGACGAGGCCGACGAGATGCTCGATATGGGCTTCGCCGACGACCTCGACGCGATCGTGGCGGAGCTTCCGGAGACGCGGCAGTCGCTGCTCTTCAGTGCGACGCTCGCCCCGCGGATCTCGAAGATCGCGCAGAAGTACCTGACCGACCCGGTCGAGGTACGCATCACCGACGAACCGACCGACTCCGACGACGGGCCGCTGATCGAACAGCGCGCCTACCTCGTCCGACGCCCCCACAAGCTCGCCGCGCTGGGGCGGGTCCTCGACCTGGAGTCGCCCGAGGCGGCGATCGTCTTCTGCCGCACTCGCAACGATGTCGACGAGCTGGTCGAGTCGCTGAATGCCCGTGGCTACCGCGCCGAGGCGATGCACGGCGGGATGTCGCAGGACGAGCGGGAGCGGGTGATGAAGAAGCTCCGCGCCGGCTCCGTCGACCTGCTCGTCGCGACGGACGTGGCCGCGCGCGGGATCGACATCTCCCACCTGACGCACGTCGTCAACTACGACGTTCCGAACGCCCCGAAGTCGTACGTCCACCGCATCGGGCGGGTGGGACGGGCCGGCCGTGAGGGCGTCGCGATCACGCTCGCCGACCCCCGCGAGCACGGGCTCCTGCGCAACATCGAGCGGCTGACGCACCAGCGGATCGCGATCGAGTCGCTCCCGACCGTCGCCGACCTTCGCGCACGCAGACTGGAGCTGACCCGCGCCGGGCTCCGGGAGACGATCCTCGAGGGAGGGCTCGACCCCTTCCGGGTCGTGATCGAATCGCTGGGGGAGGAGTTCGACCTCTGGGACCTCGCCCTCGGCGCGGTGAAGATGGCTCACGAGGCGTCGCTCGGAGAGGGCGTGGCGGACGAGGAGGAGATCCCGGAGGCGCGACCGCCCGGGCACTCGCGTCGGGACCGGGGCGACCGGGGCGACCGGCCCCGCGGAGGCGGGTCGGGTGGACGCGGGGAGGCCGGGGCAGGTCGACGCCGGACTCCGGGGATGAGCCGGCTCTTCATCGCGGCGGGTCGCCAGAAGGGGATCCGGCCGAAGGACCTCGTCGGGGCCATCACCGGCGAAGCAGGGGTCTCCGGTTACCAGATCGGAACGATCCACATCGCGGACAAGTACGCGCTGGTCGAGATCGCGGACGACGTGGTGGACCGGGTCTTCGAGGCGCTAAAAACGGCGCCAATCAAGGGAAAGCGGGTGCGGGTGAAGCGGGACGACCGCTGAAGACGGGTCGGCACCGTTCGTCCGGGGCTCAAGGGCCCGACGCTATCTGACGATACATTCAGTCAGCCGATCGTCCCCCCCGGTCGAGAATCCCGTTGCGGCGCCCCCAAGGTGTGGAGCGGCAGTCGGTTACGGGGTGCTTCCCCGGGCAGGATCCGTTTGGATCGACGGATCCCCCGACCCACCATCATCCCCTGCATGGACGAACGATGAACCTCTTCAAGCGTCTACCTCTCAAGACGAAGCTGATCGCGGCCTTCGGACTGATCCTCGTACTCGCCACGATCCAGGCCGCCTTCACGTACCGGATCACCGGCCAGAACGCGAAGACCGCCGCGAAGGTCGACTTCACCAACGAGGTCATGGAGGCCACGCGGGCGGCGCTCGCGGGGCTCGTCGACATGGAGACCGGGTACCGGGGCTTCCTGGTTACCGGACGGGATGAGTTCCTGGGGCCCTACGAGGATGGCGCGTCAGCCTTCGCGAACAGCATCGCGACGCTGCGTTCCCTGACCGCCGACACTCCGATCCAGATGGCTCGCTGGCAGGATCTGGAAGAGCGCGCCGCCGCGTGGCGCAGCGGCATCACGGAGCCGGGGATCGCGCTCCGCCGACGCGTAGGCGTCGACGCGACGATGGAGGACGTGGCGGGCCACGAGATCTACGGTGACGGTCCGGAACAGTTCGGTGGAATGCGACAGGTCTTCGCCGACGCGATGGCGACGGAGCACGACTTCATGGTCGAGCGGAAGGCCGCGGCCGCCTCGTCGCGTCGCCTCCTGCAGGCGTCGGTGGTCTGGGGCTCGCTGCTGATCGTCGCCCTCGGGATCTCGATCGCCGTCGTCCTGGCTCGGTACATCGAGCGCGCCCTGACCGCGCTCACCACCGCGGCTCGCGAGATGGTGAAGGGGCGGACCGAGGTCTCCGTCGAGGTCGACTCGGAGGACGAGCTCGGAGAGCTGGGCGAGGCCTTCGTGTCGATGGTCGACGGGCAGAGGCAGGTCGCCCGGATGGCCTCGGCAATCGCGCAGGGTGACCTGGGCGTGGACTTCTCTCCCCGCTCCGATGTCGACACGGTCGGGATCGCGCTCGTGGAGATGCGGGAGACCCTGTCCGGCCTGGTCGGGGAGTCCCAGGGTCTCGTCGCGGCCGCCGCGGAGGGCATGCTGGACGAACGAGGCAATGCGGAGCGCTTCTCCGGTGCCTTCCGCCAGCTGATCCACGGCCTCAACCTCACCCTCGAGAACCTGACCCGCCCGCTCGAGGAGACGGGCGCCGTGCTCGAGGCGCTGGCGCACCGCGACCTGACCCGCCGCATCGAGGGGGACTACCGTGGCGACCTGGGAACGCTGAAGTCGAATGTGAACCAGGCGGTCGCGGATCTCGGCGTCATCATGAACGAGATCCGGTCGGTGTCGAGCGGGGTCGCGGAGCACGCGCAGGTGGTCCGCTCGTCCGGGGAGGAGATCGCCCATGGAGTCACCCGGACTCGCGCTCAGGGTGCCCACGCAGTCGAGGCATCGAACGGCGCCTCCGAAAACGTCTCGGTCGTGGCCGGCGCCGCGGAGGAGCTCGACAGCTCCATCCGGGAGATCAGCCAGCAGCTTCAGGAGGCGCTGAGCGTCGCCACGACGGCGAACCGCGAGTCCGAGGCCGCCGTGCAGGTCATCCACGAGCTCGGCAACGCGAGCCAGGAGATCGGGGAGGTCATCGACCTCATCTCGAGCATCGCCGAGCAGACCAACCTCCTCGCTCTCAACGCCACGATCGAGTCGGCCCGGGCCGGCGAGGCCGGCAAGGGCTTCGCCGTCGTGGCGGGGGAGGTGAAGAAGCTGGCAGGGGAGACCGCCAAGGCGACGGACCTCATCGGGGGCCGCGTCCAGGGGATCCAGGAGAGGACCGAGGGCGCGATCGAACGAATCGGCAGGACCGCGTCGATCATCGCGCAGATCCAGCAGATCTCCGAGGGCATCGCCGCGGCCGTGGAGGAACAGAGCTCGGCGGTCCAGGAGATCTCGCAGCGGGCCTCCGATGCCGCGGAGGGCGCCAGCCAGGTCCGGTCGAGCATCACGGTCGTGGAGCAGAGCGCCGGGGAGACGTCGTCCAGCGCGGAGGCGCTGGGGTCGTCCGCCTCCGAGCTGGCCAGCGCATCCAGCCAGCTCGATTCGATGATCGAGGCCTTCCGACTGGCGAAGAGCGCCTGAGGTCATCCCGGACCACCCCGGGGGGGATGCCCGTCCCCCCCGGACGACGCCCCGCTCCGGCTCCAGGCCGGGCGGGGCGTCGTGCTTCCCCGGTGTTCGACGGTCGTGGCCCGGCGGCCCGCGTCCGGAATCGTGCGCGTGGCAGCGTCCGGAATCGTGTGCGCGGCCGCGGGCCGTGGTGCGGCACGACCGGACCACCCGGCGCCACGAACGGGTGCCGCGGCGAGCGGACACCTGGGCGGAGGTACCGTCCCGGAGTTCGTCCCGTCGGCGCGCGGAGGTGAGGGAAACGAAAAGCGCCACCCCGCGAATCGCGAGATGGCGCCTGTCGAGTGGGAGTGCCCCGCCAGGGACTCGAACCCCGAACCTACTGATTAAGAGTCAGTTGCTCTGCCAGTTGAGCTAGCGAGGCGTGTCCGGCTTTCCCCGGAGCCATGAAAGCTACCGGGAGGGACCGAGGGGTCAACCCCTTCGCGAAGGGTGGTCGTGGGTCACCTGGACCCATCGCCCGAAGGGTCACGCGGCACCGACGAGGGTCGCCTCCCCGGCGGAGGATGCGCGCTCGTCCTCCCGGGCCCTGACGCCCTCGGGGAGTCGGAAGTGGCGGACCAGGCCGTCGAGCGCGGTGGCGACCCGGGCGAGTTCGTGCGCGGCGTGGTCGACCTCTTCGGCCGCCCGGGCGCTCCCCTGCGTCGCGTCGCCGATCTGGGACAGCCGCGTGACGACGTCGTTCACCCCGGCGCTCGCGCTCGCCGCGCTGCGCGCGACCTCGGCGATCGAGCCCGCCTGCTGCTCGACGCTGCTCGCGATCGTCTGGCCGTTCTCGGCCATCTCGGCGATGACCTGGTTCATCTCCTCGACCCCCTCCACCGCCGAGGAGGTCCGGGTCTGGATCGCGGAGACCCGAGAGGCGATCTCCTCGGTGGCGCGGGCGGTCTGCGTGGCCAGGTGCCGGACCTCGGTCGCAACCACGGCGAAGCCCCTCCCCGCCTCGCCGGCGCGCGCCGCCTCGATCGTCGCATTGAGCGCCAGGGTGTGGGTCTGTTCGGTGATGTCGGTGACGACCTTGATCACCTCGCCGATCTCTACGCTGGCGCGGCGCAGCTCCTCGATGATCTCGCCGACCTCGTGCGCGCGGGCACGGGCGCGGTCCTGCTGAGAGACCGAGGACCGCATCCGGCTCTCGACGTCGCGGACGCTCGCGGCGAGCTCCTCGGCCGCCTTGGCAACGACGCCGACCGCCTCCGAGGCCTGATCGCTCGCGGATGCGATCTGCTCCACGCGCTCCCGGGCGTTCCCGGAGTGGAGTCGCACGTCCCCCCCGGCGTGCCC
>JANQLR010000169.1 GCA_028280525.1 Longimicrobiales bacterium
CAGGCTGCTCGAGTAGTTCCCGTCGAGGATCCAGCGATCACCGGCCGCCGCCCGCTCGACCTCGGCGAGGTACTCCTCCCGCGGTCGCTCGACCCACCCGGGCGTCCAGAAGATCCGGTCGATGTGCGTGACCGGGAGCCCGGTCTTCTCTCCGAGCGCCCGGGAGAAGGTGCTCTTCCCCGCCCCGCCCGAACCGAGGACCAGGACCCGCTGCATCCGTCGAGGCGTCCTCTCCGCTACTCGGCGCCCTGCGCGACCACCGCGACGCGCGACCGGTCGCTCACCACGACGCCTCCGGGCGCCTCGACCGTCACGGCGAAGAAGGTCGCCCCGCGCACCGGGAGCCGAGCGTCGATCGGGACGATGACCTCCTCCTCCCCGGCCGGGATGTCGAAGACGCCCCCGTCGACGGGGAATCGTTCATCCCGCTCGGAGTCGAAGATCCAGAGCTGGTACTGGAACTCGTCGGGTGCGTTCGCCTCGAGTCCGCGGAAGCGCATGAAGCCCCGCTGGACCAGGTCGCTCCAGACGATCTCCCCCGAGACGTTGCGGGCGGTGGGGTCCTCGGTGGCCGTCCACTCGATCCGCATCGCGTCGGGGACATCGGCCACGGCGAGGAGGCGCTCCATCGGGTCCGTCCCCGGGATCACCTCGACCGTGGGGCCCGACTCCGGTCCGGCGCTCGTCCCGAGCCAGATGACCGCGATCGCCGCGGCCGCCGCCCACCCCGCCCATTCGAGGGCCGTGCGACGACGAATCGGGACGACGTGCGCAACCTGATCGGGATCGCCCTCCGGCACCGGGGTCTCGGCAGGGGCGACAGGCGCCTCCTCGGCGGGGCCCGCCGAGCGACGTCGGTACGCGTCCGGTCCGAGCGCTCCCTCGCGCCCGATCGCTCGCTCCGCCTCACCCGCGGCGGCCAGGAGCGACTCCCGGAGACCCGCGGGGAGGGCGAGGTCTTCCTCCTCTCGAATCGCGAGCTCCGCATCGAGCTCACCGATGAGCCGCTCGATCCACTCGCGATCCTCCTCCGGGGCGGCCGCGAGCAGCGCCTCCAGACGCTCCATCTCCTCCGGGCTCAGCCCGAAGGTCGATCGGCGAAGCATGAGCTCCTCCAACTCGGTCCAGCGATCATTCCCACTCATCGCCCGACCTCCTCCATTCCTTGCTGGGTCAGTACGTCACGCATCGCCATGAGTCCCCTTCGGATCCCGGACTTCACCGTACCGAGGGGTGCGCCCGTCTTGTCCGACACCTCCTGATGGGACATGCCGTAGACGACGGACAGCATCACGAACTCCCGACGATCCTCGGGCAGCGTGTCGAGCGCCGCAAGCGCCGGAGCCGCCATGACGCGGCCCTCGATGCGCTCGTGCTCGCTCGTCCCGATGTCGAAGCCCGTGGGCATCGACTCGGTCTCGACCCGCCGGTCGAACTTCCTTCGGCGGTCGATGAAGCGCCTGCGCGCGATCATCGCCACGAATCCCCGGTCCGACGCCCGGGTCGGGTCGAAGCGACCCGCGCTCTTCCACAGCTCGACGAAGACCTCCTGGACGGCGTCCTCCGCGTCCTCCCCCTGGCCGAACCAGCGGCGGGCGAGGCTCCAGACGAGGGAGGTGTAGGCGTCCACGCAGGCGACCATCGCGCCCGGCTCGCCCTGCGCGACCCGCTCCAGCGGGGTGCTCCCGGGGTCGTGGGTCTTCACGCGGGACCTCCGCGTGCGCCACTCACCCAGGCTGATCGTCCGTCCGTCCTGCATCGTCGTTCCGGTCGAAGCATCGATTCGATCCACTGCTCGCTCGAGTGTCGCGCCGCGCGGACAATCCGCATCGTCAGCTCAACTAGACGAGAAGAGGATCGTGAGATCAAGGCCCCGGGGACCCCAGGGAGAGTCGAACCCTCCCCGGGATCGGGGCGACCGGTCGAGCGCTGCCTTCCGGAGTGCTCCGAAACGCTCGACCGGTCCCACCTCCCGAGGGCCGACGCCGGCCCTCGGGCCGCGCATCCGTCAGGGAAGGATCACGGTGTCGATCACGTGGATCACGCCGTTCGAGGCGTCGAGGTCAGCGGCGACGATGGTGGCGCCGTTGACCTTCATCGAGCCCATCGACTCGGAGAACTCGAGCGAACCGCCACCGAGCGCGGTGGCCGAACCGGCGGCCTTGGCGTCGGTGGAGTAGACGCGACCCTCGACCACGTGCAGCGAGAGGATCGCCTTGAGCGTCGGCATGCCCTCCTCGGCGAGGAGCGACTCGACGGTGCCCTCCGGGAGCTTGGCGAAGGCCTCGTCGGTCGGGGCGAAGACGGTGAGCGGGCCCTCACCGGTCAGCGCCGGGCCGAAGCCGGCGGCGGTCGCGGCGGCCAGGAGCGTCTCGAAGGTGCCGGCGCCCTGGGCGGTCTCGACGATGTCGATGCCCGCCGGGAGGATGACCTGATCGATCACGTGGATGATGCCGTTCGTCGCCATGACGTCGGTCGCGACGACGGTCGCTCCGTCAACCATCACGTTGCCGCCGTCGACCTTGATGTCGACCCGCTGGCCCTGGACCGTCGCGGCGCCGGTGAGCCCGACGACCTGCTCCGCCGGGACGCGGCCCGGGACGACGTGGTAGGTGAGGACGGCGATCAGCTGGTCGCGGTTCTCCGGGCGGAGGAGCGTCTCCACGGTCCCCTGGGGGAGCTTTGCGAACGCCTCGTCGGTCGGCGCGAAGACGGTGAAGGGGCCGTCGCCCTTGAGGGTCTCGACGAGCCCGGCCGCGGTGAGCGCGGCGGCGAGCGTCTCGAACGAGCCGGCGCCCACGGCGGTGTCGACGATGTCGGCCTGCTGGGCCACGGAGGCCTGCGGAGCGGCCAGAACCGCCACGGCGAGTCCGGCCATGACGCCGGTGCGGATACGATCGAACATGATGCGTTGGTCTCCAGATGAGAGCAGAGTGAAGAGAAGTGCAGAAAGGGGTTCGACCGTTCTCCGTAATCGGATGCACCCGGTTCGCGGCTCCGTGGCCCGCCCGGCGTCGGGAGCGCCCGCGACGATCGTGGAACCCCTGGGCGCGCCGGGCGTTATCCCACCAGCCATGGGCCGCCTCCTGCCGGTCCGCGCCTCGCTCGACTCCGCACCTCGGGACCACCGCATGATCCGCCTCCGGACTCTCCTCCTCGCGCCGCCCCTTCTCGTCGGATCGTTCGCATGCACCAGCGGGAGTCCCGCCGGTCCGGTGAATCGCCCGGGCACCCCGTCCGAGCCGATCTGGGCCCCCGCGTCGCTTTCCGAGATCGACGCGTACATGGACTCGACGAACACGCACGGCTTTCTCCTCACCTACCGCGACGAACCGGTGCTGGAGGACTACGTCGAACCCGTCATCCGCAATCTCTCGCCCGAGCAGGTCGCCCTTTATCAGGCGACGCTCCGTCCCCCGACCGAGGACGGCTTCGCCGTGTTCGACGTCACAACGATCCAGCTCGGGGTCCTGGGGCTGATGGCCTCCATCGCCGTCGACCGCGGCCTGCTCGATCTGAACGCCTCCGTGACCAGCTATCTGGGCACGGGTTGGAGCGAGGCGGAGCCCGAGGGAGAGTCGCAGATCTCGGTGCGACACCTGCTTTCGATGACGTCCGGACTGGGACCCGACCTGAGGATCGCGGCGGAGCCGGGGACCGAGTGGGGCTGGAATCCGATCGCCTTCGAACGGATCCACCTCATCCTTCCGGAGGCGACGGGTCAGCCGATGCAGGAACTCCTCGACCAGTGGCTGGTGGAGCCCCTCAACCTGTCCTTCGCCGAGTGGGAGAGCTTCGAGGAGGACCCGTCCGGTCGGATCAACCTCGCCACCTCGCTTCGCGATCTGGCCGCCATCGGCCACCTCCTCTCCGACGGAGGCCGCTTCGAGGGGGCCCAGGTCGTGTCGGAGGTGGCGGTCTCCCGGATCCTCACCCCGTCGCAGGAGCTCAACCCGTCCTGGGGGATCGGCTGGTGGCTGAACGGACAGTCCCGGCACGTCACGCGAGAAGGGGACGTCCGCGCGGGATCAGTGATCCCCAACGCTCCCGCGGACATGTTCTTCGCCTTCGGGGAGTACGATCAGGTGGTCGGAGTGCTCCCGTCGCGGGACGTCGTCGCGGTACGGATGGGGGCGTGGGTCTTCGGCCCGCAGGCGACGCGGCCTCTGGAGCGACTGTGGGAGCTGATCACGCGGACGGCGCCGCGCTGACCTGTCGCGGACGACCCGGTCGCTTTGCGATCCGACCCACCCGCGGTTGGGGACGTCACGCCCCCAGCCACCTCGCGGCCGCATACCCGCTCACCGCGACCGTCCCGGTCAGGACGACCCCCCACGGGATGTCGATGAAGACGATCGCCGTGGGGAAGTCCTTGAGGACGGCCAGATTCGTCAGGTCCCACGTCGCGTAGGTGAAGAAGCCGAAGGCCGCACCCATGCGGAGGGCGTGCACCGCGGACTCCCTCTCGAGCGCCGGGAGGATCGCGAAGACGAAGATCCCCACGATGAAGATGGCGTAGAAGATGAAGGCGGCGGTCCAGTTCGGCGGAGAGGCCATCATGTGGCCCAGGTGTCGCTGGTAGATCCCCCGTCCGATCACCCCGAGCCAGAGCAGATCCACCGCCAGGAAGACGACCATCGTTGCGCCGTAGGCGGCGATCCAGCGAAGAGGGGTCATGGAGAGTCGGGGTGCGGGGGGACGACGCGATCGGTTCGCATACGCCGTCCCCCGCCTCGATGTGCCCGCCGCGCCTCAGAGCTGGCGAATCGACGCGACGCTGAAGACCACGTCGAATGCGCGGCACCAGATGACGATGCTGCCCACCTGATCGGCAGTGACTCCCGCGGGGAGCGTGTAGTTCTGGGAGCCGATGTTCCCCTTGAGGGAGCCGAGCGTCGTCCAGCCGGCGGCCTCGAGCGCGTCGGAGTCGGCGATCTCGGACGCCGGGGTCACGAGGACCTGAAGGTCCGGGCCGTTCGTCGTCTCGAAGCCCTCCTCGAAGCGAACGATCAGTTCGTCGCCGTCCTGAAGGAGGGTCGCGGTCCCGGTGCCCTTGTGAATCGCATCCTGGTCTCGGAACTGGCCGCTTCCCAGCTGCTCGACCGTCGCGGCCGAGGGCGCGGCCTCGGCAACCTCGCGATCGAGGAAGAGGGGCGAGCCGAGCCACCAGCCGACGGCGAGCGCGACGGCGAGTCCGGAGAGGAGGAGGAGCTTCTTCATGATCGACTCCGTGAAGGAGAGAGCGTTCGTCGGGTTCGATCGGAAGAACTCGATGGACTCCCCCCGGGGTTCCGGAACCGAATCAGCCCCCCGTGCGTTCGACGAGCTTGATCGCGAGGCCGTCCGGCCCTTCGATGAGGACCGCCCGAGTGTCGCCGAAGCGGTGGACCTCCTCCAGGATGGTCGAGCCGGACGCGCGCACGCGGGCTACCACCTCCTCCAGGCCCTCCACGGCGAAGGCCACGTGGTCGAGGACCTGGCCTCGCGAGGGGACGAGGGGTGCGTCTCCCTGGCGGGGATAGAGCGAGAGGGCGCCCCCTTCGTAGAGGATCGTCGCGTTCGGCGAACGGATGGTCCCGCCGGACTCCAGCGAGGGCCAGCCGGGCTCCGCGCGGGGCGCGGCGCAGGGGTCCCATCGCTCCCGCTCTCGTCGCTCCCGGGTCTCCGGGTCGCGCGCGGGCGCATGCCGGAAGCCGAGGACATCGACGTACCAGTTCGCGGCACAGCGGGGGGACTCGTGGAAGAGGTGGACGTGCGAGAAGGAGGCGGTGGTGCGTACCGATCCGGTCAACTCGACCAACGCCCCGTCCGGGCCCTCCAGGTAACCGAAGCCACCGGGTCTCGCCTCCGCCCGCTCGGCATCCACGAGTCGTTCGGCGCTCTGGATCCCCGCATACGGGGTGAGTCCCGAGCGATCCACCGGGTCTCCCCACCCGGGCCCGACCTCGAGCGGGATCGTGCGCACCCCCTCCTCGCGCAGCCTCGCGAACACCCCGGTGGTGTTCACGAACCCACCGATGTGCCAGAGCGGGCTCTGCGGCTCCGCCCGCTGCAGCGTCCGATCCCACGCGCCAGCCGGCGGCTCCTCGACCTCGGTGAAGAGGAGGGGCGTCTCGGCGACGAAGGCCGGGAAGCCCGCGACCTCCCCGGCCCTGCCCTCGGGCCAGATCGTCCGGTACCACTCGATCGCCGCCTCCGCGTCGAGGGTGTTCAGGTGGACGTGATGCAACGCCGGGAGCTGCTGAGCCCCGACTGCCCCGTGGAGGCTCCACGCCAGCACCACCGCCCCGACCGCGCTCCTCATTCCCCGACCCATCTTCCTCTCCCCTCGCGAGTTCGATCTGCGAGGGGCAGTCTAGCGCCCTCCCCCACTCCTTCGCCTCCCCCGTTCGACCTCGGCTCACGCCGTCCGCAACGGCACCACCGTCGTGGAGTCTTCCTGAACGCCGCCCGGGACGAACGGATACGGCGCGTCCTCGCCCCCTGGATCGACCCGACGCGCACGGGAAGCTCCGCAGCGGCGGGCGGGGCCGAGGGGGGAGGAGCGGACGCCGCGCTCAGGGAGGAGAGGACGCCCCACTCAGGGGGGCGTGACGCCCGCCACGAGGTAGGCGATCGAGGTCGCGGGAAGGCGGAGGGAGGGGCCGTCCGCGTTCGCCACCAGCGCCACGGCGACGCGTTGATCGGGCAACACCACGAGGAAGGACCGCCCCCCCGGCGAACCGCCGGAGTGCCGGCCCCACAGGACGCGCTCTCCTTCGGCTTCGAAGGTGTTGGTGTCCATCCCCCAGCCGTAGTGGGTGATCTCGCCGTCCCGCGTGCGGAAGGGGGTCATCGCCTGCTCCACGCCCTCGGCGTCGAGGATGGAGCCGTCCCAGAGCGCCCGACCGAAGCGCGCGAGGTCGACGGCACTCGAGACGAAGCCGCCGCCGCCGAACTTGCAGCTCGCGTCGACCTCGATCGCCCTCCAGCCCTCCTCCGGTGAGCCCGCCATCGGCGTGACCTTCGACGCGTCCGGCCCATCCAGCCGCGTGTCGGTCATCCCCGCCGGGTCGAAGACGAGCTCCCGAATCGCCGTGGCGTAGCTCCCGCTCCGGTGTGCCGCCCCCAGGACGGCGGAAAGGAGGACGTACCCGTAGGTCGTGTAGATCCGCCGTTCACCCGGCTCGGCTTCGAGCGGGCGGTCGACGAAGTGACCCAGAGCGTCGGCGGGCTCCCTGCAGCTCAGTGCGCCGTACCGTTCCCAGTCCACGTCGTCTCGGTAGTGGCCCACCCCGGAGAGGTGCGCGACCAGCTGCCGCGGGGTCACGGCCCCCAGGTGCGACGGCAGGCCGGGGAGGAGGTCCAGGACGGAACGGTCGGGATCGAGGTCTCCGGCCTGGACCATGCGCAGTGCGGCGATGCCGGTCAGCATCTTCGCGACGCTGTACACGTTGAAACGCCGGTCGGACTCGGCTCCGCTCCCGTCCGGACCGCCGAGCGTCGCCGACCAGACCACGGCGTCGTCGCGAATCACGGCAACGGCAAGCGACGGGTAGTCCCTCGCGGCCTCGTTGACGATCCGCTCGATCCCCGGCGACGGCTGAGCCGCGGAGGGCCAAGCCCCCAGCGCGAGCCCGACTCCGACGCCCACCGCTCCGATCCAACCCCGCAGTCCACGCATCATCCACTCGCCCATCCCGGGAGACATCTCCCCGTGGGATGACGCCCCGCATCCGAAGGTTGGACCGGGCCTCAGCCCGCGACCTGCTCCTCCCAGAGCCGCGCGAGCGTCTGCTCCAGGTCATCCGTGACCCCACGCCGGACGGCCGACGCCTGCAGGACGTCGGAGCGGGGGCAGGTCAGCCAGTGGAAGCGCTCGGAAGGCGGGTAGTGCGCGACCGCGCCGGCCCCCTCCCGTCCCTCGGCGATCGCGAGCCAGTTCTCCAGGTACCGGACGAGTCGCTCGACGTCCAGCTCCGGGGCGAGCCGCCGAAGTTCGGCCGGGTCGGTGAGGACCCGCGCACCGAGGAACTCGGTGGTTCGGGCGTGCAGGACCACGCCGATCGGCCACCACCGCTCCAGGTGGGGGTGAGGCACCAGCCGCAGGACGGCGAAGTCGTAGGCGGTCCGCTCGTCCGTCGTCATCGTCGCGCCTCCAGTCGAGCGGGCGGCTCCAGGGCGAGGCGGGCGCGTTCGGCCTGCGCGACCCAGGCTCGCGGTCCCGACATTCGGGTGGTCAACCACTCCCGGTAGAGGGCGCGGACCTCGTCCGGGGCATCGTCGCGAGTGGCGCCCAGCGCCGGCTCGACGAGGAGTGCGTCGGGGATCCCGGCCACGATCTCCTCGATGGCCTCCGAGGAGATCTTCGGCGCGCAGTCGGCGTCCGCCGCCTCGATCGAGGCCGCATGACCCAGGAAGATGTGCTGCCCGATGGGGGTGAAGGCGCGCCGGGTCCGATCCGGCGTCACCCGGGACCAGTCGTGGTGGTCGAAGAGGGCGGCCCCGTGGTCGATCAGCCAGATCCCCTTCCCGTAGACCATCAGGTTCGGATTCCGGGCGGTCCGGTCCGGGTTGATCGCCAGAGAGTCGAGCCAGACCACCCGCGCCGCGACCTCCGGATCGATCAGGTCGGCGGCCGCCACCACATCCATGTTGAAGGCGCCGTCCAGGTAGGCGAGACCGACGTTCGGCCCCTCACTCCCCCTGAGGATGTCGCGGATCTCCGGGTCGCGCTCTCCGCGCCCGAAGCTCTCGTCCAGCTCGACGATGACCCGCGGTGGGACCCGGAGTCCGACCCGCTCGGCGAGGGCGCCCACGATCAGCTCGGCCACCAGCGCCTTCGGCCCCTGCCCCGCGCCGCGGAACTTCACCACCCAGAGCGCCCCCTCCGCGTCCTCCACCACTGCGGGGAGCGAGCCGCCCTCTCGGAGCGGAGTGAGGTAGGTGGCGGCGGTGCGGTGTTCGAGCATCGAAGCGGGCGTCGCGCGGGAGTGGGCAGGGGGACAGCCGGGCGGAAGATAACCAGGAACTCCTTGCGATTCGCGGGGCCTCCGGCGTCCGGCGTGCGAAGTCCCGGCAGGCACACCGTTACCGCCCTGTGGCAGGCCGTCGACCGCGAGGCCGTTGACCCGGGGCGACCCCGGGAGCGTACTTGGGCGTGGCCGCACCCATCCTCCTTCCCGGACCTCCCGTGAAGTACGCCCTGATCAGCGACATTCACTCCAATCTCCCCGCCCTCGAGGCGGTCCTCGACCACATCGCCGCCCGCACCGACGTGGACGCCACCTACCACCTCGGAGACCTCGTCGGCTACTCGCCGTGGCCGAACGAAGTGGTCGCCCTCCTCGAGGAGAGGGGCGTGATGGGGATCGCCGGCAACTACGACTCCACGGTCGCGACCGACTACGACCACTGCGGGTGCAAGTACGAGGACCCCTACCAGGCCGAACTCGCGCACGAGTCGTACGAGTGGACGCGCGCGCACGTCACCGCCGAGACGAAGCGCGCCCTCGGCCGGCTCCCCTTCCGCCTCGACCTTCGCCCGGTCGGCGGTCACACCGGGGGCCCGACCATCACCCTCGTGCACGGCAATCCGACGCTCAACACCCTCTACTGGACCGAGGACCGCTCGGACGCCTTCTGCCTGAAGATGGCCGAGCAGGCCCGCCGGAAGGCCGGCGACGTGATCTGCTTCGGGCACACGCACAAGCCGTGGCACCGGGAGATCGAGGGAATCCACTTCGTGAACACCGGCTCGGTGGGCCGGCCGAAGGACGGAGACCCGCGGGCCGGCTACGTCACCCTCGAGGTGACCGCCGATGCGGCGCCCGTCGTGGAGGTCGTGCGGGTCGAGTACGACGTGGAGCGGGCGGCGCAGGCGGTGCTGGAGAGCTCGCTCCCCGACTTCTTCGCCGAGTACCTGCGCACGGGGGGTCAGCCGACCGCGGTCGGCTGACCCCGGCGGGACGCTACGGCTTCTTCACCGGCGTCCGCGTCTCGTCCTGCGCACGGAAGAGACGCGCCCGGTGCGCAACGATGGCGGTCTGAAAGGCAAAGGCCGCGCCCGCATTCGGTGCCGTGGCGATGCGCGCGCGGCTGCGCGTCATCTTCTGGGCGAAGGTCGCGACCAGCGCCATCGGCTCCTTCGGTGGGTCCGTCCGCAGCTCGTCGATCGTCAGCAGCTCCACCTCGATCATCTCGCCGGAGCGGGGCTCCTTTGTCGGGTCCGTGAGGATCCAGGGGTCGAGCGAGCCCCACGGACCGATGATCTCGGCGACGATCTCGTCGGAGATGAAGCCGACGTACGCGCCGTCACCGTCGGTGCGCGGGTCCGGGTCGCCGAGGATGGGCATGAAGCGCCGGAGCCAGGCGAGAAACTCGTCTGCGGCTTCGCCGGTGGGTGCGGGGGTGCGGTCGCCCTGGGGGTCGCCGGGGATGTCCGCTCCATCACCGCTGTCGCCGCCCGTGTCGGCGCCGCTGCCGGCGTCCGTGTCGTCGCTATCGGTGTCGGTGTCGTCGCTGTCGTCTCCGTCTCCGGAGCTGTCGTCGTTCTCGCCCGGCGAGTCCCCGCCGGTGGAGCCACTGCCGTCGTTGGTGGGGGGCTCCTCGGCTCCCCCCGTCGGCTCGGGCGGGGGGGAGCCGAACCAGTTGCCGAGGTCCTCCAGGATGGGCTGGCCGACGCCCTTGAACCACTCCACGGCACCGTCGGCGCGGTCCCGCATCCAGTCGAGGGGGAGGATCAGCTCGATCGGGGGACCTGGAAGACCCGGCATGTCGTCGAATGGCCCGGTTCCCTTGGGGTCTGGGGCATCCGGGCTGGCGTCGAAGGGACCGGTCCCCTGCGGATCGGTCCACGTCCGCCAGCTTTCCGGAATCTCGAGCGGGACTCCCCCGATCTTGACCTTCCATTTCCCGCTGAAAACGTCGATGACGAACTCGCCATCGGGTTTGGGCCACTTGTGACCGTCCGCGCGAGAGGGGGGCTGACCGCGATGCGTGTCGTGCATGTCGCCCCCATCCCCCGAGCTCTGCATCTCCAGCTTCGCGGCCACCGGGTCCAGCGGCATGAACTCGAGCCCGCTCTTCCGAGAGACCGGCATCTTTCCACCCTTCACGCCATCGGGCCGCAGCGTGAACCCCTCGTCCATCGGCATGGGGAGCACCACGTTCTCGTGGTCGACGATCTTCGCCCCGGTCTTCGCCAACGACCCCGCCAGCAACCCGTAGACGTCGCCGTCCATCAGAATCGCCCGACCGCCGCTCGACCAGCCCTTCTTCCGCCTCGGCGGGCGCCGCTCAGCCTCGGCCCGGTACTTCCTCAGAACCTCGAGCGCCGCGCCCGACAGGATGAACTCCCGTACGACGGTGGGCACGCCCAGAGCCGAGTGAACCCCCACCACGTAGAACGATACGTTCTCTCCCATCACGGGCCTCCTGCTGTACGCTGCGGATAAGGTCGTCCGACGCAGGTTGGGGGCTGCTCCGGTGTTTCCGCAAGGCTCGTCCAGGGGGGAGCGAGGGCCGCGTGGCAGGGGACCCCCGGCGGGGTGGACAGTCGATCCGCAGGGACGGGCGGAACCCCGCCCGCCCCGGTCTTCCTAGATGTCCAGGTTCTTCACGTACCGCGCGTTCTTCTCGATGAACTCGCGACGCGGCTCCACCGCATCCCCCATGAGCCGGTCGAAGAGCGAACTGGCGATCGCCCCGTCCTCGATCTGGACCTGGAGGAGCGTCCGGGAATCCGGATCCATCGTCGTCTTCCAGAGCTGCTCCGGGTTCATCTCTCCAAGACCCTTGTAGCGCTGGATGTTGATCCCCTTCGGATCGGACGGGTCTCCGCCGAGTCGCTTGATGTAGTCGTCGCGCTCGGGATCGGAGTAGGCGTAGAACTCCTTCTTCCCCTTCCGTACCTGGTAGAGGGGCGGCTGCGCGATGTAGACGTAGCCGGCCTCGATCAGCTCCGGCATCTGCCGGAAGAAGAAGGTGAGCAGCAAGGTGCGGATGTGGGCGCCGTCGACGTCCGCATCGGTCATGATGATGATCTTGTGGTACCGGGTCTTCTCCAGCTCGAAGTCGTCCCGGATCCCCGCGCCGATCGCGGTGATCATCGCACGGATCTCCTCGTTGGAGAGGATCTTGTCGATCCGAGCGCGCTCGGTGTTCAGGATCTTCCCCTTGAGCGGGAGGATCGCCTGGTACTGCCGCGCCCGACCCTGCTTGGCCGATCCGCCCGCGGAGTCACCCTCCACCAGGTAGATCTCGCACATGCTCGGCTCGGAGAGAGAGCAGTCGGCGAGCTTCCCCGGAAGAACGCCGCCCTCCAGCGCGCTCTTCTTCCGCGCCAGATCCCGGGCCTTCCTCGCCGCTTCGCGCGCCCGCGCGGCCTGCAGCGACTTCTCGATGATCTGCTTGGCGGCCTTCGGATTCTCGTCGAGGAAGATCTGGAGCTGCTCGTTGACGACCGCCTCGACGGCGCCGCGCACCTCGGAGTTTCCGAGCTTCGTCTTGGTCTGTCCCTCGAACTGCGGCTCCATCACTCGGACGGAGAGGACGCAGGTCAGCCCCTCGCGGACGTCGTCCCCGGAGAGCGACTCGTCCTTCTTGAAGATCTTGTTGCGGCGGGCGTAGTCGTTGATCGTGCGCGTCAGCGCGGCCTTGAAGCCGGTGAGGTGCGCCCCGCCCTCGTGCGTGTTGATGTTGTTGACGAAGGTGTGCGTGTTCTCACTGAAGCCCTCGTCGTACTGGAGCGCGCACTCGACCTCGGCCTCGGGTCGGCTCGCCTCGAAGTAGACGACCTTCTCGTGCATCGGCTTCCGCGTGCCGCGCAGGTAGGTGACGTACTCGGCGATCCCGCCCTCGTACTGGTACGTCTCCTCCGCCTCCTTCCCCGGACGCTCGTCGCGGAGGGTGATCCTCACCCCCTTGTTCAGGAAGGCGAGCTCGCGGAGCCGGTTCGAGAGGATGTCGTAGGAGTAGATCGTCTCGGTGAAGATCTCGTCGTCGGGCTGGAACCAGACCTTCGTTCCGGTCTTCGACGTGGTGCCGACGACCTCGAGCTCCTTCGTCTTCACCCCGCGCTCGTACGCCTGGTGATGGACCTTCCCGTCTCGCTCGACCGTCACCTCGAGCTGCGTCGACAGGGCGTTCACGACCGAGACGCCGACGCCGTGAAGACCTCCGGAGACCTTGTAGGTGTCCTTGTCGAACTTCCCGCCTGCGTGGAGCGTCGTCAGCGCGAGCTCGACGCCGGGCAGCTTCTCGACCGGGTGGACGTCGGTCGGGATTCCGCGCCCGTCGTCCTGCACGGAGACCGAGTCGCCGTCGTGGATGACGACCTCGACCTCGGAACAGAAGCCGGCCATCGCCTCGTCGATCGAGTTGTCGACGACCTCGTAGACGAGGTGGTGGAGACCCCGGCTCGAGGTCGAGCCGATGTACATCCCGGGGCGCTTTCGGACCGCCTCCAGCCCCTTCAGGACCTGGATCTGCCCCGCACCATACTCGCCGTTGGTCTTCTTCTCGTCGGCCATCCCGCTCACCTGCTCCATGGGTTCTGCACCGTCCGCACCCCTCCGGGGCGCGGGCTCTTCCGTCCCGTCCTGCGACTCACCCCACCGGGGAGAGCACGAAGACGAGCTTCTCGATCGGGATCTCCCGCCCGGCGTTCACCCGGTTCAGGATCTCCCCCTTCATCATGTTCAGCTCCATCAGCCACGCGCTGGAGCGGACCTCGACCACGAGCGTCCCCTCCGCGACCGAGCGCGGGTGTGTGACCTCCGCGATCCGCCCGCCGACGCGGTCGGCCCACTCGGCGAGGGCGGTCTG
>JANQLR010000205.1 GCA_028280525.1 Longimicrobiales bacterium
GGCGGCAGGGCTGCAGCGAGAGGCGAGGCGACAGGGTGTGGACGGAATCTCAACGTGACGAGAGCACGATGATGCATATGCGACGCGGTGTGTTCGGGCTGGCAGGACTGGGGATGGCGCTCATCGCGGCGTGTGGCGGGACGGAGGCCGACGCCGCAGCCGCGGATCCGGAAGGGGCGGCGCCCCCGCCGGCCCGGGTGATCAACGTGGAGGTGGCCGAGGTCCAGGCGGAGACCTTCATGGAGCGGGTCCGGCTGACCGGTGTCGTCCAGGCGAACCGGGACGTCACGATCTCCGCGGAGGAGTCGGGACCGATCGTCGAGCTGCTCGTCGAGAAGGGCGCGCGCGTGGACGTGGGGACCGCGCTCGCCCGGATCGACGACCGGATCCTCGCGGCGCAGGTCGATCAGGCCGAGGCCCAGGCGGAACTCGCCGAGGAGACGTGGCAGCGCCGGAAGCGGCTGTGGGAGGAGGACGGAGTCGGCTCCGAACTCGCCTACTTGGAGGCTCGTGCGAGCGCCCGGCAGTCGGCCGCGGCGCTGGAGACGCTCCAGGAACGGCTGCGACGGACGGTCGTGCGCAGTCCGATCGACGGGATCGTCGACGACCGGATGGTCGAACTGGGTGCGCTGGTGTCCGCCGGCACGCCGATCTTCCGCGTCGTCGACGTGACGCCGCTCGAGGTCCTCGCCGGCGTCCCGGAGCGGTACGCCCTGGACGTCCGGACCGGAGCGTCCGCAGTGGTGACCTTCGACGTGTTCCCGGACGAGAGCTTCACCGGGCGGGTGAGCTTCACCGGCACGACGGTCGACCGCCAGAGTCGGACCTTCCCGGTCGAGATCACGCTGCGCGACCAGCGGGGCGTCATCAAGCCGGAGATGGTCGCCACCGTGGCGGTGGACCGGAATGTGATCGAGAATGCGATCGTGATTCCGCAGAATGCGGTCGTCCGGAAGGAAGACGGGTACGTGGTGTACGTCGTCGAGGGCGAGACGGCACGGTCCGTCGATGTGCAGCTCGGCGCGAGTCAGGAGAACCGGGTGGTCGTTCGCAGCGGACTGGAGGCCGGCGCCCGGCTGGTGATCACCGGACAGCAGATCGTCGCGGACGGAGACCGCATCCGCGTCGTCGGGGGAGAAGGATGATGGCCGAGCACGAGCAGGAACCCGGAAGGGACTCGAAGCCCGGCGTCCCCCGTACCGAGGAGGAGCTCCGTCGCTACAAGGAGTTCCCGCCGACCTCTCTCGCGATCGATCACCGGATCTCCGTGGTCGTCCTCCTCTTCATCGTCACGGTGATGGGGCTGGTCTCGTACGCGACGACCCCGAAGGAGTCCTTCCCCGAGATCGAGATCCCGATCATCGCGGTGAACACGGTCTATCCGGGGGTCTCCCCGGCCGACATGGAGTCGCTGATCACCCGGAAGATCGAGGACGAGGTCGCCACGATCCCGGATGTGAAGGAGATCACCTCCTCCTCGATCGAGGGGTACTCGAGCGTCGTGGTCGAATTCGAGACCACCGTCGACCTGGAGGAGGCGCTGGCGAACGTCCGGGAACGCGTCGATCTGGCGCGGCCGGAGCTCCCGACGGAGGCCGAGGATCCTTCGATCCTCGAGTTCGACCTCTCCGAGGCGCCGATCATGCAGGTGAACCTCTCGGGCGAGTACGGCCTGGTTCGCCTGAAGGAGATCGCCGAGGACCTGCAGGATGAGCTGGAGCAGATCCCGGAGATCCTCCGCGTCGACGTTCGCGGCGGCCTGGAGCGGGAGGTCGCGGTCGATGTCGACCTGCCCAAGCTCCAGTACTACGGCCTCGCCCTGAACGACGTGATCGAGACGATCCAGTTCGAGAACGTGAACGTTCCGGGCGGCTCGATCGACGTCGGGGCCTCGAAGTACCTGGTGCGCGTCGACGGGGAGTTCGACGACCCCGCCATGATCGAGGATCTGGTCGTCACCTCCTTCCAGGGCGGCCCCGTCTACGTGCGGGACGTGGCCTCCGTCGACTTCGGCTTCGCAGAGCGGGAGAGCTACGCCCGTCTGAATGGGCTGCCGGTCGTCACCCTCGACGTGATCAAGCGCTCCGGCCGGAATGTGATCGAGACGTCGGATGCGGTGAAGCGGGTGGTCGACGCGATGCTCCCGACCCTCCCGCCCACGACGGTAGCCGAGATCACCTCGGATCAGTCGAACGACATCCGGATGATGGTCTCGAGCCTGGAGAACAACATCGTCTCGGGTCTCATCCTGATCGTCGGCGTGCTCCTCTTCTTCCTCGGGCTCGCCAACTCCGGCTTCGTGGCCGTGTCGATCCCCGGGTCGATGCTGCTCAGCTTCGTGATTCTGAACGCGATGGGCTCGACCATGAACATGGTCGTCCTCTTTTCGCTGATCCTCGCCCTCGGGATGCTCGTCGACAACGCGATCGTCGTCGTCGAGAACATCTACCGCTACATGGAGGAGGGGTGGGACCGGGAGACGGCGGCGAAGAAGGCGACCGGGGAGGTGGCGGTGCCGGTGATCGCCGCGACGGCGACCACGCTGGCGGCCTTCGCCCCGCTCCTCTTCTGGCCCGGGGTGACCGGCGAGTTCATGTCGTACCTGCCGCAGACGCTGATCGTGACCCTGTCGAGTTCGCTCTTCATGGCTCTGATCATCATCCCGACGCTCTGCGCCATGTTCATGAAGCTGGAGTCGGAGCCGCGCGCGCCGATGACGCGCGCGGCGCGGTGGACGCTCGTCGGCGCGGGGGCGCTGACCGTCCTCGCCGTCGCGTCGTCCAACGCCCTCACCGCCGGCCTCTTCGTTGGGACCGCGGTCATCCTCTGGGGGCTCTACCGCTTCGTCTTCCTCGGGCTGGCGCATCGCTTCCAGACGCGCTGGGTACCGGCCGCGCAGGACATGTACGAGGGCCAGCTCCGCTGGGCGCTCGAGCACCGGCTGATCATCCTCGCCGGCACGGTCGCCGTCTTCGTCGGCACGATCATGGTCTACGGGGCGTCCTCGCCGAAGGTGGAGTACTTCCCGGAGGACATCCCGCCGAAGACGGTCTTCGTCGATGTGGAGCTCCCGGTCGGCGCACGCGTGCAGGAGACCAACCGGCTGCTGGAGCGGATCGAGGACGAGCTGATCGCCGTCCCGGGCCGCAGCGATTGGAAGTCCTCGGTCGCGGTCGCCGGGAGCGGGGGGAGCGCCGGGGGCGGCATGATGGGCGACGGAGGGCCGGGAGGTCCCGCGGAGGGACGCGTCTCCCTCAGCTTCGTCGACTTCCAGCTGCAGGAGTTCGACGCCTTCCAGACGCTCGGCTGGATGCAGGAGCGGATCGGCGCGGATGTCGCCGGGGCGGAGATCACCGTGGAGCAGCTGCAGGAGGGCGTGCAGGGTGGCGCCCCGGTCAACGTCGAGATCGTCGGTGAAGACCCGGAGGTTCTCAAGGATCTCTCCGACGGCGCGCTGCGGGTGCTCCGGAATGCCCCGGTGTACGCCCGTCTGGTCGGTCTGGAGAGCGACCTGGACGCGGCACGGCCGGAGCTCTCCGTCGATGTGGACCGCGAGCGCGCCGCGCTCTACGACCTCTCCACCTACGATGTGGGTCAGGCGGTGCGCGGTGCGATCCAGGGGATCGAGGCGGCGAAGTACCGCACCGGGAACGACGAGTACGACATCGTCGTGCGCCTCGCACCGGAGTACCGCGAGCAGCTGGACCAGCTCAACGACCTGACGGTGATGGCCGAGGGTGGGCGGCAGATTCCGCTCAGCTCGGTCGCCTCGTGGAACGTGGGCGAGGGCTACGGCACGATCCGACGGAAGGATCAGGAGCGGATGGCGACGATCAGCTCCGACGTGGCCGCCGGCCTCAACTCCAACGAGGTCCTCGCGGAGGTCCGGAACACGCTGACCGACTTCGAGTCGGAGCTGCCGCCCGGATACACCCTCGCGTACACGGGGCAGCAGGAGGAGCAGGCGGAGGCGTCGGCCTTCCTCCTGAACGCCTTCCTCCTCGCGGTCTTCGCCATCGGCTTCATCCTGGTCAGCCAGTTCAACTCGGTCGTGAAGCCCTTCATCATCCTGACCTCGGTCCTCATGTCGACGGTCGGCGTGCTCCTCGGGCTGATGGTCTTCGACATGCCCTTCGTGATCATCATGACCGGCGTCGGGATCATCTCGCTGGCCGGGATCGTGGTGAACAACGCGATCGTCCTCATCGACTACATCGATGTCCTGAGGGTTCGGGATCACCTCAGCCGCCGAGAGGCGCTGGTGCAGGGCGGGAAGACGCGTTTCCGCCCGGTCGTGCTCACTGCGGTGACGACGGCCCTCGGGCTCGTTCCTCTCGCGGTCGGCCTCAACTTCGACTTCTTCGGGCTCTACCGGAGCCTCGACCCCGACCTCTACTGGGGCGGCGAGCAGGCGGCGTGGTGGGGTCCGATGGCGGTGGCGGTCATCGCGGGGATCATCTTCGCGACCTTCCTGACGCTGGTTCTCGTTCCGGTCATGTACTCGCTGATCGACGACTTCACCTCGACCTTCCGTCGCTGGTACGTCGCGCCGGTGGAGACGGAGACCGGTGAGGGGACCGGGGAGACGGAGGTCGGCGTGCCGCCTCGAACGCGCTCGCCCGAGCCGCCGGGGGTGGCCTCGCCGGAGGTTCGGCCCGATCGTGAACCGGCGGAGGTCTACCGCGCCGGTCTGCGGGGACTCGCCGATCCGGAACCCAGTCCGGGAGCCTGAGAGGAGGCGGGGTCCGCCCCGCCTCCGCGGTTCCCACAACCCTGCAGTCCCATGCGCATTACGCCCCGAACCGCTCTCGTCGCCTTTCTCGCGATGGGACTCCTCTCCGCCTGTTCGTCGGCCCCCCGATCCTTCGGGGATTCGGGGAGGAATGCCGAGAACGACGTCTACGAGGTGCTGATCCGGTGGTTCCACCAGAACTACCAGCCGAGTCAGGAGAACGGGTATCCGGCCGCCTGGTGCCTCTCCGTCGGTCGCTTCTCTCCCCGGGCCATCGATCGTTTCCGGCGCGGCGAGGACGAGCGCTACCAACCCTCGCGCCGGCTCCTCGATCGCCTCTCGGACCTCTCGCCCCTGGTGACGGGGTCCTACGACTGTCACCAGACGGAGCAGATGCAGGAGCTCTACCAGGATGCGAACGGCCCTCCTGCCGCACTGCTGATCATCGACCTGCCCGAGTACGAGGCGTCGGGGTTCGCGCGGGTGCTGGTGCGGGCTCGGGAGAACCAGGTGTGGGACTGGGTTTTCGACTGCCGGGTGGAGCGGTCGAACGTGGACTGGCGCGTCCAGGAGTGCATTGCGGCGAATCTCGAGTGAGGCCGACGGCCTGAGTCAGCTGCGCCGGGAGTCGATCGACGCTCTCGTCGAACTCCTCGCCGACGAGTCTATCGCGGTCGAGGAGTTCGACCGACGCGTTCGCGGGGTGCGCCAAGCGAAGAGCGTGGACCAGATCCGTGCGGCGCTGGCCGGTCTTCCGGGGCGGGGGTCGATGCGCGGATGAGCGCTCTCGCGATCTGGGCTCTCGGGGGAGCGGTGGTGGCCGTCGCGGCGGCGCTGCTGTGGGTCGTGTCGGTGCCGATTCGAAACGCATCCATCGTCGATCCCTTCTGGGGACCGGCGTACCTGCTCATCTCCCTCGTCTGGTTCCTCGCCCTGCCGGGGACCCCGAGCGCGCGTGCCCTCCTGGTCCTCCTCTGCGTCGGGGCGTGGGCGCTTCGGCTCGGCCTGCACCTCTCCATCCGGGCCGTCGGCAAGCCCGAGGACCCCCGCTACGCCGCGATGCGGGAGAAGAATGGAGTCGGCTGGTGGTGGCGCTCGCTCTTCTGGGTCTTCCTCCTTCAGGCGGCCCTGGTCTGGGTGATCGCCTCTCCGCTCTTCGTGGCGATTCGTTCGACCGACGGCCTCGGGGGGTGGGATCTGCTCGGCTTCGTCCTCTTCGGGACCGGCCTCGCCTTCGAGGCGATCGGGGATGCACAGCTCTCCGCCTTCCGGGACGATCCCTCCAACCGCGGCCGCGTCCTCGATACCGGACTCTGGCGGTACACCCGGCACCCGAACTACTTCGGCGACGCCCTCCTCTGGTGGGGCTTCGGCCTCTTCGGCGTCGCCGCGGGCGAGGCGTGGACCCTCTTCGGGCCGGCGCTGATGACCTTCCTTTTGCTGAAGGTCTCCGGCGTGGTGATGCTCGAGGACGGAATGGAGGAACGGCGACCCGGCTATGCGGAGTACGTGCGGCGGACCTCCGCCTTCGTCCCCTGGTTCCCCGACTCCCGGCCATGAGTTCGTCCCCGAGGGAGTCGACCCCCGACGCGACGCAGGTCGTCGGCCCGGTCGTGCAGCGCCTGATGGCCCGCCGGCTCGGCGTGGCGGGGATCACGCTCGCACTCGCCTTCGCACTCGCTCTGGTCGAGTGGGCGTTGGTGGAGCTCGATGGTGCGACGCACGCCACGATGCTCCTCGGCCCCCTGCTCTCGGCGCCCGTTCTCCTCGCCCTCGGGATGAGAGGGGTGCGACGGGCCTTCGGCGACCCGGTACGACCGTGGATGTCGCTCGCGTCTGCCAGCGTCTGGATTCCGTGGGCCTTCGGCGTCTGGCTCCTGACCTGGCGGAGCCTCCGCGGCCTGGCCGTGTCCGGGGGGCCGGGGTGGGGGTGGCTCCTTCTATTGACGTGGGGCGTGCTCGGGTTCCGTCTCCTTCGCGACACCGCCCGGGTCGCCGAGGTCCAGCGGCTGGCGGCGACGATGGTGCTCCCCTCACCGGAGGAGGTAGCGCGTGGCCAGTGAGCCCCGTCGGGTCCGCAATGCTCTGCTGGGAGCGCTCGGGGCGACCGTCGTGGCGTGGCTGGCGTGGCCCCTCATCGGTCTGCTGGAGAGCCTGCTCATGCTTCCCGGCGACTTCGCTCCCCTGGCCACCGCCCTCCTCCTGGCGATGATCGCCCTCGCCGCCCTCGTCGGATGGGGATGGTCGAGCCCGCAGGGAGAGGAGGGAGGAGGCGCCGAGGATCAGACCGGAGCCGAGAGAGGAGAGCCGCAGCGCCGGCAGTAGAGCGCGTCCTCGGCGTGGTCGTCCGTCCCGCACTCGTCGCAGTGCCCGGTCCGCACCCGGGCGACGATACCTGCGGCGCCCGCGGCTCGGCCGAGCTCCACCGTCACGATTCCGGTGGGCACCGCGATGATCCCGTACCCCATGATCATCAGCACCGCGGCGATCGACTGTCCGACCCCGGTCTGAGGGGCGATGTCGCCATACCCCACCGTCGTGAGCGTCACGATCCCCCAGTAGATGCCGCGCGGGATCGAATCGAAGCCCCGCTCCGGGCCCTCGACCAGGTACATCAGGCTCCCGACGATCACCACGATGTTCAGTACCGAGAAGAGGAAGACGGTGATCTTGAACCGGCTGGCGCGCAGGGCCTGGGCCAGCACCTGCGCCTCCCCCATGTACTGGGCGAGCTTCAGGATCCGGAAGACGCGCAGCACCCGGAGGATGCGGACCACGGTCAGAACCTGTCCCCCGGGGAGGAGGAGGGAGATCCAGGTCGGAAGGACGGCGAGGAGGTCGACCAAGCCGAAGAAGGAGCGGGCGTAGCGCAGCGGCTTCCCGACGCACCAGAGCCGGACGACGTACTCGACGGTGAAGACCAGGGTGAAGCCCCACTCGATGGCGCGGAGCGGCCCGCCGTAGCTCGCGGCGATCGACGCTACGCTCTCCAGGACCACGGCGACCACCGAGGCGAGGATCGTCGCGATCAGGATCAGGTCGAAGTTCCGGCCCCGCCGCGTGTGGTGCCCGAAGATCACCTCGTAGACCGTGCGCCGGAGCGGGGAGGCGTCGGGACCCGGGGCGAGGATGTCGGGCGGCTCGGGTGGGATGTGCGCGTTCATTCGGCCTCGGGCGTGTCCGCCACCGGCTCCCGGTCCGCCGCGTCGGCGCACCTCCGGACGATCTCGGCCGCGGGGAGGATCTCGTGGATTCCCTCGACGGATCGTCCGGCCTGCCAGAACTCCCGGCTGTTCCCGGCGTCCATCGACGATCCCCGCAGCTTCCAGAGCGAGCGAAGCGCGTACCACGACCGCATCCAGTGCTTCGTCCGGGGATGGCGGAGGAGGGCGCGGGCGATCGGTCCGGCACGGGTGCCCCGGGCGCGGACCCAGGGCGTGGCAATGAGGGCCACGGGGACGCCGGTGACGCGTTCGCTCAGGACGATGTCGTCCGCGCGGGCCTCGACCACCGCCGCCTTGTACGCGTCCTTGGCGGTACACTCCGGGGTCGCGATGAAGCGCGTGCCCATCTGGACCCCGGCGTAGCCGTCGCGGAGGGAGGCGGCGAAGTCTTCAGGGGTCGAGACGCCCCCGGCCCGCACCACGGGGAGCCCGAGATCGCCGACCTCGTCCAGGAGCGCGCGGGGGTCGCGCGGCCCGGCGTGTCCGCCGGCGAGGCGGTTCACCGCGATCAGGCCGTCCACCCCCCCGTCCCGGCCCTTCTCGGCCCACCTTCGCTCGGTCACGTCGTGGTAGACGACGCCGCCCGCGGCGTGGACGGTGCGAGCGACCCAGTCCGGCTTTCCGAGCGAGGTGACGAAGAAGCGGACCCCCTCCTCGAGGGCGATGTCGATCCACCGCTCCATCCGCTCGCGATAGCGGCGGTTCGAGCCCTCGATGAGCGCGTTCATCCCGATCGGGCGGTCGGTTCGCGAACGGATGTGGCGGAGTCCCTCCCGAAAGTCCCAGCCGTGCACGAAGGTGAGGGAGATCGGCTGCACGACGCCGATGCCCCCCGCGTCGGAGACGGCCCCCACGAGCTCCGGGTTCGAGCAGGGGTACATCGGGCCGCAGA
>JANQLR010000231.1 GCA_028280525.1 Longimicrobiales bacterium
GCGGACGGAGCAGGGGGCGCTTCGACGAGTCGCTACCGCGGGAGGACGCCGGTCCTCTCCGCCACCTCGAGGACGATCTCGGCGACGCGCTCCGGGGATCCCTCCGGCCCGAGGTGGCCCTCGTCGAACTCGATGAGGCGGGGCGGGGTGGGGAAGCTCCGCGCAGCCCTGCGGACCTCCTGGGGCGGGATCCAGCGGTCCCGGGTTCCGGCGACCAGCGTGACCGGAGGGAGGCTGACAGCCGGATTGCGCAGCTGCCCGAGGAGATCGTGCGGCGCCCAGCCGATCATCATCCGGATCGCCGACTGGACCTGCGCCGGGCTCCGGCTGATGCGCAGGTAGCACTCTCGATGTCCGGGCGGCAGCGTCGACCCCGTCGAGCGCAGCACCTGATCCACGAAGACCTCCGTGCGCGCCAGCCGAGCCAGGAGGGAGGCCACGACGCGGTCCGGCATGAGCCCGGCGCCCCACGCCGCCAGCGGGCCGGCGAGGGGCACGTTGCGCGGCTGCACGAGCGACGGATTCACCCCGATGATCGCGGCCGGCTCGATCTCCCCCTCGACGGCGAGTTCGATCGCGATCCCCGCCCCGGCCGAATGACCGGCCAGGAGGGCGGGGGAGGAGCCGAGCTCGCGCAGGAGGGCGTGGATCCACCCCACCATTCCCGCGCGCCGCAGCCCGGCCTCCTCCGGGACCTCGGTGAAGCCGTGCCCCGGGAGGTCGATCGCCGTCACGCGGAAGTGCCTCGCCAGGAGGGGGATCAGGAGGGCGAAGCAGTGCGTGGTCCCCGCGACTCCGTGGAGGAGGAGCACCTCCGGCGCGTCGGGCGGCCCGTCCTGCACAACGAAGCCGGCGAGCCCTCCGGCGCGAACGATCCGCCCGCGCTCCCGGGTCGGCCAGTAGGGGCCGTCGGTATCGAGATCGAGTGTGCGCATTCGGGATCGGGCCGGCAGATGTGACGAGGGGCGGCGACGGGTACCCCCGCCACCGCCCCCCGGTTCGAGCGTCTCCGGAGCCTACCAGGCCGGCTCCAGGCGGAAGTCCTCCGGCGGATCGTTCGGCTTCACCGGGATCACGTAGAGCTGGAGGAAGGCGAGGCCGTTCCGCAGTGCGAGCACCCGCTTGCGCAGACCCCCGAAGAGGCCGCCCTCCTTCTGCGCCTCCTCCATCGCCACCGTCAGCCGCACCATCTTGTCGAGCGTCTTCCGGAAGCGCGGATTCTCCAGGTCGATCGTGAGCGGGAAGACCTGCTCGCTGATCTTCGAGGTCTTCCGGAAGACCTCCATCCCGAACTCCGCCGGATCCATCCCCATCTGCTCGTAGAACTCGTGGCGCAGGTGGTCGCGGATGTACATCGTCGCGAAGACCGCCAGGAGGAAGAAGCGGATCCAGAGCTTGTTGCGACCCTGCAGGAGCTCGGGGTTCGCGTGCATGAGGCAGGCGAAGGCCTCCCCGTGCCGGAACTCGTCGTTGCACCACTCCTCGAACCACTCGAAGATCGGGTGGAAGCGGAGCTCCGGGTGCTGCTCGAGCTGCCGGAAGATCGTGATGTACCGGGCGTAGCCGATCTTCTCGCTCAGGTAGGTGGCGTAGAAGATGAATTTCGGCTGGAAGAAGGTGTAGCTCTTCTCGCGGGTCAGGAAGGAGAGATCGACCCCCATGTCGAGGTCGCGCAGGGTGGAGTTGATGAACCCCGCGTGTCGGCCCTCGTCGCGGCTCATGTAGCCGAAGAGGTCCTTCAGGTCCTGGCTCTTCACCCGCTTCTTGGTCTCGGCGTAGAGGAGGCAGCCGCTGAACTCGGCGGTGATCGACGAGACGAGGAAGTCGATGAACTGCTCCCGGTTGGGGAGGTCGGACCAGTCGCCGTCGAACTTCTCGGTGCGGCGGAAGTGGTTCTTGTTCGGGTCCGACTTGAACTCGTCCATGAGTTCGTCCCACTGCTCCCGAATCCGGTCGACGGACATGCGGTCCATCGCCTCGAAGTCCGTCGTGTAGAAGCGGGGGCTGAGAGTGGCGGTGTCGGCTGCCGCGGCGCGGGTGACCTCGTTGACCGGAACGTTCGTCGTGGCTTCGTACATGTGGCCCCCTATCCCTCGAATCCGACTTCGAACAGCTCGTGGATCTCCGTGCCGCCGGTCAGTCGGACCACCAGGCGGTTGAGGAGCGAAGCGCGCGTGACGCGGGCCGTGGAGGTGTAGCGAGCCTTGTGGTTCAGCGGGACGTCGGTGAAGTCGTCGCCGACCGGCTCCATGCGCACCCCGTCGCCGGGCTCGGGCTCGAAGCCCTCGAGCTCCAGGTGGGCGTGCAGGTGCTCGTGCGACGATTCGATCTCGAGCGTACAGGGGACGATCGACGACGTCTCCCAGAAGAACCACGCGACGAGCAGGACGAGCGCGACCGCGCCCGCGAGCAGGTACATCATCAAGGTTCGCCTCCCAGCGTACCGTCGGGCCCGGAACGATCCCCCCGAGCCGCAGCGGGGTCCAGCAGCTTCAGAATTGACGCCGTGAAGGCGGATTGTCCAGTCGAGTTGTCAGTCGGAGTGTCCGGTCGTGCTGACACTTCCCGTCCCGGTCCACCTCGAGGGGGTTCGGAGGGAGGGATGTCGCGCGTCGATCGGGTCCGATCACAGGGTGCCGGGCGGCACGACCGCCTCGAGCGGGAACATCAGGAACCAGTGCTCCAGGAGCCCGAGGAATCCCATGGTGCCGATGAGGACGGCGCCGATCCGCTTCCAGCGGGGGAGACGGTCGTCCAGACTCTGCCGGAGGATCGCCCAGCCGATGATCGTGATCAGCGTCACCGACACCGCGAAGAGGGGATTCCAGGTCGCCTCGGTCATGAAGGGGCGCAGGAAGCTCACGGAGTCGGGGATGAGGTCCGCACTCGTGTTCTGCACCCCGAGGAAGACGTTCAGCTTGGCCGACTCGTGGCAGGCGTAGAGGAGGATGAAGACGTGGAAGCCGACCGGATTCCGCACTCGTCTCGCCTGCCGGATCGCGACCACCACGAGTCCGAAGGCCAGCAGCTCGTGGAAGATCAGGAGCTCGAGGACCTGGAGGAAGGAGGCGACGCTCGGTCCGAGCCCGATCGGGGGCAGACCCTCGGGTCCGACCGGCGGACCGACGATGAGTCCGGAGTAGAGGCTCGACTTCACGAACCCCCACACCATCAGCCCGGCCGTGAAGCTCAGGTAGGTGGCGGCCACGCCGACCCGATCGCCGTTGCGGAAGAGCCACACCGCCCCGAGGAGCGCCAGCGAGAACGAGATCGTCGCGACCCAGGGTCCCGCGCCCTCGACGAAGTTGAAGAAGATCAGGACGGCCGTGGTCGCCCACCAGATGGCGAGCGACGCGAAGGCCGCACCGACGATCTCCCGGGTCGTCAGACGCGCCTCGGGAGCCCGAGCCGGCGCCGCGATCGGCCGCATCGGCGACCGGGTGGTCGTCATGAGGCGTCCTGGGCGAGCTCGAGCGGACCGAAGAGGGGCATCAGGTCCTTCATCGCGTTCTTGTCGAGCGCCATCGGGTCGATCAGGACCCCGGTTCGGGGATCCTGGAAGACCCAGTATCCGTCCGGGTGGGCCCCGAACTGCCACGGGTCTTCGTCATGGCCCCCGGCGTAGCGGCGCTGCTGCAGCATCGCGTCGATGATCCCGCGAATGAAGCTCGGCTCGTCGGGCGGGACGGTGACGAGGCGACGGGAGGTCGCCGGGTCCGCCAGGAAGACGGTGTCCGCCACCACCCCGATCTGGACCTCGATCTGCGTCGTCAGCTCGACGAGCTCGGTCTCGATCGGGGTGAAGTCCTCCCCGGCGCACGCCGAGAGGAGCCCCACCAGGACGACGGTGCACACCCTCCTCATCCGCCGACCTCCGCGCCGGACGACGCGGTGACCGGCTCCGCCGTCTCCTCGTCGAGTTCGTCACGCATCTGAAACTGCGCCTTCCCGTGTTGCCAGGAGACCGTTCCCCCGGCCTCCTGGAAGGCCAGGAAGGCGGTGCGGAGGGTCTCCGCCGCCTCGGCCACATCGGTGAGCGCCCGCATGGAGGGTTGAGCCCGGAGGAGGCGCCACGGCCGTGCGTGGGGCCAGAGGAGCCAGTAGGGGAGACGCCCTCCCGCCATCTGGATCGCGATGTCCCCCGAGCCGTCGCGGTGCTGCTTCCAGCTGATTCCGGCGATCCGCGTGAAGGGGATGTTCAGCACCGATGGCAGCGCGATGCCCTTGCGGATCACGACGCGCTCACTGGTGATCGCGTACGTCGTCCCGCGGGTGATCAGCCTCCCGAACCAGACGAGGAGGAGCTGCAGCACGACGGCCATGGCGCCGAGCACGATGAAGTGCGCCGCCGCTCCCTGGCCGGTCAGCGTCAGCAGCAGCGCCGCCGCCCCGAGGACGATGAAGTAGAGAAGGATGTAGCGCGCGCCCAGCACGTGGGTGATGAGCGAACGGAGCGCCGGGCGCCCCTCCCAGAGGACGTTCTCCCCCTCCGGAAGAGGCTCGCCGATACCTGTCACGTGACGCCGATCCTGCATCACGCACCTCCTTTAATCAGATGAGCGGTTCCAGGCCGTTCGGGTCGGAGTACCGGTACCCGCCCGCGAAGTAGGCGAAGACCCGGTCCTCTTCGAGGAGGGTGATCCGGTCGTTCGCCTTCGGACGCGGGATCGCCGGCATGTCCTTCGCGTGGAGTGCCTTGATCTGGATCCCCGCGTCGGTCACGCGGCAGAATCCCATCGGCGCGAGGATCGGCATCCCGGGCTCGGCACCGTCGATCTTCATCTCGAGGTACCGGATCTGGGGCTCCGAGCGGTCGGCCCAGATGTCGATGATCTCGCCGGCCGTCGTTCCACATCCCGCGATCACCTTCATCCCGCGCGGATCCCGGTCCTGCTCCGCGACGTGGAAGTCGGGCAGAACCCGCATCGGCTGGATCTTGGGGTCGCCGTGGAGCGTCAGATCGCAGCGATCGTCCCGGTCCGCCCAGGTTGCGGCGCCCTGGCCTTCCTGAAGCGGATTCGCGACGGCGCGGGTCCCGCCGCTCTCGTTGGGGAACTGGATGGGGGACATCAGGCCTCCTCGGTGGTGTCGGTGGGAGCTGCCGGCGCTTCAACCGCGGCAGAGGCCGCGACCGGGGCCGGTGCGTCCTTGGAGGCGGCCAGCGCGGGGTGCTTGGCCCGTGCCCGCTTCTCCGGGGGGACCGGGATGATCATGGTCGGGCGCTGCGCGCCTTCCGTCTTCAGCGGGTATCCGATTCGGCGATCTTCGCGCCGGAGGTAGATGATCAGCCCGATGAAGAAGAGCCAGAAGAGGTACAACAGGACCTGACCAAGGTCGATGTAGCCGTATTCGAAGGTCGGGTTCATGTGTGATGTCCTCCGCGGGGTGGGCGAGCCTCAGCCAGGCAGTTCCGCAAGGCCGAGCGGCTCCGGGGTGTCAGTGGAACGGGACGTCGATCCGCCGTCCCAGCGAAGTGCGATCGGACCCAGCAGGGCGACCGCGACGAAGAGCGCGAGCACTTCCAGGTGATAGACCAGCATGTAACCGGCGGCCTCCGGCGAGAGACCGCTCATCATCATCGACTCGGGCCAGACCCGGATCACGAGGTCCCGAATTGCCCCGCCGGCGCCGAGGGCGAGGCCGCCAGCGAGCGAGTACACGGCACCCCACGCCCCGACGGCGAGTCCGCTTCCCGAGATCCGCTGCAGCCGCATCGCGGCGGTCAGCGAGCCCACGGTGAAGAACCCGCCCCCGAATCCGAGGAGGAAGGCACCGAAGTAGAGAAGGAGCACCGATCCGAGGACCGGCGCGAAGAGGATCAGCCCGAAGGCCGCGGCGCCGACCAGCGACCCGGCCGCCGCGAGCGCGAGGGTCGGCGTACCGCGGGGCAGCCAGCGGGCGGCCAGACCGAATGCGAGGAGGGCGCCGACGGCGGAGAGCGCGGTCAGGAGCGAGGTCCCGGAGACGCCCATCCCCATCAGCTGGCCACCGTACGGCTCCAGAAGAACGTCCTGCATCGCGAAGCCCGCCGCACCGATCCCGATGGCCCAGAGGAAGCGCCGTACGTCACGATGGGCCGTGAGCTTCGCCCACGCCTCGCGGAAGGGCGGGGCGGCGGTGTTCTTGAGCCGGGCGGCACGCTCCGGGTCGGCGGACTCCTGCCGCCAGAGCGCGATGACGTTGAGGATCAGGGTGAGGACGGCGGTGCTCGACACGACCCGGATCAGCGCCAGGTTCGAGTACGAGCGGAGCATCAGCGAGTAGCCGAGGCCTCCGATCAGCATCCCGACCAGGAAGTTCACGTACAGGAAGGAGACGACGCGCGGGCGCTTCTCCTCCGGGGCCTGGTCGGTGGCGAGCGCGAGTCCGGCAGTCTGGACCGCGTGCGCCCCGATCCCGACGACGACGAAGGCGAGCCCCGCCGTGCACAGCCCGAAGAGGCGGGCCCACGGCCCGTACTCCGAAACGCCGTTGAGGAGGATCAGCGGCACCGGGATCAGCGCGAGCCCCATCGTCGTGAGGAAGGTCCCGAACCAGAGGTACGGCACCCGCCGCCACCCGAAGGCGGAGCGGTGGTGATCGGATTTGTGCCCGAAGACGGCGCGGATCGGGGCGGAGACCATCGGCGCCGCGATGAAGGCCGCCACGAGGACCGCGGCGATCGCCATCTCCACGATCATGACCCGGTTCAGCGTCCCCGCCAGGAGGGCGAGGATGAGCCCGACCGAGACCTGGAACAGCCCGAGCCGGAGGAGCCGCGAGAAGGGGAGGTCGTCGGAGGCGGCATCCGCGAAGGGGAGGACGCCGGGCCCGAGGCGTTGGAGAACCTTGCTCAGATTCATGTCGGCCTCCCGCGCGGGACGAGTTCCAGCGCGCGTGAGATGTAGAAGCCCCGATGGACCGTGTGGCTTCGGTGCAGCGTCAGATCGGTGGGACCGAAGGGGCCTTCGAGCTCCCGGCGGAGTGCGTGGTCCGTCACCGGGATGATCGACGGCGCACGGTCTCTCCGGGGGAAGAGCTTCCCGGCGAGGTGCATGGCGCCGAGGAGCGGGGTCCAGGGCGCGACGGTCAGCAGGATGCCGTGCGAGGAGAAGGACTCCATCCCTCGCACCGCGTCGAGCGTCTCCCGAAGGCCGTAGTGGATGAAGCAGTCCATCGCCACGATGAAGTCGAAGCCTTCGGAGGCGGCCTCCATCAGGTCGCCGGCGCGGAAGTCGGGCATCGGCACGCCCTCCGGGCCCCGGGTCCTGGCTGCCTCGATCAGCTCGGGGGCGAGGTCCACCCCGACCACCCGGGCCCCTCGCGCCGCGAGCTCCCACGAGAGCACCCCGGGGCCGCACCCCGCATCGAGGATGCGGAGGCCGGAGACGTCGTCCGGGAGCCACGAGACGAGCGTCTCGCGCATCTGACGTCGACCCTCGCGCACCGTCGCCCGAATCCGGGAGACCGGTGCGTCCGAGGTCAGGTGGGTCCACCGCTCGGCGCCCGCACGGAAGTAGGCGCCCACGCGGTCGCGCGAGCGGACCCAGCCGTCCGAAAGGGTCGAGGGGTGGAGGTCGGTGGACATCAGTCGAATCCGAGGATGTTGAAGATCTCGGTGTCGCCGAGCGGCTCGGGCATGAGTCCTTCGGTCCCGGCCATGAGCGAGCGGGCGAGGTTGAGGTACGTCTCGCGCACCTCGAGGACCTCCTCCGAATCCTCCATCTCGAAGAGGGTGCACTTCTTGAGCCGCGAACGACGGACCGCGTCCAGATTCGGAATCCGGGCCATCGTGGGGATGTAGACGTGCTCGGTGAAGCGGTCGATCTGATCCGTGCTCGCCGATCGATTCGCGACGATCCCACCCAGTCGCACCTTGTAGTTCTTCGCCTTCGCCTTGATCGCAGCCACGATGCGGTTCATCGCGAAGATCGAGTCGAAGTCGTTGGCGGTGACGATGAGTGCACGATCGGCATGTTGCAGCGGGGCGGCAAAACCACCGCAGACCACATCACCGAGCACGTCGAAGACGACGACGTCGGTGTCTTCCAGCAGGTGATGCTGCTTGAGGAGCTTCACGGTCTGACCGACCACGTAGCCCCCGCACCCGGTGCCCGCGGGGGGGCCGCCGGTCTCGACGCACATGACGCCGTTGTACCCCTCGTAGACGAAGTCCTCCGGCTGGAGCTCCTCGGCGTGGAAGTCCACCTCCGCGAGCGTCTCGATCACCGTCGGGATCATGGACTTCGTGAGGGTGAAGGTCGAATCGTGCTTCGGGTCGCACCCCACCTGCAGCACGCGGTAGCCGAGGGTGGCGAGGGCAGCGGAGAGGTTCGACGACGTCGTCGACTTCCCGATGCCACCCTTGCCGTAAACGGCAATGACGAGGGCGCCGTCGGTGCTCATGGTCGAGCTCTTGTCCATATGAACCTGGAACGAGCCCTCGCCGTCGCCGGGGAGGGATTCCAGAATCGGAAGGGGTCCACTACTCATGCGGCAGCCTCCGGATCGACTCCTTCGAGTCGGTCTTCGAGTTCGTCTGCGGCATCCTGGAGCGCCGCGAGGGTTTCGGGGTCGGGCGACCAGAATCCGCGGTCGCACGCCTCCAGGAGTCGCCCGGCCATCCGCGATGCGGCGTCCGGGTTGAGCGCCGAGATCCGCTTCCGCATCTCGGGGTCCAGCACGTAGGTCTCGCCGATGCCCTGCCAGACGAAGGGGCGGACGGCCCCCGCGGTGGCGGACCAGCCCATCGTCGTGGTGACACGGGCCTCGATCTCGCGCACGCCCTGATAGCCGTGCTCGAGCATCGCCTCGTACCACTTCGGGTTCAGCGTGCGGGTGCGCGTCTCGAGGGAGACCTGCTCCTCGAGGGTGCGCACCCGGCCCGAACCGCGCGTCTCGTCTCCGATCCACGCGGAGACCTCGGAGCCACGGGCCCGGGAGGCCGCGCGGGTGACGCCGCCGAGGGCGTCGACGTACTGATCGACGTCGGAGACGCCCAGCTCGACCGAGTCGAGGTTCTGGTACGTCGCATCCACGTCGGCGAGGGCGAGAGCGAGGAGGTCGTGGGCCGGGACGGGGCGTCCGTCGCGGTCGTAGGCGAAGCCCTTCCGCCGCACGAAGACCTCGGCGAGTTCGTCCTCCTCCTGCCACGTCCCCGATTCCACCGTCTGGTTCACGTTCGCCCCGTAGGCGCCGTCGTCGTTCGAGAAGACGCGGAGGGCGGCGTGTTCGAGGTCGCACCCGAGCGCCTCTGCGTAGCGGAGGGCGTGGGCGCGGATCGGGTTCTGCTCGGCCGGCTCGTCGGCGGTCGCGGCCAGGTAGGCGGCGTCCGCCAGGAGCTTCAGCTGAAGGGGGAGGAGGTCCCGGAAGACCCCGGAGGTGGTCACGACCACATCGATGCGCGGTCGGCCCAGCTCCTCCAGCGGAAGGAGCCGCGCTCCGCAGAGGCGGCCGTAACTGTCGAAGTCGGCCTCGGCGCCGATGAGGGCGAGCGCCTGCGCGAGGGGGGCACCCTCCCGCTTCATGTTGTCGGTCCCCCAGAGGGCGAGGGCGACCCCTTCGGGTGCCCGGCCCTCGGTCTCGCGAATCCGCTCCAGGAGGAGCTCGGCCTGGCGACGCGCCTCGATCTGGGCGGCAGCGCTCGGGACCGTCCACGGGTCGAAGCCGTACGTGTTGCGGCCGGTCGGGAGGACCTCGGTGTTGCGGATGACGTCTCCGCCGGGGGCCGGCGCGATCCACCCGCCGTCGAGGGCGTGCAGGACGCCGTCGAGTTCCGGGTTGTGCGCGAGACGTCCGTCGAGGTCGTCGAGGGCGATGAGGAGCCGGTCGACGATCTCGCCGGTGAGGCCGAGGCCGCGGAAGGCGTCTCGGGCGGTCGTGGATCCCGCGAAGGGGGGAGCGACAGCCTCCGGGCGGGGCGCGGCGGGTCCGTCGCCCGAGGAGCCACCGCCGGATCGCTCGGCGAAGACGCGGTCGAGCGCCTCTCGCACCTCGGCGGGGCCGGCGACCTGCTCGAGCGCAGGGATGCCCAGGGCGGGGAAGCCCGCCTCCGCGGCGCCGCGCAGCAGTTCGTCGCGCGCCTCGGCATCCGGGGTCCGTCCGAGGACGTGTAGCCCGGTCGGCATCAGCGAGTACTCGAGCTCGAGGAGGTGCTCGCGGAGCGCGGCCACCTCGGCTCCCGGATCGGTCCCCTCGGGGGACGCCGGGAGTTCGAGCAGCTCGGCCCGCTCGCGAATGGCGTCCAGGAGCCCCGCATCCCCCGTCTGTCCGTATCGGTCGAGTTCGGACTTGAGGGTGAGGAGATCCCGGTACAGCCCCGCCCGGGCGAGGGAGGGGGTGAGGTACGAGACGAGCGTCGCATTCCCCCGGCGCTTCGCGAGCGTCCCCTCGGAGGGGTTGTTCGCGGCGTAGAGGTAGACGTTCGGGGTGTCGGCGAGGAGTCGATCCGGCCAGCACCCCGGCCCGAGACCGACCTGCTTGCCCGGCATGAACTCCGTCGCGCCGTGCGTGCCGAAGTGGAGCATCGCGTCGGCCCCGAAGTCCTCGCGCATCCAGCGGTAGAAGGCGCTGAAGGCGTGGGTCGGGGCGAAGCCCTGCCCGAAGAGGAGGCGCATCGGGTCGCCCTCGTAGCCGAAGCCCGGCTGGAGTCCGACGAAGAGGTTGCCGAACTCCGCGCCCAGAACGAGGAGGTTCTTCCCGTCCGAGAGGTCACGCCCGGGGGCCGGGCCCCACGCCGCCTCGATCTCCTTCAGGTACGGCTCCCGGGCGACGTGGTCGTCGGCGGGGATGCGGGCGTGGATCCGGGCGCGCGTCCCGAAGGCGCGGGCCGTCTCGCCCACGAGGTGCTCTCGAAGCGCCTCGGCGGACTCCGGCACCTCGACGTGGTAGCCGCGCTCCTTCAGGCTCTTCATGAGCTCGAGGAGGGAGGCGAAGACGTCCAGGTAGGCGGCCGTCCCGGCATTCCCCGCGGCGGGCGGGAAGTTGAAGAGGACGGTCGCGATCTTCCGCTCGGCGACCGGGCGGTCCTGCAGTCGAATCCACTGGAGTGCGCGCTCGGCGAGGTGCTCGATCCGCTCCTCCAGCGGCTGCGCGTCCGGATTCGCGCTCGAGGCGCGGTCGGCGCGGCCACCGAAGACGATCGGTCCGATCGCCCCGTCCAGCTCCGGGATCGCGACCATCAGCGCCGTTTCCAGCGGAAGCAGCCCCCGCTGGTCGGCGCGCCACGCCTCGATCGTCTGGAACTCGAGCGGCTGCGCGACGATGAAGGGGACGTCCAGCTCCTCCAGGACGCGACGGGCGCCCTCGGCGTCGTGCCACGCCGGGCCGCCGACGAGCGAGAAGCCCGACAGGGAGATCAGGACGTCGATCTCGGGCCCCCTTGAACCGCGGAACCACCGGTCGATGGGTCCCCGGGCGTCGAGCCCTGCGGCGAAGGCGGCGCGGACGGCGAGGCCACGGGCCTCGAGCGCGCGGATGACCGCGGCGTAGTGCGCGGCGTTCCCCGCGAGGAGGTACGAGCGGAGGATCAGCACGCCGACCGTCCCGACCGGCTTCTTCGGCCGCGGCAGGTCCTTCGGATTCTCGGTGATCCCCATCCCCGGCAGATCCGGGTGCCAGAGGCCGCTCTCCGGGTAGCTCTCCAGGTCGGGGAGCTTCGCCGCGGCCTTCGTCGGCGCGGCGTGCGGGAGGTAGCGCCCGACGAGGGCGGTCAGGAGGTCGGTCAGGTTGCTTTCCGATCCGCTGAGCCACGCCTCCAGCGTCAGGAGGTAGGTCCGCAGATCCTGCGCCGTCCCCGGGACCCAGCGGAGGAGCCCGCGGGCGCGGCGAAGCGCCCGGAGCTGCCGCTTCCCGGAGTCGGAGGAGCCGTCCGATCCGCCCTTTCCGCCGCGGACTGCGCCGCGGAGTCGCTTGAGCAGCGCGGCGGGCGAGAACCGTCCACCCCCCTTCCCACTGGGGTGGAAGTGCCCCATCCGCGTCATCGAGGTCAGCTCGCCGTGGCTCATCACCACGCAGCGCGTCTGATCCTCCGGCGCCGCCTCCAGGAGGGGGCGGAGGTGCTCGACCTGCTCCTGCAGGAAGAGCTGGGAGACGAAGACGAGGTCGCTCGCCGCGACGTCTCCTGCAGGAAGAGCTGGGAGACGAAGACGAGGTCGCTCGCCGCGACGTCGGTCGCCAGGCGGTCGAGCTCGGCGGGGTCGTCCCAGTCGGCGGCCACGTGGACCGCCAGATCGAAGCGCCAACCGCGCCGATCCAGCTTCGCCTTCGCCCGCCGCAGCGCGCCCACGAGGTGGTTGTCCAGGGTGACGATCGTCACTCTGGGCGACCCATGGGCGGACCGTGGGGTGGCGGCGGACGAGGAGGCGCGGCGCGGAGTCATCGGTTGCCGAAGTGGGCCTTCGCCTCGTACAGGACGTCGACCGAGATCTCGGTGACGCCCCGCTCGGAGGCGAAGCGTTCAGTATTGCGGCGGGCCTTCCCGCGGACGAAGAAGGGGATCCGCTTGAGTTCGGCCTCGGCTTCGGCCAGCCAGAGCGGCGCTCCGGCGGGATCCGGCGCGACCGGGGACTCGGCCGGCGCCGTCGTCGGGGTGGACGGCGACGCCTGCGGAGTGTTCGCTCCGACGGCCCGGTCCTCGGCCGCCGGCTCGGGGGTCACCGCCTCGGTCTCGGACCCCTCGGTCCGCGGGCGGGGGGAGTGGGAGTGCAGATGGGACGGAGGGGTGTCGTTCCCGAATTCGAAATCGTCCTGGAAGAGGCCGAGCAGATGCTCCTCGAGCCCCATCACGAGCGGGTGAATCCAGGTGTCGAAGAGAACGTTCGCCCCCTCCGGCCCCATCTGCGGCGAATAGCGTGCGGGGAAGTCCTGCACGTGGACCGGCGCGGAGATCACGGCGCAGAACACGCCGAGACGCTTCGCGATGTGTCGTTCCATCTGGGTGCCGAGCACGAGCTCGGGCGCGACCTCCTCGATCGCGGCCTCGACCTCGAGGTGGTCGTCGGTGATCAGCGCTTCGAGCCCCATCTCCTTGGCGACCCGGCGGACGTCGCGCGCGAACTCGCGCTGGTACGTCCCGATCCCGACGACCTCGAAGCCCATCTCCTCCTTCGCAACTCGCGCGGCGGCAACGACATGGGTCGCATCGCCGAAGATGAAGACGCGCTTCCCCGTGAGGTACGTCGAGTCGACGGAGGCGCTCCACCACGGCATCCGCGAGTCGAGGGTCCCGAGCCCCGCGTCCGCGTCGAGCCCGAGGATCTCCGAGAGCTCGACGACGAAGTCGCGCGTCGCACCGACCCCGATCGGAACGACCGAGGTGCGCGGCTGGCGGAAGGTCTTCTCGAGCCAGCGCGCGGCGGCGTCCGCCGTCTCCGGGTAGAGGACGACGTTCGCGTCCGCCTCACCCAGCGAGGCGATGTCGGCGGCCGACGCGCCCATCGGGGCGGTCACCGCGACGTCGATCCCCATCCGGTCGAGGAGGCGCGTGATCTCCACCACGTCGTCCCGGTGCCGGAATCCGAGAGCGGTCGGTCCGAGGAGGTTCACCCGCGGGCGTCGGTTCTCGGCGCGCCAGTCGGGGCGGGGCGGGGCGGGCTGGCCGCGCTCCGGGGCCCGGGCGCCGGCGAGGTGGCGGACGAGCTGATAGAAGGTCTCCGAGGCGCCCCAGTTCTCCTTCCTCTGGTAGGAGGGGAGCTCGAGGGGGACGATCGGGATGTCGAGCCCGACCCGCTCCGCGAGTCCGCCGGGGTCGTCCTGGATCAGCTCGGCCGTGCACGATGCGCCGACGAGCATCGCGGCCGGCTGGAAGCGGGCGTAGGCGTCGGCCACCGCGTTCTTCACGAGCGTGGCGGTGTCGCCACCGAGGTCGCGCGCCTGAAAGGTCGTGTAGGTGACCGGAGGGCGCGCGTTGCGCCGCTCGATCATCGTGAAGAGGAGGTCGGCGTAGGTGTCGCCCTGGGGGGCGTGCAGGACGTAGTGGACGTCGGTGAGCCCCGTCGCCACCCGCATCGCCCCGACGTGGGGCGGGCCCTCGTACGTCCACACGGCGAGCTTCATGAGACCGCCAGGCGTCGGGCCCGGTCGACCGGGCGGTGGAAGAGTTCGGCGAGGTCGCCCGCCTGCTCGAAGCCCTGCACCGGGGTGAAGACGAGCTCGATCGACCACTTCGTGCGGAGACCCTCCGCTTCGAGCGGGTTCGCGAGCCCCATCCCGCACACCGTGAGGTCGGGGCGGGCTTCACGGCACCGGTCCAACTGCTTGTCGACGTCCTGTCCCTCGGCGAGCCGGGTGCTCCCCGGCAGGAGGGGGAGTTCGGCGTCCATGTGGGCGCGGTCCAGGTGCGGCGTCCCGACCTCGATCGGCCGCATCCCCAGCTCGCGCGCCAGGAAGCGGGCGATCGGGATCTCGGCCTGCGAGTCCGGGAAGAAGAAGATCGAGCGCCCCTCGAGCGCCTCGCGGTGACGACGGAGGGCGGTGCGCGCCCGCGTGATCGGCGGCCCGAGCACCGAGTCGAAGACGCCGTCCGGGACGCCCCACTCGCGGGCCGCGGCCCGGAACCACTCCTGCGTGCCCTCGACGCCGTACGGGAAGGGCGCGGGGATCCGCTCCGCTCCCCGCTTCGCCAGCGCCCGCATCGTCTCGTTGACCCACGGCTGCGCCATCAGGAGGCGCGTTCCCGGGCCGACCGCGGGGAGGTCCCGGGCCGAGCGCCCGGGGAGGAAGCGGACCGGGCCGACCCCGAGGGCGCGGAAGATGCGGAGGAACTGCTCCTCGACCACGTCGGCGAGGGTGCCGACCACCAGGAGTTCCCGGGCGTCGTCCTCCTTCGGCGGGAGCTGCGGGACGAGCGAGCGGAGGCAGGCGTCCTCACCCTGCGTGAAGGTCGTCTCGATCCCCGAGCCCGACCAGTGCGCAAAGCGGACCTGCGGCCCGTGGACCGAGGTCAGCCGCTCGGCCGCCCGGTTGAGGTCGAGCTTGATGACCTCGGAGGGGCAGGAGCCGACCAGGAAGACGGTGCGGAGCTCGGGGCGCCGAGCGAGGAGGCGCTGGACCACCCGGTCGAGCTCCTCGTCGAGGACGGCCATCCCGGCCAGGTCCTTCTCCTCGATCACCGCCGTCCCGAAACGGGGTTCGGCGAAGATCATCACCCCGGCGGCCGACTGCATCAGGTGCGCGCAGGTGCGGGAGCCGATGATCAGGAAGAAGGCGTCCTGGAGCTTCCGGTGCATCCAGAGGATTCCGGTCAGCCCGCAGAAGACCTCGTGCTGGCCCCGCTCCTTGAGGACCGGGGCGTCGGCGCAGCCCGCGTCGGGTGCCTGCAGGGTGGGGAGTGCGGTCACGCCGTCGCCTCCCGCCGAGCCGTCCGGAGCTTCCAGAGGAACTGGAAGGCGTTCACCGTATAGACCGCGTACGCCACCAGGGCGAGGAGGAGACGTCCCTCGACCGTCCCGATCCCCCCGAAGTAAGCGACGAGGTAGGCGGTGTGGAGCGCGATCACCGCCATGCTCACCACGTCCTCCCAGAAGAAGGCCGGGGCGAAGAGGTAGCGGCCGAAGACGTCCTTCTCCCAGAGCGCCCCGGTGTACATGATCGTGTAGAGGAGCGCCGTCTTGATCAGGATCGAGACGTCGGCTGCGAGGATCCAGAGGCCGCTCGCCAGCGAGTAGAGGACGAGCGCGGTGGAGACGATCATCGCGAGGAACTGCAGCGGCGCGAGGACGCCCTGGACCAGTGTCCAGCGTGAGGCGTCCCGCCGGCGTCGCTGCTCCGGCGTATAGAGCCCGGAGTTCTCCACCTGTTCACGCTCCTGTCGCACCGTAATGCGTGGGTCGTGATGACCCACCCGCTCATGAACATCAATTACGCTTGACACCCCTCAGTGTCAAGTATCATTGACGATGCGCTCCCGGGTCCCTATATAAGGATCAGCGATCGCCGACGCTGGACGGTGCAGACCGTAACCGAGAATTGACACCGGGGCCCGTGTCGGCGACGCTGAACGAGCGGGGCCGGACTCCTTCGGCCCCGCGTCCCTCCTCTGCCGGAGGACGCATGAGCGAGATGGACCTCCCCCGGTCGGGCCTCTCCGACCGTGGTCGCGAGGGCCCGATGGCCGCTCGGCTTCGTCGTATCGTCGAAGGCGATCTTCTCCCCCGTTTTCTGGTCTCGCACGGGGTCGGACCGCTCCCGGATGGACTCCGGAGGCGGCTTCGCGCGCGCTTGGGCGGGAGGTTCCAGGAGTTCCTCGCGCTGCTTCGGTCCCGGCCGACGCAGGCGCAGGTCGACGAATGGCTCGACGAGGTCGTCCAGAACGGGCACGAGATCCAGGATGTGCTCGAAGAGCTCGTCACCCCGATCGCGCGCCGGATGGGCACGATGTGGGAGGAGGACGAGTGCGACTTCGTGGAGGTCACCCTGGTGTGCAGCCAGCTGCAGGCGTCGCTCCGGCGCCTGAGTCAGCGCTTCGCGCACCCGCACGAGGCCTCGCTGGGACGGATCCTGGTCGGCGGCCTCCCGGGTGCGACGCACACGTTGGGGATCCTCATGGTGGCCGAGGCCTTCGCCTCCGCCGGATACGAGGTTCAGCTCGCTTCCCCCTTCGGCCCGGGGGCGGACCCCCGGGGCTTCGACATCTTCGCCTTCACCCTCTCCCGTACCGAGTGCGTGGACGAGGCCCGCGAATACCTCGAGCGGATGCGTTCCATCGGAGGGGACCGGCTTCGCGTGATCGTCGGTGGAGCCGCCTTCAGCAACCACCCCGAGCTCGTCGACGGGCTCGGAGCCGACGGATGGGCAGAGGACCCGGTCGCCGCGCTCTCCCTCGTACACGGGATGCTCCACCCGCGGCTGCGTCACCTCCCGCACGCCTTCCTCGCGACCGCCCCGTCGGGGCATGCCTGAGGATCCCATGACGGAGATCGGTGTTGGCAGAATCCTCAAAGGACTGGAGGCGGAAGAACTCTCCGAGGTGCTGAGGGCCGCCGTCGATCAGGCGCTCGTCCTCGACGACGGGGGCGCGATCATCGAGACGCTCAAAGGGCCTTCGCCGGTCCCGGGGCTCGAGGAGTGGGCGGGGCTCGACTGGCGCGAGACCGTCACCATCGAGTCGAAGCCCAAGGTCGAGCGGCTCCTGGAGGAGATGCAGGCCACCGGCGTTTCCCGCTTCCGCCAGGTCAACCACCCGGTGACCGGCGGGGAGGACGTCCCGGTCGGCTACACGATCGTCCGGATCGGTTCGGGCGGGACGATGCTCGCGATCGGGCGGAACCTCGAGGCGCTCGCCTCGCTCCAGCGTCAGCTCGTCGACGCGCAGCAGTCGATGGAGAGCGAATACTGGCACGTCCGTCAGGCCGAGGCCCGCTATCGACTCCTCTTCCAGCAGTCGGCGGAGCCGATCTTCCTCGTCTCCGGCGAGGGGCTGCGCATCTCGGACGCGAACAACGCGGCCGGTGACCTCCTCGGCTCGGAGGCGGCACGCCTCGTGGGCCGGAGCTTCCCGCCGCCCTCGATCCGGATCGGACCGGAGTTCGACGGTGCGTCGCGCGCGGCCTTCCTCGACACGCTCGGCCAGCTCGCGATCGGGGCGATCGACCGGGCCACGGTCGACGTCTACATCGGAGAGCGGGAGCGTCGCTGGATCCTCACCGCCAGCGTGGTGCGCTTCGACGGGACGCGGACGATCCTCGTCCGGATGCAGGGCGACGCCGCGGGGCTGAGCGAGCGGCAGGGTCTCGACGTGCTCGAGCTCCTCGATCACTCCCCCGACGGCTTCGTCGTAACCGACCCCGAGGGGCTGATCCGGTACGCGAACACGGCCTTCGTGAACATGTCGCAGGTCGCCGGGATCAAGGATCTCACCGGCCGCTCGCTCGGGCTGTGGCTCGCGCGACCGGGGGCGGATCTGACGGTCCTCCTGACGAACCTCCGCGAGCGCGGACAGATCCGCCTCTTCGCCACCGAGGTGGAGGGGGAGCACGGGGTCTCGACGCCGGTCGAGATCTCGGCCGTGGCCGCCCTCGACGCCGAGGAGCCCGTCCTGGGCATCACCCTCCGCGACGTCGGTCGCAGACTCGGCCGCGGACGGGGCGAGGCGGGAGGGGCCGATCTCAACGCCGCCGTCCTGCAGCTCACCGACCAGGTCGGAGAGGTGTCGCTCAAGCAGCTGGTCGAGGATACCGTCGGGCTGGTCGAGCTCCACTTCATCGACGCCGCGCTGCAGCTCACCGGCGACAACCGTACCGCTGCGGCCGAGCTCCTCGGGCTCTCCCGGCAGAGTCTCTACACCAAGCTCAAGAGGTACAATCTGGACTCACACTCGAACGGCTGACCCCCGGCGCCCTCGCCCGAACTCGGTCGAGGGCTTTCGCATACCCACCGGTGTCCATATTACTTGACAATGCACTCTGTAAGTCAAAGTTTACATCAGGAGCCGGAGATGGCTGAGCGGCTCGACCCGCGTGCGGTGCTCGAGCTCTTCAAGCCCGTCACCTGGTTCCCGCCGATGTGGGCCTTCGCCTGCGGAGCGATCTCCGCGGGAGTCGCGGGGGGTCGCTGGGCGCAGGTGGTGTGGGGGCTGGTGGTTGCAGGCCCCCTGGTGTGTGCCTCCAGCCAGGCAGTGAATGACTGGTACGACCGCCACGTGGACGCGATCAACGAGCCGCATCGGCCGATCCCCTCCGGGCGAATCCCGGGGCGGTGGGGGCTGGCGCTCGCCCTCCTGTGGACGGGGGTCTCCCTCGTGGCCGGTCTCGGACTGGGTCGCTGGGGATTCATCGCGACCGCCACCGCGCTCGTCCTCGCCTGGGGTTACAGCGCGCCCCCCTTCCGCTTCAAGCAGAACGGCTGGGTCGGAAATCTGGCCGTCGGCCTCTCCTACGAGGGTCTCGCCTGGGTCACCGGCGCCGCCGTCGTTCTCGGCGGTGCACTTCCGGGCACCCCGATCCTGCTCGTCGCCCTCCTCTACTCGTTGGGGACGCACGGGATCATGACGCTCAACGACTTCAAGTCCCGCGAAGGGGACCTGCGGATGGGGGTCGACTCGATCCCCGCCCTCTACGGACCCCGGGGCGCGGCCCACATCGCCGCGTGGGCGATGCTCGTGCCGCAGGTGGTCGTGGTGGCGCTCCTGGCGCAGTGGGGCCTGACGACCGCGGCCGCGGTGATCGTCGGGCTGATGGTCGTCCAGATCGTGATGCTTCGTCGGCTCCTCCGGGATCCGACGGCGCCCAACGCGCTCTGGTACAGCGGTTTCGGTGTCCCCGTCTTCGTCTCGGGGATGATGGTGGCAGCATTCGCACTCCGCGGAGGGATCGTTCCGTGAGTACATCCGTTCACCGGGGGCTGTCCTGGCTCTCCATCGCCCGGCTCGGCCTCGTACAGGCCGCGATCGGTGCGGTGGTGGTCCTGATGACCTCCACCCTGAACCGGGTCATGGTCGTCGAGCTGCAGCTCGCCGCGGCCGTCCCCGGCTTCCTCGTGGGGCTGCACTTCGCGGTGCAGATCCTCCGGCCCCGGATGGGCTTCGGCTCCGACCGGGACGGTCGCCGCATCCGCTGGATCATCGGCGGGATGGGGCTGACCTCCGCCTCCGGGCTCCTCGCCGCGGTGGCGACGGCCTGGATGGCGACGTCGCCGATCGGCGGGATGGCGCTCGCCCTCTTCGCCTTCTTCCTCCTCGGCGTGGGCATCTCCGCCGGGAGCACCCCCTTCCTGGCCTACATGGCCGAGCGGGTGGAGGAGCGGCGGATGGCGGGGGCCGCGGCGCTCACCTGGATCCTCATGATCGTGGGGATCATCGTGACCGCCGGGGTGGCCGGGTCCCTCCTCGATCCCTACTCCCCGACCCGCCTGGTGCAGGTAACGGCCGGGGTGGCGATCGGCGCCTTCATCCTGGTGCTCTTCGCCGTGGCCGGACGCGCCGGGAGCGAGCCGATCCACCTGCGCGAGGCCGACGAATCGGGTGGCTTCCGCGAGGTGCTCACGGCGATGTGGAACGACCCGCAGTCGCGGGCCTTCGCCGCCTTCATCTTCCTGTCGATGCTGGCCTACAGCGCGCAGGACATCATCCTCGAGCCCTTCGCCGGTTCCGTCTTCGGGATGACGCCCGGGGAGTCGACGAAGATCGCCGGGCTGCAGCACACCGGCGTCCTGATCGGGATGATCGGTGGCGCCTTTGCCGCCGCGCGGTACGGGACGCTGACCCGCTGGGCCGCCGCCGGGTGCGTCGGCTCGGGTGCGGCGCTCGTCGCCCTCGTGATGATCCCGGCCTCCGCGGGCGTCGGTCCACTCAAGACGGCCGTCTTCTCGCTCGGCTTCGCCAACGGGATCTTCGCCGTCGCCGCGATCGGCGCCATGATGGGCCTCACGATCCGTGGGAAGGCCGGCGGGGCCGGTCTCCGCATGGGCTTCTGGGGCGCCGCGCAGGCGATCGCCTACGGCCTCGGCGGGCTCCTCGGCGCCGTTGGCAGCGACCTCGGTCGCCGGGCCCTCGGATCCGCCGCGGCCGGCTACGGCCTGGTCTTCACTCTCGAGGCGATCCTCTTCGTCGCCTCCGCCGTCCTCGTTCTCGTCGCCGTGCGCGACACCGCGGACAGCCGCGAATCCCTCCACCGCGCCGCGAAGGCGCTGGCGGTGAGCTCATGAGCACCCCGAATCGAACGGTCGACGTCGTGGTGGTCGGGGGCGGCCCGGCCGGTGCGACCGCGGCCCACGAACTCGCCCTCGCCGGACGCGATGTCGTCCTTCTGGACCGCGCGGGCCGGATCAAGCCCTGTGGTGGCGCAGTCCCGCCGCAGCTCCTCATCGACTTCAAGGTCCCCGAGTCGCTCCTGGTCAACCAGGTCGACACGGCGCGGATCATCTCGCCCACCGGAGCGCTGGTGGACATCCCGGTCGGAGACGGCTTCGTCGGGATGGTCGACCGCGAGCACTTCGACGAGTGGCTGCGCGTACGCGCAGCCAACGCCGGGGCGACCCGGGTGGTCGGGGCGTACGAGTCGATGGAGCGCGACCAGAACGGCGTCATCACCGTCCACTACCGCCGGGGCGGGGGCCGCACGGCCCGGATCGAGCAGGTACGGACGCGGATGGTCGTCGGGGCCGACGGCGCGCTGTCCAAGGTGGCGCGACAGGAGCTGCCCGCAGAGGCGGCCAAGGCGCGCTACGTCTTCGCCTACCACGAGGTGATCGAGTCGCCGCAGATCGAGGACGAGGCCTTCGGGGCCGCCCGCTGCGACGTCTACTACGAGGGGGGGCTCTCCCCCGACTTCTACGCCTGGGTCTTCCCGCACGGAGACACGACCTCCGTCGGGACCGGTTCGGCGAACAAGGGCTTCGGACTTCGCGGCGCCGTCCGCGACCTCCGCGCCCGGACCGGGATGGACCGAGTCGAAACCATCCGGCAGGAGGGGGCGCCGATCCCGCTCAAGCCGCTCCCGCGCTGGGACAACGGCAAGGACGTGGTCCTGGCCGGCGACGCGGCCGGAGTGGTCGCTCCCTCCTCCGGAGAGGGGATCTTCTACGCGATGACGGGCGGACGGGAGGCGGCCAGGGCCGTCGACCTCGCCCTCGCGACGGGAGATGCCCGCGAGCTCCGGAAGGCCCGACGCCGCTTCCTCGGAAGCCACGGCTCGGTCTTCTGGATGCTCGGGATGATGCAGCGGTTCTGGTACTCGAGCGACAATCGACGCGAGCGCTTCGTGGCGATCTGCCGGGACCGGGACGTCCAGGAGCTGACCTTCGAGGGGTACATGCGGAAGGAGCTGGTCAAGGCTCGCCCGATGGCCCACGCGAAGATCTTCTGGAAGAACATCGGACACCTGACCGGGATGGCGCGAACGTGACTCTGCCCGCCCGCTCCCTGAGATCCCCGGTGGGGATCGACTTCGCCGCCTTCGTCGGGCGCGCCCGCCCCCGGGTCGACCGGGGACTGGCCGACGCCGTCGAAGCGGTGCCCGCGGCGCTCGGCACGGTCCGGCCCGTCGTGGGACGCACGCTCGGCGTGCGGGGGCGGGCGGGGCGGCGTTGGCGTCCGATGCTGACGCTCGCGGTCGCGGAGGCGCTCGGGGCCGATCTGGAGGTCGCGCTCGACGCCGCGACCGCCGTCGAGCTCACCCACACCGCCTCCCTCATCCTGGACGATCTGCCCTGCATGGATGACAGCGGGGAGCGGCGCGGCGAGCCCGCGGCGCACGTCCTCCTGGGCCAGAGCGGCGCGATCCTCCTCTCGATCGGTCTCCTCGCCCGCGCGGCCGAGCTGCTCGGCCGGAGCCGGGACGGGGCGGAGCTCTCCGAGGAGTGGGGCCGGACCTTCGGCTTCGGCGGGATGGCCGGCGGGCAGGCGGTCGACGTCGCGCTCGGCGGCGACTCCCGTGGCGCCATGCGTCGGCTGTACCGGAAGAAGACCACCGCGCTCGTCGCCTTCGCGGCGGATGCCGGGGCGCGGGTGGCCGGCGCGCACCAGGAGGACTGCGAACGCCTCTACGCCTTCGGGGACGACCTCGGGTGGGCGTACCAGCTGGTGGACGATGCCCACGACCTGGAGGAGGACGCCGCCCTCGGTCGCGCCCCCGGCGGACGGGCTCCGCTCCGACAGGGCCGCAGGCTCTTGCAGCGCGGACTCGGGCGGCTCGACGAGGTCCTCGGCATCGACGAACGCGGCGTGGAGCTCCTCAGCACCCTGTCCCGAGAGGTGGTGCGGGTTCCCGGTGAGTTCCCCCTGAGGCCGAGACGGCGGGGGGTGCAGCCGTGCTGATCTCACTCGGCCTCGACTACACGCACGCCGATGTGCGGACGCGGGAGTCCTTCCTCCTGAGCGACGAGGAGATCCGGCTCGCCTACGACCGCTCCGCGAAGGAGCGTCAGCTCGTCCGCGAGTTCTTCTCGGTGAATACCTGCAACCGGATCGAGCTCTACGGATGGGCGGCCTCGCTCGGCGGGATGGACCCGCACCGCGAGATGGCGCGCCGCTACTTCGGGCGCCGCGACGAGGCGCAACGCTTCCTCGCCGCCGCCACGCACCGCGTCGGTCGCCAGGCGATGGAGCACCTCTTCCGGGTGACCTGCGGCCTCGAGTCCCAGGTCCTGGGCGACATCCACATCATCGGCCAGCTCCGGACTTCGTACCGGCTCGCGTCGGAGAAGGGGACGGTCGGAACGAATCTGCACCGGCTCCTCGACACGGCGATCCGGTGCGGGAAGGCGGTGAAGCGGGACACCGGGCTCATGACCGGTCGCTCCTCGATCGGTTCCGAGGCGGCGATGGTCGTCGCGAGCCGCGTGAGGTCGATCGAGACCTCGCCGATCGTGGTGGTCGGCTCCGGGAAGATCGGCAGCCACGCCGCCCTCTCGCTCCAGAAGCAGGGCGCCCGGACCATCACCGTCGTCAACCGGACCTATGCCCGCGGTGTCCTTGTAGAGGACGGCCACGGCCGTGTTCGCCGTCGCGGTCAGCGCC
>JANQLR010000283.1 GCA_028280525.1 Longimicrobiales bacterium
TGGGGCACTCGAGGCGCACGGCGGGGGGGCCGCGTTGGACGGCAAGGGCTCCTCGAGAGAGGAAGCCCCGCCCCTGCTCCGTATAGCCGGCCGCTAAACCGCGCCCATATCAAGCTCGCGATGCCGTACTCGGGCAAACCCCACGAGCGTGGGAGCGAGCATGGCGGGCCCGATTCGGTGCAATACTCCGGCCAGCCGCTCGAGTATCCGAGAGAAGCCGAAGTAGCTCGGCTCGGCCCATACGCCACCGACATACGCTTCTGGGTCGAGAGCCCTGAGGTAGCCGGCGAGCGCCCTCCGGGAGTTACACCGATACAGGGTGGGAAAGATGTCCTCCGACGCGCGGTCCGGCTGGGCCATACGAAGAACTCGACCGTGGAGGCTCTCCGGGATCACCTGGGCGGCGAGGGCCGGATACCCGAATCGGTTTGTCGTTCGCAAGCAGATCACGCCGCCCGGACGGAGGACCCGCGTCGCCTCGGCGAAGAAATGCTCGGGGTCGGGAAGGTGCTCCAGCACGAAATCGCTCACGATACCATCGAACTCCTCGTCCGCTGCGGGCCACGCATCACCGGGATCGAGGAGGCGGAATTCATCGACCCGCGGATTGGACTCGCCGGCGGAATCGACGTCCATCCCCACGACACGACGCTCGCCGCCATCCGGAGCTCGCCGCAGATCGGTCAGTGTCCGGCGCAGTGGGACCGGATCTGCACTCGCCTGCCCTCGTCCACATCCGAAGTCGAGTACCGCACGTGAGTCCTCGAGGGCGGCCTGGACGCGCTCGTAGAAATCGATCGTGCCGTCGACTCGGGTGAACCCACCGAACCGCTTCTCGGGATACACTGTGCCTCGTTCCGTATCTCTGCAGGCGATGCCAAGCGCGACGGGCCTCGCGGGAGGCCGATTTGCGCGACCACGCGACCGGTAGGATACCTCGCACAATGCGGGACGACGAGCAACGGCGCCGTTCGGCGCCCCCTATCCGACCTAGGACATCCTGAGTCGATCGCCCGAGGCGTAGCTTCGTCCCCCGAGCGGCCTCGCCGCGCCGGCAACCGGCGGTTGGTTCGGCTTGATGCCGAAGCCCGACTACGGCGCCGGGTTGTCGATCCTGAAACGAGTGGTATGCTTGCAGGGTCGGCCTTCCGGGCCCCCGGTTCGGATATTGCTGCCAAAGCGCAGGTCGAATACCCGACTGCTTCTCCCTTCCAGCGGCTGACATGAAAATCCTAGTAACGGGCTCGAGCGGCCTGATCGGCTCCGGCGCCGTCGAGCACTTCCACGACCTCGGGCACGAGATCGTGGGAATCGACAACGACATGCGCTCCGTCTTCTTCGGCGAGGGCGGCAGCACGCGCTGGAATCAGCGGCGCCTTGAGACGGCCTTCAGTCGCTTTCGGCACGTCGAGCTCGACATCCGGGACCGCGCCGGCGTCTTCTCGGTCTTCGAGGAGGAGCGCTTCGACGCCGTCATCCACACGGCGGCCCAGCCCAGTCACGACAAGGCGGCCGACATTCCGATCCTCGACTTCGAGGTGAACGCCGGCGGTACGGTGAATCTTCTCGAGGCGAATCGCCGGTTCTCGCTCGATTCGCCCTTCGTGCACCTCTCGACCAACAAGGTCTACGGAGACCGCCCGAACGGACTCTCCCTCGTAGAACTCGACACGAGGCACGATTTCGCCGACCCCGAGTACGCGCACGGGATCGACGAGAACTTCCCGATCGACCAGTCCAAGCACAGCCTCTTCGGAGCCTCGAAGGTCGCCGCCGACGTGATGGTACAGGAGTACGGGCGGTACTTCGGGATGCCGACCGTCTGCCTGCGAGGCGGCTGCCTGACGGGCCCCGCGCACTCCGGGGTCGAGCTGCACGGCTTCCTCTCCTACCTGATCCGGTGCAACCTGACCGGTCGCCACTACACCGTCTTCGGCTATCAGGCCAAGCAGGTTCGGGACAACATCCACACCACGGATGTCGCTCGGTTCATGGAGCGCTTCCTCGCCGCCCCGCGGCCCGGAGCGGTCTACAACCTGGGTGGGGGGAAGGCCAACTCGGTCTCGATGACCGAGGCCTTTGCCCTCGCGGAGGAGCTCACGGGCAAGCCGATGCAGTGGAGCTATAGCGAGGAGAACCGCGTCGGCGATCACATCGTGTACTACAGCGATCTTCGACGGATGAAGGCGGACTACCCGGGTTGGGCGATCGCCAAGGACATCCGGACCACCTTCGAGGAGATCGTCGAGGCCTGGAACCGACGCCTGCGCGACGAGGCGACGACGTAGGCTGTGCGCGTCCTTCTGGTCAATCAGTACTTCGGCGGGGACCAGACCCCGACCGGACGCATGGCGAACGATCTCGCTCGAGCCCTGCGGGAGCGGGGTCACCAGCCGACGGCGCTTGTTGGTGCGCCCCCCCATGCATACAGCTCGGCAGACGCCGCCGAGACGGATCGGGCGGCGCCGGTCATCGACTTGGGGCTCACCTCGAAGAGCCGGGCTCGGCGATGGAGTCAGTTCCTGACGAGAGCCCCGGCGGTGATGCGGAAGGCGGAGTGGGACGTCGCCGTCCTGCTCACCGACCCGCCCTTCCTCCACGCCGCGGCTCGCGCCCTGGCCCGCTCCGCCATCCGTCGTCCGATCTTCCTCTGGACGATGGATCTGTACCCTGAGGCGCTCGCGGCTAGAGGAGACCTCGGCGTCCGGAATCCCGCCTACCGGATGCTGCAGCGTCTGAACGAATTCGGCTTTCGGCGCCTAGAAGGCGTCATCACACTCGGGGAGCGGCAGAGAGAGCGGCTGCGCGCGTACCGGCACTGGCCCGGGGACGAGCACAGCCTCGTCGTCCCCCCGTGGGACCACCGCCCGCTCCCGGCCCCCGACCGGACGCCAACGGGCTTCCGCGCGAAGCACCGGTGGGAGAACCGGAAGATCGCCCTGTACGCGGGGAACCTCGGCGAGGCCCACCCCTTCGAGGACGTGCTCGCGGCCGCCCGCTCCCTCTGCGACGCGGGTGACGATTCGTGGGTGTTCGTCTTCGTCTGCCGGGGAGCTCGAAAGGAGCGGCTCCTCCAAGCGGCCGATGGGCTACCGAACGTCCACGTTCAGGACTACGTGTCTCCGCAAGAAACCGCGGACCTCCTCTGGTCCGCGGATGTCCACCTGATCACTATGGCCCCCGGCTGGGAGGGCGTCGTCGTCCCGAGCAAGCTCTACGGCTGCCTGGCGACGCGGGCCCCCACCCTCTTCATCGGCCCCCCCGACGCCGATACGGCGAACGAGATCCGCGCCTACGGGGCTGGGCGTGTTCTCCCCCTCGCCGCGGGGGGCGATCGCATCGTCGACGCGCTCACCGAACTCGTACAGGGGTCGACGCAGGTAGAAGCTGCTACCGACGGACCCGACCGGGTCGCCCAGTTCGTCGTCGAGCATCGCCGAGGCTAGTCGACCGACACATTGGAACGAGTGGCCGAGTCAAACCGAGAAGATGATCTCCGCTGTTCGCCGCGCCCGGTCCGCAGCGCTGGGAAGTGAGAACACGTGCTCTCGACCCGCTCGCAGGCGACCGAGCAGAGTCTTGGACTCCAGAGCGAGGCTCTCGTGAATGGCAACCGCGATGCTCGCCGGGTCGTGCGGGTCGAAGTAGAAGGGATACTCGGCGCACGAGTCCCGGACGAAATGGCGATCGGACGCGTACAGGGGCAGTCCCATGGCCATCGCCTCGAGGGGCGTTGCGGAGAAGCACTCCAGCAGACTGGGAAACAGTACGCCGTCCAGAGTCCGATAGAAGTCCACACACTGCTGAAGGGAGAGGCTGCCGACGTTCTGGACTTCAGCCTTGAAGCGCTCGCTCTGCATCGCCCACTCCTTCTCCGCAAGCGTGGTCTTGATCGTTGCCTCAAGTCCGTACCTGACCTTGAGTTCCCTGCGCACAGCTGGGAAGACAGTGAGGTTCTTGTGGGGGTAGGCTCGACCAACGAACCCGAGAGTGATCCGCCCTGACTCGGGCACACGTGCGCCGACCCGAGCCCTCTCCGGGAGTTCATCTGGCAGAGCGCGGATCGCATCATCGAACACGGCGTTAAGAGCATTCGGAACGATGTGCACTCTCTTGGTCGGTAGAACGCTCCTCAGACGCTTCTCCACGTGATTCGCCTCGACGATCAACACGTCCGAGTTTCTGGCGAATGCGCGTTTCTGCAGAAGGTACCTCACCCGAGTCTTGATTCGTTCGGTCCAGGACAGCGTCCGCGCCGCATCCGTATCCGGGTAGATGATCCACGGTTGAGCGAAGCCAACAATGCTCGTCTTCGGTCGATGCCTGAAGTAGAGCGGCCCAAAGACCGTGAAGACGACGTCGGCCTCATCGAACAGCTCCGACATCTCTGCGTCGGCCCATCGGAACCCGAAAACGTCTTTCTGAACGACTCGGCGGAACACCGCAAGGTCGGCGCCCGTTCGCTCGCATTCCTCACGAACGAAGGTGGAGAGCACCAGCGTGATCTCGCCTGCCCGGTCCGAACGGCTCAGTTCGTTTACCAGCGATGTCGCAACCTGGGAAGCTCCACCGCCATGGAGATTCGTACCGTTGATGAGAATTCGTTTGCCCATATCCGCTACAAAACGGTCCTTCCATGGATACATGAGACCCCTCGGGCGACGTGCAGGCCCGAGGAGAGACGGACAGAGAACGCGGGCCGATCACATCCGCAAGCGCTCGGCCAGGCGAAGCGTCTCCAGCGTCATGCGGTGCGCGAGCAGTGGGCTTTCAGGTAGTCCGAGTCGGATGCTTCGCGTCACCTCCGCCAGCTGGTGCTCGAACCCTTCGGCCAGATAGCGATACCGATGATCCTCGACACGCCCATCCTCGAACCGACGCAGCGAGATCCGGTCGGTGCGGTTGAAGGGCGTCCCCCATTCGATCGCGCCGAGCTCTCCGGTCACGCTGGCGCCAGTGTTTCCCGCGAATCCCGTAGAAATGTTGACGATGGCGGTCGCGCCGTCCCGCTCGGCGCGGATCGCCCACTCCTTGTCCACCTCCCCGCGATCGGGTCCCGTGCGAACGTCGACCCGCTCCGGCGCACCGCCCAGGAAGTGGCACGCCAGATACAGGGGATAGACCCCGTAGTCCATCAGGACTCCGGTCCGCTGCGCCGCGGGCGAGGGAGGGCCCGCCTTCTGCAGATCGGCTCGGATCGAGCGGACGACACCGATCCGACCCTCCTCCACCCACTCCTGCGCCTGCACGAAGGTTGGCAGGCATCGCGTCCACATCCCCTCGGCCAGGAAGACCTCTCGGGTCGTCGCCAGCTCGACCAATTTCACCCACTCCTCCGCTCGCTCGGTCGCAGGCTTCTCGGTGAGCACGCCGACCCCGGCTCGGAGGCAGCTCTCGATCGCGACTGCGTGACTCCCTAGGGGCGTGGCTACGTAGATGCAGTCCAACTCCCCCGCGCGCTCGGCCAGCATGTCGCCGAGGCTGCCGTACGGATGGCGGCCCCCGAACCGCCGTGCAAAGGAGTGAGCACGGGCCGCGTCCCGGGAGCAGACCGCCTCGAGCACGCCCACCTCACTGTTGAGGAGCAGGTCGGCCCAGAGCGACGCCATGTACCCCGTTCCAACGATTCCCCACCGCAGGTGATCGTCACGCTTGCGACGGGCGAAGAGACCCCGTGCCCTGAGAGACCGGCGGGCCCGATTCCAGGCCCGCGAGGCGCTCCGCGAGAGGGGGGCCACTACCCGCCCCCCCCCGACCGGGGACTCTGGACCGGCCGACCGCCGGCAACGTCCAGGTAGTCCCGGTAGACCGCCTCGTAGAGTCGATGGACCTCTGCGCCCTGGCTCCCCGCGATGTGGGGGCTCAGGAAGATGTTCGGGCTCCGGAAAAGGGCGGACAGCGGGAGTGGCGGTTCGCGCCGTGTCACGTCGAGCAGCGCCGATCGGGATGGAGCTTCTCGCATGGCGCGCACCAGCGCCGCCTCGTCCACCTGGCGACCCCGCCCGGTGTTGATGAAGGTCGCTCCGGGCTTCATCGAGGAAAACAGCTCGTACCCCAGCAGCCCGCGGGTATCCTCCACATCCGGAAGGTGGTTCGAGACTACGTCGCAGCTTCGGAAGAGATCGGCCAGCCCCGCCGGGTGAGCCCCCGCTGCGCGAATGTCGGCCACCGGGATGAAGGGATCGTGGACTCGCACCTCCAGGTCAAAGGCCTGAAGCAGCTTCGCGACCCGAGACCCGATCGCCCCGAACCCGATGAGCCCGACCACGGAGTGGTGGTTGCCCGCCATCCCTAGCGAGAGCCCGCGCGCGCTCCGGAAAGCGAGCCTCCAGAAGCCCCGGCGATAGCGACGTTCGGCTTGAAAGTAGCCCTTGTTCGCAAGCAGGATCTGGGCGACGACGAACTCGGCGACGGGGATGGCATTCTGATCCCTCGCAATGAAGATCGGGATGGAGCGGCGCTCGAAGGGGGCGGCGAAGTAGCGCGCGTCTCCGGCTGCGTAGAAGATCGCCTCGAGAGTCGGAAAGAGGTCGGCGACCTCCTCTTCGCTGAAGACCGGCATGTTCCAGCAGCTGAAGAGGTAGCGGAGCGAGGCACAGAATTCGCGATCCGCGAGGGCGTCCTCCTTTTCGAGGACCCGGATCGCCCCCGCCTGGTCGGATCTCTGCTTGAGGAAGCGCTCCAGTCCTCGAGCGTTCTCCCTCGAGTCGATCAGGATGGCGCGACTCATCGGCACGCGCTTCCAGCACCGGTTGGGACGCTCACACCGACTCACCGCTGGCGGCTGGGCCCCCTTCACGAACTCGGTCGGAGGGGGAGGGCTCGGAAGCGTGGACCAGGTCGCGCGTTTCGAGGGCGTAGGCCGAGGCGTACACGAAGGCGGTCGAGGTGTAGAAGTTGTGGACGACGGCTCCCTCCAGATTGTAGCTGAAGATCCCGCCCCTCGCAGGGCCGCGAAGCCGTGTCCGCTTCTCGCACCATTTCAGAGCGCGGCGAGCCGATTCGACCAACCGAGCGTCCGGCCGCCGCCCGTGCCATCTCATGAGCGCCTTGGCGATGACCGGGACACCTTTGCCATCCTCTCCGAAGTAGGCCCGGCTGATATTGTAGGCCCAGCCGCCGTTGGGAAGCTGCGCCCGCAGCAGGCTTTCCACGTTCGCCTGCACGACCCGTTCCCACGCTGGTGGGCCGAGCGCGGCACACGCGGGAATAAGCCCCTCGAGGGCCCACGCCTGCCCCCGCGCGAAGTGTCCGCCGATGCGCCTTTCGTCCAAGTCCACTGTGGTGGCAAAGAGCGCGGTCTCGGGATCCCAGAAGAGCTCGACAAAGCGCGCCACGAAGCGTTCGAGGAAGCGGCGGTACTCCTCCTTCTCCGTGAGCATGTAGAGTTCGGAGAAGAGCCCCGCGGTGAATCCGGTGTCGACGATCGTGTAGCGTCGCAGCCACTCTCCCGTGTTCGCGTCGCAGCCGGTCCAGACTAGCCCATCCGGTCGAGCCGACTCGAGGATCCAATCCGCGCACCTCAAGGCGGCCTTCAGGTACTTCTCGTTGCCCGTCGCACGATGGACGTGCAGGAGAGCGTTGTTCGCGATGTAGGCGGAGTCGTTCGGCGCCAGAACCGGGATCTCCCCCTCCGGACCGTAGTCAGAGCGCACGATCCAACCTCCGCACTCCTCCTGCTTCCCAAGGAGGAGGTCGGCCATCCGGACCGCCTCGGCGGTGTCGCCTGCGTCGCTGTGGAATCGGACTGAAGCTGCAGTCGTCCAGATCCAGCTTGGCAGGCACCAGCTGTCTCGCCCGCTCCCGATGAATCCCGCGTACTTCAGCCCCCCATTGCGATAGCCCGAGGGGATCCCACCCGAGTCGACAAAGGCACGCCAGGCGTCGGGCGTGAAAGGCTCGCCCCCCCCCGAAGCGCGGCTCTTGCGACGGCGCTGAAACGACTCCGCGAGGTGCGGATTCGATCCCTCCGGGACAGGATTCTCCACCGGGTAGAGCTGGTCAGACGGGAGTCTCCCCTCGGCGTCTGTAGTCCAGCGGCTGTGGCGGAGGCCTTCTACCCGGACACGGCCGGCGGCGTCGAGATCTTCTTCGCGTATATCGACAAAGCGGATGCCGCCCACCCGGGGCGGACGGCGCTGCAGCACCTTCAGGACACGGTGGGCCTGGCAAGCAAACCAGTAGAGCGCGGTCCTCACGTCAACGAAGCCAGCTCGCCGTCCAGAGCGCCAGGCGCCTCAGCCACTGTCGAGGCGTCAACGGACCCGCGTCGAGGGCGATCCGGAACATCGCACGGCTCTCCGCCCGCAGGCCTTCCTTCAGCGCGAGCTCCCCCATTGATACGTAGTTGGACCGCAAGATGAAGTCTCGGTCGGTCCGCCCCTGAGCCTCGATCACCGGTCGGTATTTGTCGAGGTACTGCTCCTTGATCGCGAGGGAGTGGGAGAAGTTGGGAAAATTGAGATTCTCGTTGTTCTTGACCAGAAGCACCTCGTCGACACCCTCCAGGCGATACCCCTGAAAGAGCCGGACGAGAAACTCATAGTCCTGATGCCTCCAGAAGGATTCATCGAAGCCGCCCAGCTCATCGATCACCGCTCGGCGGACGAAGATGTTGGAGCCAGAGCCGATCTTGAAGCGGCAGGCCAGCGTCTCGACGAGGAAGTTGCCGGAGGGCGCCGTGTCGAAGTACCCGAAGACCCGCCCGCCCCGTCGGAACTCGACCCCCGAGTAGACCCCGGCTACTTCCTCCCCGGCCGATTCCATCACCTCACACATAATCTCGAGTCGACGCGGAAGGTAGAAGTCGTCGCTGTCGAGGAAGCTGATGACGTCTCCGGTCGCCGCCTGGAGGCCGGTGTTTCGCGCAGCGGCACCGTTCCGATTGGACGCATGCTGAATGAAGGTCAGTTCTCGCCCCTTCGACCGCTGTTCCGACACGACGTCCTCCGTCGCCCGGCGGAACGGAGTGACCGGATCGTTGTCGTCGACGACGATCACCTGAGAGGCCGGACGCGTCTGCGCGAAGACGCTGTCCAGGGCCTGCGACAGCCGGGTCGGGGGTCCGTATGTGGGGACGATGACCGTCACACTGGTCTGAATCACCCTTTCACGCTCTCCTAGGCTGGCTTGGCCATCACCGCACCCGGGCCCCGAGCGATCGGCTCACGAACCGGTAGCCGCGAAACATCACGAGGGCTAGAAGCGGGTAAGTGTGCCCAGTGAAGTGGTTGCTGAAGAAGAGCATGAAGCTCGCAAAGCCCACGCAGATCCAGATCCCTTCGTTGATCACGTCCGGGCGCCGACGCGCGTTGACATACACCCACTTCACGAGAAGTCCCAGAAAGAAAGACATCAGGACGGCGCCCGCCGCACCGAAGTCGATATAGAAATCGGAAAGGTAGGTGTGGGTGTTGAAGGGAAGGGCGCGGATGGGCCTTTCTTCCACATCCAGCAGGCCATCCAGCTGGAGAATCGATACCACGGAGTGCGTACTTCGGGCCCCATAGCTGCGATCGGTGCTCACCTCCGTGACGTAGGCGAAGTTGGAGAGCGGCGTGGTCAGGTAGAGGTAGGGCAAGTACGTGAAGTCCCCGAACCTATCCAGCAGTGCAGACTGAAAGAGGACTTCCCCCCGCCAGTTGAAGTCCGTCTGAGCTGCGCCCTCACGGATCGCGAAGTTAGCCGCGAAGATCATCGGCACGGCGAGCGTTCCGGCGACCATTAGATGCCAAACCTTTAGCCGGAACAACGAAGACCCTCCGTACTGCTGGTATCCGAAGAGGAAGGCGAGCCCCGCGAACAGGAGGTTGAACTTGGCCAACACCATGAAGCCAAGGCCGAAGTTCAGCACTGCGGTGATCACGATCCTCCGTCGATTCCGCTGCCGGAAGGCTACCAGCATCGCCAGAGGAAGGAACATCATCAGCTGCCCGACGACCGGCAGGACGTAGCCCTGGCGCGCCACTTCGATATCGGCGGCCAGGAGGGGGATCCCGGCGGTCGCGATTCCCAGCCCGTGCGGGATCAGGCCGAGGGTGAGGATTAGCCAGAACGAATAGCTCCGTTCAGGCGGGTCCTCATTGGAGGTGCGAGCCCCGGACACCAATATCAGTCCCAGGACGTAGGCCGAAGCCCCTGCCAACACAATCAGCTGTGTCTGGAGCTCCAGCGGGGGCAGGAAGTAGGTGCTAACCGAGCTCGAGTAGAGCAGCAGCGCCAACGGAGTCGTGGCGAACAGGAAGTAGGGGTTCACCGGGTTGCTCGACCGCCTCCCGAGACTCACCAGAGCGATCAGGAGGAGCGCGGCCCCCACTGAAAGGACCGAGAAGTTCCAGACCACGGTCCAGAGAGAGAGGACGAGGGCAAGGGGCACGATCATGATGAGAGCACCCCCATAGGGTGGCGACTGCGTACGCGGCTATCCGGTCGGCGGGCTCCAATCGTAGAGACCGGTCCCGACCCTTCGGGCACCGAGGCCAACGTCACCGTCGGAGCTCAAGAAGTCGCGAGAGGAGCGGACCGAAATCGAACAGACTCCCGAAACTCGTCCCCGTCATGCGCAGGTAAGCTGTAAGCAGAAGGATGGCGCTCAAGATCAGGGAGAGCGCACTGCCCACGGTGGCGCCTAGCAGCCCGTATTCAATTGCGCCGAGGTGGGTGAGCAGACACATCGTGATCATTGAGAACACATGGATGAAGCCAAGGACCGTCGGTTCACCAGAGATTTCGATGAAGTGCGCCTCCAGCGGCTTGCCAATGATCTTGCAGGCGAACCCGACGAAGAGGACTATAACGAGGGGCGCGGCAGGAACGTACTCGTGGCCGAACATGATCTGGATCGCCGGTCTACTGAAGGTCGCGACGAAGGGTGCCACCCCAAGGGAGAACACTGCCAGACCGGTCACCGACAGCCGCATCATCCTGAAGCGATCGTCTGGGCGATCGGAGGCCATGGACGCGGGAACCAGAACCCGATTGAGCGCGTCTGGGATGACCTGAAGCCTGGATACGAGGGCGGAGGCGAGATTGTAGATCCCGATTTGAGCGTTCGCCATCAGACCCGAAAGCACCAACGTCCCGATGTGAACCGTCGACATACTCGACAGGTTGAGCCAGACGGAGCGCACCCCGTACCCGTAGATCTCGCGGAAGTGTTCGAGTTGGAGCCGCTCGGGGTCACTCTTCAGCCATCCGGCGAGCGACGCACTCGCGACCGCCGTCAAAGAGGTCCCCAGAAGGAGCGCGAGGAGGGCGGTCTCCACAGACGGATGCCGCAGGAGCAGCGTCGACACCAGCGCCAGCTTCAGCAGCTCCTCACCCACCGCGAGGCTCGCTGCCGCCGCGAACTTCCCACTCAGCGTCATGATGACGTTGATTTGGGTCGTAACTAGCTGGCTGAATGCAAGCGTACAAGCGAGTAGTAGCAACGGCCAGGTGATCCCCTCGGGCAGCCACACCCCGCTCCGGACGATCAGAAACACGACGGTCAGAGCGGCGACCCAGGAGAGCGCCGCAGTGATCACCAGGTATCGGAGCGCCTGTGGCGGAGTGATGCGCTTCTCGAACAGGAGATGCCGGACTCCAAACTCGTTCCCGAAGTATGTGGAGATCAGCAAGACTGCCGCGATGGCGAGACAGACTCCATAAAGCCCGCGCCCCTCGGGCAGTAGTAGGCGAGCAACCAGGATCTGCATCCCCATGCTCACGAAGAGCTTGGCGATCTGGGCCGGAGCAAAGATCGCGACACCCCGCACGAGCATTCAGGCCGCTTCCGTGGACATCTTAAGGCGGATACTCCAGCGCCTGCCCGTCGACAGCTCGCTGCGCGTGACGCTCACCCACCCGTAAGGACTCCGCGAATTCCCGAAAAGATGCGATCTCAGCGGTCGACCGTCGACGAAGAACTCGACTTCGACCTCACCAGCCTCGTCTCCGAAGATTGGAGCGTTGAGGTAGCCTGCATGGCCATCAGTCTCGAAGGAGATCTCCATCCAGTCGGGCCCGTGCTCGAACACCGCGTTACCAAAGTGCGGCGCGATGGTGGCGTTGCGACCCGCGACGCGTTTGGGAAAGATCCTTCGGGTGACGCGGTTGTGAACCAATGGCAGGTCGGTCGATTGGGAGAGTAGGCCGAAGTGATTGAGGAGGACCGTGTCGGCAAAGCTATACTTGTTCCCGAAATCGCCCTTCCACGGTCCCAGCCCCCCCTTGAACAGGGCCCGGCCTTCCGAGCGCCAGATCGCGCAGACGGCAGGTCCTGCCTCCGCCAGGTAGGCGGCTCTCCCGGCAAACAGGGCGACGCCTCCCGCTTCACAACTTGTGATCCGCAGCCCGGTCGAGCCCCTGACCGTCGTTCCCATAGACGCCCCAGCACGGACAGGAGGGGTGACCGGTGGCTCGTCTCTTTGGAGCTGCGCTTCGGCGAGGGTCACCCAGAAGAGGAAGTGCGCGTGGTAGACCGAGCAGTGGTGGTAGTCCCACCAGAACGACTTGTCCCGGCCTTCGAACCCGTTCAACAGAAGATTCCGCTTCTCTACCGAGAAGGGATATCGGGGGCCAATGTAACCGAGCGCGTCGTCTAGGGCTGCATTCCGTCCCGACGATGCGAGCGTGTAGAGCCAAGGGCCCCATGCGAAGAGCTGGTTCGCACCCCTCCCCATGTAATTAATGTCGCCATCTGGCAGCACGTTGGAGAGCAAGAAATCGAGACCGTTCTCCGGCACGACCCGTTCCTGTGGCCAACGCTTCGCGAGGAGCATCAGGGTGGCGAGAGACGCGACGTTGTACTGGAGGTTGTAGCTCAAGCCGCCGGGAAGTCGATCTTCAATTCCTCCGTCGGCGTTGGTGGCGTGGACTACCTTCCGAAGGGCACTCCGAGCGGCCGTGGCGTATCGCTCCTCGCCGGTCCACTCATACCGGCAGAAGTTCACGAACGCCCGCATGGGTAGCCAGTTCACCGTGTCGTGATTGGAGTCGCCTGTGGCCAGGACCACCCGCTGGATCTCACGTCTGACATCCTCGGACTCCGCCCCCAACCCTTCATCGATCATGCACAGCGCGAAGCTGTTGAAGTCGTGGTGGAAGTCGGCCAGGGCAGCCGCCTCGCTCCAATCCCGGAGGACCGTCCGAACCAGTCGAAGCCCTTGCTCAATCATGGCCGGACTACCGCGCGACCTGCCCCGCACGAGAAGGGCCGCCGCCAGATGGCTGTCCCCGTAGTGAGCGACGATCGGCTCCTGATCGACCGGGTCGACGAGCCGAAGGCCGCCCGTCCCGTCGGCCGCCAGCCAGCTCCTGCAAGCCCGGCAGGACGCCTCGCCGAGCTCTTCGATCCGCAGACGCGTCTCACCCATTCATCGACTCACTGGACGGAAGGCGACGGCGGAACAACCGGGTCGAGGAACGATCTGACGCCCGGAAGCACACCCTGATCGGCATGCCCTGACTGCCCGTATTCCGGCCGTTGCCAAGACCACCGCCGCACCCGAGCTGAAACCCCAATCCGACCACGCAGGTCGCCCAACAGCCGTTCATCGCTAAATCGCATCCGCTGTTCGCTTTGCGGCGGAGACCGTCGCCGCAGGGACGGATCCCGCCGAAGGAGAGAATCGGCAGACAGGTGACGAGGGGAGCTGAAAACCGAAGGCTACCGCGGACGAACCGGGGTCAGGCAGAAGCAAGTGAATCGGAAGCCGCGCGCCCCCGGGCAGAAGACCGATCGCCACCAGATGCCACTGTCTGGCGGCGGAGCGTGCGAGCGATGGCCGGCAGGAGGGCCTGTGAGATCAGGTTCAGGTCGGTGGAAACCGCGTCGGCCTCGACCGGGCGCGTGAGTGAGCAGCGGCCGATTCGGGTGCCATCAGGAAGGCTCAACGCGAAGCGTAGCTCAACGGAGGGGATGCTAGGCGCTGCCGCGGCGAGGTCCAGCGTAACCAGCGCACCATCCCCCTCGACTCGTACCTCAGGGCGATCCAGGAGTCCGCCGGACATTGACTTGTGAACCCAGAGTTCGCACCGAAAAAACTCGCTCTCCCCGAGTGCCGACCGCAGTGCAGACACTGCGCACCCGGCGACGCCTGCCTCCTGAAGCCCGGCGGCCACCTTTTGCACTCTCACGTTCCGCTCGATCGCCACTCTCTGCGCCCGCCCCCGATTCACGATCCGCGCGAGCTCCATGAGCTCGGGGACGCGCAGCCGCTGAATGAACAGGACGACGACCACTCCGATCACGAGGAACCCGACGGCCGTCAGGGCGGCCTGACCGCCCGCCACGAGCAGCGAGAACATACAGAACGCCGCCGTGAGCATGTACAGGACCAACGCCACCTTTCGTGGCGAGTGTCCCAGATCCTTGAGGCGGTGGTGAATGTGCCCACGGTCGGGGGCGAAGATCCGCTCCCTCCGCAGGAATCTTCGGATGATGGCCAGCGAGGTGTCCATCACCGGTAAGCCAAAAGCCGCAAGAGGTACCGCGACGGCCAGCACTGTCGGCGCTTTCTGGGTCGCGACGAGCCCCATCGACGCCAGCGAGAAGCCCAAGAGCAGGCTGCCGCCGTCTCCCAGGAACACCGTTGCCGGGGGGAAGTTGAAGAAGAGGAAGCCAAGCGTTGCACCGGCAAGCACGAAGCTCACTCCCGCGACTGCGGACTGGTCATACAGGAGTGACACTCCGCCCATCGTGAGGAGGGCGAAGAGGGCCGCACCTCCTGCGACCCCGTCACTCCCGTCCAGGAGGTTGAAGGAGTTCGTGATCCCGACGATCCAGAAGACCGAGAGGGGCACGGCCACCAAGGTCGGCAGGTCGAAACCCTGTCCCCCGACGCCGAAGACATCAATCCGGACTCCAGACCAGACGAGGGCCAGCGCGATCCCGATCTCGACAGCGAACTTCGTCCACGCCGACAGGCCGATCCGATCGTCGACGATTCCAAGTACCATGATCGCCGTCGCCGCAGCTGCGATCACGAAGACGAGTCGAGATCCGCCCTCGAAGCTCGCCCACGGAAGGTCGCCCAAGGCGAGTGTCAAGCATCCCGTTGCGATCACCGCGGCAAGGAAGATCCCGATTCCCCCGGTGAGTGCCGTCGGATCCTCGTGCGTCTTCCGCTCCCCATCTGGCCGATCGATCAGCCCAAGCCGACCCGCGCAGCCACGAAGCCCGTACTGCACGGGCAACGCGATGACGAATGCGACGATGAAGCCAGCGAGGAGGAGTGTCACAGCCCGGGGCCGGGGAGAGGGAGCAGACCTTCGAGGTTACGGTACGAGGCGATTCGGTAACGCGCCAGAGCACCCTGAGGGATTCTTCATATCCGCCATCGGCGGCGATCGTCTAGGTCAGTTGGACCCTCGACAGATCCTTCGACACCGCATTCCGCGTATCCACCACCGCCGGCACCCCGTCGATCACCCGCCGGTGGTCGACACCCGTATGCGCCGTCAACACCACCGCCACATCGACCGTGGCCAACAGCTCCGCATCCAGCTCCACGGACTCCCCCTTCACCCCCTCCCAGTCCAGCACCGGCACATACGGATCGTGGTACAGCACCTCCGCGCCCTCCCGCTGCAGCAACCGCATCACATCCAGCGACGGCGACTCCCGCAGATCGTCGATGTCCGCCTTGTACGCCATCCCGAGTAGCAGAATGCGTGAGCCGTTCACCGCCTTCTTCTGGGCGTTGAGCGCCTTGCGGACCTTCTCGACCCAGTAGAGCGGCATCTCCCCGTTCACCTCGCTGGCGAGTTCGATGAAGCGCGTCTTGTAGTTGAGCGCCTTCATCCGCCAGGAGAGGTAGTGGGGGTCGACGGGGATGCAGTGCCCGCCGAGCCCGGGGCCCGGGGTGAACTTCATGAAGCCGAAGGGCTTGGTGGCGGCGGCGTCGATGACCTCCCAGATGTCGACCTTGAGCAGGTCGGCGATCTGGGCGAGCTCGTTCACGAGGCCGATGTTCACGGCCCGGAAGGTGTTCTCGAGGATCTTGGTGAGCTCGGCGGCGTCCGTCGAGCTGACGGGCACCATGGTCTCGATGAAGCGCTCGTAGACGGCCACCCCCGCCTGGGTGCAGGCCTCGGTAACCCCTCCAATCACCTTCGGGGTGTTGTGGGTCTGCCACACCTGGTTGCCGGGATCCACCCGCTCGGGGCTGAAGCAGAGGTAGAAGTCCTCGCCCACCTCGAGCCCGGTCGCCTCGAGCTCGGGGAGCATGACCTCCCGGGTCGTCCCGGGATAGGTGGTGCTCTCGAGGATGATGAGCTGCCCCTTCCGCAGGCTGGCCTTCACCGCCTCGGTGGCGGCGATGACGTAGCTGACGTCGGGGTCCCGCGTCTTGGAGAGTGGCGTGGGGACGCAGATTGAGATGACGTCGCACTCGGCCATGCGCGACATGTCGGTCGTGGCCTCGACCTTCCCCTCCCGCACGAGCTCCCCGACCTGGTCGTCGGTGAGGTCCTGGATGTGGCTGACCCCGGCGTTGACGCCCTCCACGACGGAATCGCTGACGTCGAAGCCGATCACCCGCATCCCGCCACGGCCGGCGGCCTCGACGGTGAGCGGGAGGCCGACGTAGCCGAGGCCGACGACACCCATGGTCAGCGGACTCGAACGGAAGTGCTCAAGGAGATCGTTCTCGGGCACGGCGTGCTCGGAGGTGGAGGGGGTCATGCGCTGCGGGGAAGGGGGTACTGAGAGTGCCCCCTCAACGCGGGACCGGGACGACCGGCACCTCGTCCACGGGCTCGGCGGTCATCTCGAAGAGGTGACGGCGGCTCGCCTCGGAGTCCCCGGCCTCGGCGATCTGCAGGAGGCGGGCGACCTGCGCTTCGACGGCGGCGTCCGCGGCCAACGACTGGATGAGCCGGATCTTCCCGTTCTGGGTGGACTCGGTGGTCTCGCGGTCGGAGACGAGCTCCTCGTGCATCTTCTCGCCCGGACGCAGCCCGGTGAAGTCGAGGACGACGTCCCGATTCTCCTCGAGGCCGGAGAGGCGGATCATGCTCCGCGCGAGGTCCACGATCCGGGTGGGGTCGCCCATCTCGAGCATGGCGATCCGCCCGGCGGCCTCGGGGAGCATCGAGGCGGTCAGGATGAGGCGGACCGCCTCGGGGATCGTCATGAAGTAGCGGGTGATCTCGGGGTGGGTCACGGTCAGGCGCCCGCTCTCGAGCTGTCGGCGGAAGACCTCGACGACGCTGCCCTTGCTCCCCAGGACATTCCCGAAGCGGACGGCGGTGAAGCGGGTTCGGGGGAAGCGCTCGACCGCCGAGAGCATCATGAGCTCGCAGACCCGCTTGGTCGCTCCCATGACGTTGGAGGGATTGACCGCCTTGTCGGTGGAGACGAGGACGCAGGTCTTCACGCCGTGCCGGCCGGCGGCCTCGAAGACGTTCCGCGTCCCGCGCACGTTGTTGCGCACCGCCTCGGTGACGTTGTGCTCCATGAGGGGCACGTGCTTGTAGGCGGCGGCGTGATAGACGTGCGTCGCTCGGAAGGCGGAGATGACGGCCTCGATGCGCTCGGCGTCCGTGACGTCGCCGACGATCGCCCGAACTCCGAGCTCGGGGTACGCCTGTTCGATCTCCATCTCCACGAAGAAGAGATCGCTCTCGGCCTGATCGAGGAGGATCAGCCGGTCGGGGTGATTCGCGGCGATCTGACGGCTGAGTTCGGAGCCGATCGACCCGGCGGCCCCGGTGATCAGGACCACCCCGCCCCGGAGGTCGGCCTCGAGTTCGGGGAGGTCCAGACGGACCGGCTGGCGCCCGAGGAGATCCTCGATCGTCACCTTCCTCAGCTGTTGCAGCGAGACGTCCCCGGAGAGGACGCTGGCCACCCCGGGGAGGACGCGGAAGTCGACGCCGATGTCCTCGCAGATCGCGACCATGCGGCTGAGTTCGTCCGGGCGGGCGCTCGGGATCGAGATGATGACGTGCTCGATGTGGTACCGCTCTACGAGTTCGTCGAGCTCGTCGGTGCTTCCGAGGACCGTCTGACCGAGGATGTGCCGGCCGATCTTGGTGGGGTCGTCGTCGATGAAGCCGAGGAGATTCAGACCGGTGGGGGCCCGGCGGATCTCCCTGGCCATGAGGATCCCGGCCTCCCCTGCCCCCACGATCACGGTCCTGAGACGCGCCCCGCGAGTCGGATCCGAGGCGAACTGGGAGGCCTCGTACGCGAGTCGGTAACTGATCCACGCCCCGGCCGTCAGAAGCATCGTCAGCATCCACTCGAGCACGAGGAAGCGGATCGCGAGGTTGTAGTCGACCGCTCCGAGGCCGATCGCGGCCCAGAAGACGAGGGTGCCAGTCGTGGTGGAGAGGGCGAGACGGAGAACGTCGTGGATCGAGACGAAGCGCCACCGTCCGAGCATGAGTCGGAAGGCGCGGTGCAGCACTACTCGGAGGACGACGAGGACGGCGAGCGGGCCGGCGATCTCGCGGAGGAGTCCGAGGATGTCGAACCCGCCGAAGATCATCCCGTGCGCGGCGATGAAGGACACGGTTGCGACCCCCGCGTAGGCGAGGGTGGCGAGGATCTGCCGTGACCGTCCGAATTCCGGAGGGATCAAGAAGTTGCGCGGTTCGGGATCTGCGGAGCTGAACTCCACTCCACACCAGAAGAAAAACTGAAGGTCCCGGTCGACACTGGCAAGGTGCCGCGGGCGCGAGAGCCCGCGCCGGCTACCTGCGACGGCTGATCTCCGCCCACATGCGCGCCTGCCGCTCGGGTCCGTCGGTCGGGTATCCGAGCCACTCGTGCGCGACCGACTGGTACGGGGTGTAGACGTAGCGGATCGGCCGGGCGAACTGGGCGGAGTAGAAGACGAGCGCGGCCCCGACGACCCCGAGGCGGGCGAGGCGCCGGATGCGGGGGACCGGGAGGTCGGAGAACACGATCCCGGCCAGGATCGGCACGGTGAGGTAGAGGATACGGTTGCGGACGGTGTGAATGGGCAGGAAGAGCATCGCCGTCGCGGCGAGCGTCATGAGGAGGATCCCGAGCACCCGCGACCGCTCGGCGGAGCCGGGGCGTGGGCGCGGCACCGCCGGCGCCGTCCCCCCGTTCCCCCGCGCCGAGCCGAGCGTAACGGAGAGTCCGACGAGGAAGGTCCCGACGTAGAGCACGATCGCGAAGATCTGCTCGAGCGGATTCACCCCGTACTCCCGCTCGACGAGGTAGTAGCGCGCCTTGACCCCGAGCGTGCCCGGCAGGACGGTCGCCGCGTCCCCGAGCGTCGACCTCAGGATCTCGGCTCCGCCGAGGAGGATCCCCGCCCCGCCCGCGACCAGGACGATCGAGAGCAGGAGCGAGCCCGTCTTGCGGACGCGCACGGCCCGTGCGAAGGCGAAGGCGGCCACGTAGGCGAGGGAGGACATCTGGAAGAGGGGCCCGAGGACCAGCCAGAGGAGCGACCGCCGCCGCTCCCCCTGCAGCCAGGCGGCGATCCCCAGAAGCACGCACGACGTCGCGATGCACTGCCGGAGCGTCGAGAACTCCAGGGTGAAGAGGAGGAAGCCGTGCACCACGACGACCGCGAGCGTCCATTGGCCGGCCTCGACGGAGCGAAGCCACGCCAGCAGCGCGTGGAGCCAGAAGAGCGTGAGGAGGAACTGGAAGACTTCGTACGCCGGAACGACCTGTGCGAAGAGCCAGCTCAGCAGGGCGTACGCGGGCTCGTAGAGGGCCCCTTCGCCAACCGACAGGGCGAAGGGCGACGCTCCGGAGGCGTACGCCTGAAACTGTCCCTTGTAGAAGGGCCAGTCGAAGCCGACCTCGAAGCGCATTCCGATGAAGAGGGCACCCAGCAGCCAGTAGCCGATCTCCCGTGCCCGTCCCCCCCGCGGGATCAGCCCCAGGGCGGCGGTCGCGAGCAGGAACCCGAAATAGGTCACCATCGGCTGCCACCCCGCCGACCCGGCACCCGGTCCGTCATCGCCTCCCCGATGACACGGAGGTCCGAGAACCCGTCTCGCTCGCGCGGATTCGCTCCAGGAGCCGCCGGAGAGGGGCGGTGTCGAAGCGACCCTCGAAGTCGCCGCGCTCGATCCACCGCCGAACCAGCGCCTCGGCCTCTCCCCATTCCCCCGGTACGTCCGAGCGACGGTTCAGGATCTGGAAGAGGAGGGCGCGGGCGGTGCGTCCGACGACGACGAGGTCGCGCGAGAGAGAGCGGCGCCGCATCCCGACGGTGTCCAGCGCGATCTTCACCGGAAGTGCACTCGCCTCGTAGGCCTCGTCCGAATCCACGCCGTCGAGGAGAAGGTCGCCGTGCGTGTAGTAGAAGACGCTCCCCAGGCTGGTGAGCCCGGGCGGGACGTCGAGCGTGCGCAGAAAGGCGGGGGTGTACGCCCGATCGACGATCTCGGGAATCTCGGGGCGCGGGCCGACGATCGCCATCTCCCCGGCAAGGATGTTCAGGAGCTGGGGCGTCTCATCCAGCTTCGTCGCTCTCAGGAGGCGGCCGAACGAGAAGACCCGGGGGTCGTGCAGCGTCGTGATCGATCCGCCGGGGGTCGGGCGGGCGTGCATCGTGCGGAACTTCCAGATCCGGAACTCCGTGCCGCCCCGACCACTCCTCGCCTGTCGGAAGAAGACGGGGCCCGGCGAGGAGACCGCGATCCCGAACGCCACCAGTACCCAGATCGGCGCGAGTGCGACCAGCGCCATCGCGGCGAGGAGGAACTCGAGGAGTCGGGGCATGGTCAGGGCTCGCTTCGGGGCTCCAACGGGAGCTGGATCAGGCCGGCGCCGGGCTCGGGTCGATGAGCGTCGTCGCCGCGTCCACGATGCGGAGGACCTCGGCTTCCGTCAGAAAGGGGTGGATCGGAAGGCTCACGCAACGCGAGTAGTAGGCCTCCGCCGCCGGAAACGCGCCGGACTCCACGCTCGGCAGCCAGGCGTACGCCGGCTGCGTGTGGAGCGGGATGAAGTGCACCGAGCAGGAGATGCCCCGCGCCTTCATCCCCTCGATGAAGTCGTTCCGGCGGCGCCCCGACGGGTCCTCCGGAAGCTGCAGAGGGTAGAGGTGCCACCCGTGGTGCTCGGGATCCAGCCGGGGCGGGAGAACGACTCCCGGGATCTCCCTAAAGGCGGCGTCGTAGCGCGCGGCCACCTCGCGGCGCCGTCGGTGCATCGACTCGAGCTTCGTCAGCTGCACCCGACCCATCGCCGCCGCGGGATCGGTCATGTTGTACTTGAATCCGGGGCAGCCCACGGTGTAGTGCCACGATCCCCCGCTCCCGTAGCGGCTCCACGAGTCGCGCGACATGCCGTGCAGCGACAGAGACCGAACCCGCTCGACGGCGTCGACGGGTCCGGTGAGCATCCCGCCCTCACCCGTGGTGAGGTTCTTGGTGGCGTAGAAGGAGAAGGCGGCGAAGCGTCCCCCGCTTCCCACCGGCACGCCGTCGGGGTACCGGGTGGGGAGCGCGTGAGCGGCGTCCTCGACGACCGCTAGTTCGTGGGCCTCGGCCAGCCGGTCGAGCTCCGCGGTATCGGAGGCGAGGCCCGCGAGGTGGACCGGCATGATCGCAGCGGTCTTCGGCCCGATCGCGGCCTTCACCCGCTCCACATCGAGGTTGAGCGTACCGGGAGAGATGTCGACCAGGACCGGGGTCGCGCCGAGCTGCAGGACGACGTTCGCCGCCGAGCAGAAGGTCACGGTGCTGAGGATCACCTCGTCGCCGGGCTGGACCCCCGCCGCGATGAGTCCGAGGTGCAGCGCACTCGTGCACGAGTTGACGGCGAGGGCGGCGGGTGCGTCGACGGCTCGGGCGAACTCCTCCTCGAACTCGGCGACCTGCGGGCCGCGGCTGAGCCAGCCGCTCCGCACGGCCGCGACCAGCGCCTCGATCTCCTCCTCGCCGACCGAGGGAGGTGCGAAGGGGATGGGGGCAGGGGTCTCGCGGACCTCCTCGCGCTTACCGTTCTCCGGCATCCGCAGCTCTTCGATCTCCGTCGTCACGCACGATTCTCGACAGCTCCAGCCGCTCCTCGCGAATCAGGCCGTCGATCTCCGACGGATCGAAGCCGTCGTCTCCGGTCGACGTCCGATCCGCCCCGGAGAAGAGTAGCGCCGAAACCCGTGGAGACGAACGGACCCGCCCGAGCAGCGACTCGAGCCCGAGCGCCCGGAGGGTGTCGGCGCCGAGGTGGGCCGCCCGCCCGAGGAGGGGGAAGCGGGGGAGCACGGCCGGGTTCACCCGCCCCGGGTCGAGCGTCTCGGCGGCGTCGGGATCCACCCCCAGGAAGCGGAAGACGTCGCGCCCGAGCTCCGGACCGTCGCTCGCCAGCCGCTCGAAGTCGAAGAGGTGGACCTGCCCGGCGGGAACGAGGCGCCCGAGTCGGTCGATGTAGCGGGAGACGTGCAGGGCCTCCCCGATCCGGACGGTGTCCGGTTCGCGCAGCGTGCCACCGCGTCGGCGGGCGGCGAGCCCGCTCCCGAACACCTCCCCCAGCTCGAGCTCCAGAAAGGCCCCCATCGAGTCGGGATCCAGACCTCGGCGGCGCGCGAAGGTGAACCACGAGCGCGCGAGCTTCAGCGGGTCCCGGATCCCCACGATGATCCGGGCGCCCGGACTGTGCTCCACGACCCGCGCCATCGCCTCGATGTCGTAGAGGTAGTTGTTCGAGAACTCCGCCACGACGGTCGTCGCCGACGAGAGGTCGAAGAGCGACCGGTACCACTCCGCGTCCCGCCCCCAGTGGGTGCCGAAGTACTCCGGCTCCTTGATCGACGGCGTCGCGATCGCCGGGTGTCCCCCCATCAGCTTGTAGAGCCAGGTCGTGCCGGTCCGGCCGGGCCCCACGGCGAGGGCGTCGGGAACAAGCCGCCCCGTACTGCTCGGCCCTCCCGCGGTGGGCGTCGTCCCTCCGTTCACCCCCGACCCTCCGCTCGAAGCTCCGTCACGATCCTGACCCACTCCCGCATGGCGACCTCTTCCGAGAAGCGCTCATCGTACAGCCGGCGCGCCCGAGAGGAGAGGATGTTCTGTGCCTCGTCGTCCGACGCGAGTCCCTCGAGGTAGTCGAAGAGCCGGTCGAGATCGTCGGGGCCCGCGATCTCACCGATCCCTTCCTCCCGGATCAGCCGACCGAGCTCGGACTCGCGGTCCGCCACGGTCAGGAGGCCGGTACCCGCGGCCAGATAGGTGAGTACCTTGCTCGGGTACGCCGCGCGAAGGACGCCTGGCCGGACGACCACCAGTCCCAGCTCCGACTCCTCCAGCACCCGGTCGATCCCCGACTGCGGGACCTGCCCGTGGAAGGCGATGCGGGCATCTCCCGCGCGGGCGACCATCTCCTCCAGGGCGCGGCGACGATCCCCCTCCCCGTAGATGTTCAGCTGAACCGGGAGTTCTGGGCGATCGAGGAAGCGCTCGAGAAACTGCTCCACCCCTTGGTACCGTCCGAGGTTGCCCGCGTAGACCAGGGTGAGAGGGGACGCGGCGCCCTCCGCAGGTCGAGGCAGGACGGTGGTGAGCAAGGCATCCGGCGCTCGCTCGGCCCCCTGCGAACGCCCGGGTTCCGGCACCCTCTCCCCCGACGCGTCGAAATCCCGTGGGCGGAAGTTGTTCAGAATCCGGATCCGGGCGCCCCCGCCACGGTCCGCCAGGGTCTGCCGCATGTCATCGGAGAGGGTGATCACCACGTCGGCGCGGGAGGTGGTCCACCGATCCAGCCACCGCATCCACCGGGTAGTGAAGCCCGAGATCCCGCCGATCGCCACATCGACCTCCGGGTGCAGATCCTGACAGTGGTAGATCACGCGGTAGCCCTTAACCCTGGACAGCAGCGTCACGAGGGTGGCCGGGAGGACAGGGGGGAAGGACGCGACGGAGACGACGTCGTAGCGGTGAGTGAGCAGGTGCAGGCTCAGGCGAACGAGATAGACCCCCACGTTCAGGAGGCGGGCCCATCGCCCGCGTCCGGCCTCCTGAATCGCCCCGGCCCGCAGGACGTCCGCGCCGTCGATCCGCTGGCGCGACGGTGCCGCCGGCTGACGGAGGGCGCGATACGATGGCGCCATCGTGAAGACGTGAACCTCGAACCCCGCCGCGGAGAGGGCTCCCGCGATGCTTCGGAGCATCGAGGCGTAGGGAGGGGAGTCCGGCCAGAAGTATCGGTGCGTCAGAAGGACGCGACCGCCCACCCCCCTCGCCTCAGGCACCGGGCACCCCGGCGCGCAGGGCGCGAGTGGGTGCCGACAACCCCGCGAGGAGGAGGAGGGCGGCGTCCGCAGCAGCGACCCCCAGCGCCACGATCAGGAGGGGGTCGGCCGCCCAGCGGGAGGCGAACACCACCGCCGTCTTGATCCCGATTCGGACGCCCGCCACCATCGCGATCGGTCGAACGCCCCCGCCCTGGACGAGGTGGAGCTGAATCAGGCAGAGCCCGAACCCGAGGATGGGCAGGGTGAGGACCTGGAGCTTCAGAATCGCCGCAGTCAGGAGGACGGAGCCCTCGCCGAAGGCACCGCGCGCGAAGAGCGCGGTGACGATCGGCACCGCCGCGAGCGAACAGGCCGCCGCGACCGCGGCGCCGATCCACGGGACCGCCCGCACGACCCGCACGACGCGCACCGGAGTCGTCGATCCGGGAGCGGCGAGCCACGGGGTGACGACGAGGATGGCGGTGGTGGCCAGGACCGAGGCCAGCGCGAGCGTCACCGAGTAGCTGAACTCGAAGCTCGCGAGCGTCCCCTGCGGGAGAACCGACGCCCAGGCCCGGTCGATGAGCCGCGGCGTGGCGTGCATCAGTTCGAGCGGGAGAAGGGCGAGAAGTGGGAGAGCGGCCGCCCACCGCGATCCCTGCGCCGACGGCCGGGACTCGGCTTGGTGGACAGCGCTGGAGCGAACCCTCCACCACGCCGAACCGTGGTGCAGGAGGAGCGCCACACCGGATCCCGCGAGCACGATCCCAATGCCGACCAGGCTCGATAGCGCGTCGAGGGCCAGGAGGAGGCCGAAGCCCGCGATGATGGCACTGGAGCGCACGATCTGGGTGCTGGCCGAGGGCCAACGGACCCCGGCGCCGAGGACCCGGGCCCGCGGCAGGAGGGAGAGGTAGGAGAGGGCGAACATCAGCCACGCCCATCGCCCGACCGTGACCAGTGCGGCGGTCTGTTCGGCGCCGAATCCCGGCGCCAGGAGCGCGGCCTGCAGCGGCATCGTCGCCGCGCCCACCGCCGCCACCACGATCGCCACCGGGAACATGACCCGGAAGCCGATCGGAGGCTGGCCAGCCGCACTCGAGGCGGACGCGATCACGACGGAGACGACGGCCGCCGCCACCGACTCCGCGAAGATCAGTGGGAGTCCGGTCGCAACCCGGTAGACCTCGATCAGTTCGCCCGTCCCGAACAGGGAGGCGAGCACGATCTCGCGCAGGAGCCCCGCGAGGATTCCGAGGCTGACGAGGAGCGGGATTGCGAGGGGCAGCGCGCCCCGGGAGGAGGGCGTCACAGCGGGTCGTTCGATCGGATCCACATCGCAGGAATGTAGCAGGTGTCGCGGGCAGTGCGGCGATCCGATCCCGACCTTGCGGTCAGCCGGCGGCGCCCTGCACCCCCTCCCGCCGCCGCCCCCGCCGCAACTCGATGTTCAGCCGGTACAGATCCAGCGCCCCCCGCTCCTTGAGGTAGGCGTGCAGCGCCTCGGGGAGCTCCTCGTTCCCCTCGTGCGACAGCACGATCACGGAGGTCGCCCCGGTCTCCTGCACCGCATTCATGACCGCGTGCGGCGTGCCGTACAGCTTCATGCCGCCGGTGCGGGAGCGGAGCGCGGGGAAGCCGGTGTCGGCGAGCGCGACCGGGCGCAGGTCGGGGAAGGTCTCCACGACGGCCCCGTTCATCCCCTGCCGCGCCGCCAGGATGCGCAGCGCGAGGTCGAGATCCGACTCGGGACCCACCAGGATCGTCGGGACGCCGGTGACGGCCCAGCTCCGCGTCGCCCCGGAGAGCATCCGGAAGGAGGCGCGGATGCCGAGGGTGAGGAGGAGCGTCAGGAGGAGGTCGAGGCCGACGACGCCCCGGGAGAGCCCGACCCGCTGGGTGAGGAGGAGGGAGCCGAGGACGAAGAGCGTGCCCAGGACGCCGCCGTTGAAGAGTCCGCGGATCGGCAGCCGCGCCCGGCTCGCGCTCCCGGCGCCGTAGAGCCCGCACACCGTGAAGGCGAGGAGCTTGGCGATGATGACGATCCCGACGGTGGTCTGGAAGTAGGCCAGCTCGCGGGTGAGTTCCTCGGCGTCCCACCGGATGAGGTAGGCGGCGTAGTAGGCGAGCCCGAAGATGAGGGCGTCGGCGAGGAGGAGACCGAGTGGGAAGCGGTCGTGCAGCGCGAGCGCCTTGCGGTAGAGCCCGACCTGATCCTGCTGGTCGCCGCTGAAGCCTTCGAAGCGGACCCGGATGAGGAAGGCGCCGACGGCGATGAGACCGAGGGTGAGCAGCCCCCCGAGGAGCGCCGCGGTGGGTCGAGCCGCCGTCCGGATGAGGATGCCGACCGCCCCCCCGGCCGCGGCGACCGCCCAGAGGATCCACACGGCGCGCACCTCGGAGACGCCGAGGGCGACGAGTCGGTGGGAGGTGTGGTCGGTTCCGCCCTGCGAGATCGGCCGTCCCTCGAGTACCCGCCCGATGGTGACGAGTGTGGTGTCGAGGATCGGGATCGCCAGGACGAGCGCCGGTGCGGCGAGGACGGCGAGGAGGGAACGCGACAGTCCCTCGACCGGCGCGAGGGCGAGCCCGGAGAGGAGGATGCCGAGGAAGATCGACCCGGAATCGCCCATGAAGATGCGGGCGGGCGGGTAGTTGTGCGCGAGGAAGCCGAGGAGGCTCCCCACGACGGCGAGCGCGACCAGGACGAGGCCGAACTGTCCCTCGAGCAGGTAGAGGAGCGCCAGGTAGCCGGCGGCGATCGCCGCGGTCCCGCCGGCCAGCCCGTCCATGTTGTCCAGGAGGTTGACCGCGTTCGTCACGCCGATGAACCAGAAGAACGAGATCGCCGCGTCCACCAGGTAGATGCCGGTCAGCCAGACGCCGATCCCGCTGAAGAGGAGGATGGAGGCCGCCGCAAGCTGCGCGACGAGCTTCGTCGCGGGCGCCATCGGGCGCAGATCGTCCCAGAGCCCGATCAGGAAGCCGAGGGTGGCGGCGATGAGAAGCCCCTCCCACGGTTCGAGTGGGAGGAGGCCGTTCGGGGCCCGCGCGACCAGGCCGGAGCCGAGGAGCGACGGATCGAGCGCCCAGAGCCCGCCGAGCACGAGGACGAAGGCCGCGAAGATCGCGACCCCGCCGATCGCCGGCGTGGGTCGCTTGTGCCACCGGTCTTCCTGCGCTCCTCGAACCGTCCCGCTCGCGATGGCCGCACCCCGGACCGCGGGGGTGAGGAGGGCGCAGAGGAGGAGCGACCCTGCGAAGGCGAGTCCGGCGAAGATGGTCGGGGACATGGCGGCCAAGGTGGGGACGCCGGGCGACGCGGGAAAGGACGACGACGCCCCGGCGTCGCGGGCGTCCCGCCTCCTGCCCCGGGTCGGTCAGCTCGGCAGGAGTTCCCGGTACAGCTCGGCGACCCGGTCGCAGAGTCCCGCCACGCTGAAGGCCTCGGCCACCCGCGCGCGGTCCTCGGCCCCCCCGGGGCGCAGCTCGTCGGGGGCTCGGCGGAGCGCTTCGGCGAGGGCTTCCTCGTCTCGCGGCGGCACGACGACTCCGCTCGACTCGGTCCGCGCGAGCATCTCCCGGATCCCCCCGACGTCGGTCGAGAGGACGGGGGTCCCCGCGGCGAGCCCCTCGATCAGCGCCACCGGCGTCCCCTCGTCGTTCGAGGTGAGGACGAGGGCGTCGACCGCGGCGTTGACCCGCTCGAGGTCCCTTCTCCACCCGAGCCAGCGCACCGAGGCGTCGATCCCGAGTTCGGCGGCGCGCGCCCGGAGCGGCGCCTCGAGCTCACCCGAGCCGACGACCCAGAGTTCGGCGTCGTCGAGCTGCGCCCGTGCCCACGCCTGGAAGAGGAGGTCGTGGTTCTTGACCGGGACGAGCCGGCCGACGATCGCGTAGACCCGGCGCCCCTCCGGCGTCCCGACCTCCCCACGCACCTCCGCACCCACCCGCTCCCGGTCGACGTGCAGGAAGCGGTCGAGCTCCAGCCCCAGCGGAATGACCGAGAAGCGGGAGCGGAGCGCCACCGCGAGCGGGCCACTCATCTCGTCCGCCTGCGCCTCGGTCAGGGCGATCAGGCGGTCGGAGCCGCGCGCGAGCCGGCGCTCGATCCACCGGTACGCGCCGGTCACGCGGGGGGAGAAGTAGCTCCCGCCCAGGACGTGTCCGTGGTAGGTGTGCACGACCACCGGCACGTCTTCCAGGATCGCCGCCAGACGACCGAGCGCCCCCGCCTTCGCGGTGTGCGTGTGCACGACGTCGGGCCGCCACTCGCGGATGTGGCGCCGAATCGTCAGGAGCGCGCGCAGATCCCGACCGGGCGAGAGCGCCCGTCCGAGCGTCGGGATCGGAATCGGCTCGACGCCGCGCTCGCGGGCGAAGTAGGCCATGTCGCCCTCCCCCTCCCCGATCCGCCCCGCCAGCAGTCGCGTCTCGAAGTCCGGGCCGAGCCCGCGCGCGAGGTGCACGACGTGCATCGCCGGCCCGCCCACGTTGAGGCGGGCGATGATGCGGAGGACGCGAATGGGGGGCACGCTACTCCAGCCGGGCCCCGTACTGGGACTCGATCCACTCCCGGTACGCCCCGGAACGGACGCGCTCCGTCCACTCCCCGTGGTCGCGGTACCAGGCGAGCGTCGCATCCAGCGCCTCCTCGAAGTCGACGGAGGGCGCCCAGCCGAGCTCGGCACGGACCCGCGCGGTGTCGATGGCGTAGCGGCGGTCGTGGCCGGGTCGATCGGTGACGTAGCGGATCAGTCCCTCGTCGCACCCGAAGAAGGCGAGGATGCGCCGGACGATCTGCAGATTGGTACGCTCGGCGTCGCCGCCGAAGTTGTAGACGCGTCCCGCCTCCCCCCGCTCGGCGGCCGCCACGATTCCGCGGCAGTGGTCGTCGACGTGGATCCAGTCGCGCACGTTCAGGCCGTCGCCGTAGACCGGGAGCTCCTCCCCGGCCATCGCGCGCAGCGCCATGAGGGGGATCAGCTTCTCGGGAAACTGGAAGCGGCCGTAGTTGTTGGAGCAGCGGGTGACGACGACGTCCATCCCGTGCGTCGCGTGCGCGGCGAGGACGAGGTGGTCGCCGCCCGCCTTCGCCGCCGAGTAGGGCGAGCGCGGCGCGAGCGGGGTCTCCTCGGTGAACATCGGCCGGTCGGGATCGTCGACCTCCGGGTCGGACCAGGGGAGCTCGCCGTAGACCTCGTCGGTCGAGACCTGCACGAAGCGCCGTACCCCCGCTCCCCGGGCGGCGTCGAGGAGCACCTGCGTTCCGAGCACGTTCGTGCGCACGAAGGGCGCCCCCGAGGCGATCGACCGGTCGACGTGCGACTCCGCCGCGAGGTTCAGGACGACCTCGACCCCCTCCATCGCCTCCGCCACCCGAGCCGGGTCGCGGATGTCGCCGCGCACGAAGGTGTAGCGGTCCGCGAACCGCGCCCCGAGGCCGTCGAGGTTGTCGGGATTCCCGGCGTACGTCAGCGCATCGAGGACCACGACGTCGACGTCGCCCTCGGAAAGGAGGTGGTGGACGAGGTTCGCGCCGATGAATCCGGCGCCCCCGGTGACGAGCCAGCGGGTCATGCGTTCTCCGTGGAAGTGCGTTGGGCCGCGACGAGGCGCGAGGCGCGGTGCAGCGAGGGGATCGTCCCGGCGTCGGTCCACCACCCGTCGACGACGTGGTGACGGAGCTCCCCCCACCCGAGGTAGCGGTTGTTCACGTCGGTGATCTCGAGCTCGCCGCGCGCGGAGGGCGAGAGCCCCCGGATGATCTCGAAGACGCGGGCGTCGTAGAGGTAGCAGCCGGTCACAGCGAAGCGGGAGGGCGGGTCGGCGGGCTTCTCAATGATCTCGGCGATGCGGGCGCCCACGCCCGTCGACACCCGCTGGCCCAGCTCCCCGGTCGCCGCACCCTCGCTCCCATCCGCCTCGAATCGCGCCACCCCGAAGCGCTCCGGATCGTCGACCTCCTTGAGGAGAACCATCGCACCCGTCGGGTCGGCGCGGTACGCATCGACCGCGGGGCGAATCGGGTTCTCGAAGATGTTGTCGCCGAGGATGACGCACACCGGCCCCTCGTCGGCGAAGTACTCCGCCAGCCCGAGCGCCTCCGCGATCCCGCCCTCCCCGTCCTGGTAGGTGTAGTTGAGGTGGCGGAGCCCGAAGTCGCGCCCGTTCCCCAGGAGCCGGAGGAAGTCCCCGGCCGCGTTGCCCCCGGTGACGATCAGGATCTCCTCGATCCCCGCCCCGACCAGCTGCTCGATCGGGAAGTGGATCATCGGCCGATCGTAGACGGGAAGGAGGTGCTTGTTGGTCACGTGGGTCATCGGCGCCAGGCGGCTGCCGAGCCCTCCGGCCAGGATGATGCCCTTCATGCGTTCCGGGGAGTTCGGGGGGAGGGAGTGGCGACCGGGACCGGCCCGGGGGCCGAGGGGACACCGATCGAGTCGAGGTAACGCGAGAGGCCGTCCTGCCAGATGGGCAGCGCGCGCCCGAGGATCCGTTCGGTGTCTTCGAGGTCGAGGACGGACCAGCGCGGACGGGGCGCCGGCGCGCCGTACGCCTCGGTCGACACGGGGTCGACGACCGGTCCGCGGCCCAGACGATCGAAGATCCGACCGGCGAGCTCGTGCCAGGTGGTCCACCCCGCCCCGCTGAAGTGGACCGGGCCGCTCGCCCCCGCTTCGACGAGGTCGACGAGACCGGTAGCGAGGTCGGCGGTCCAGGTCGGTGACCCGGTCTGGTCGTCGACCACGGCGATGCGCTCCCGGTCCGCGAGACCGAGCATGGTGTCGACGAAGTTCCGACCGCCCGCACCGTAGAGCCAGGAGGTGCGGACCACGAGGTGCCGGCCGGGGGAGGCGAAGACGACGTCCTCGCCCGCGGCCTTGGTCCGGCCGTAGGCGGAGCGGGGCGAGCGCTCGGCATCGACCGGGATCGGCCGACCGCCACCCACCGTGTCGAAGACGTAGTCGGTGCTGAGGTGGACGAGTCGCGCGCCCACCGCATC
>JANQLR010000349.1 GCA_028280525.1 Longimicrobiales bacterium
GCCGCAGGAGGGCGCCCGTCGCGAGCCCGCCGAGGAGCACCCCGGCCAACCTCGCCGCCTGACCCGCGTCCACCCGTCGCTCCGCGGCTGCCGACCCGATCGCCCCCGCCACTCCGACGCCGACGATCAGCCAGAACATCGACAGGTGGATCCACGCCATCCCGAAGGCCGCGAGCGCCACCACCGCGACCCGTCCCCGTACCCACCCCGACATCAGGAGGAGCGCGAGGGGGATCGAGAGCACTTCCGGCCGGATCGAGAGGTAGCGGAAGAGGACGTTCGGCACGGCCATGAGGAAGAGCGCCGGCCAGAGAGGGGCAGCCACCCACCGGTGCGCCGTCGCAACCCGCGCGACCACCGCCATTCCCCCCACCGCCAGGAGGAGCGCCGCGACCCGCGTCGGTGTCGCCGACGGACCGAGTTCGCCCCCGGCGAAGGGGAGGACGAGGAGGTGAAGTCCGTACCACAGATCCGCTCCGACCTCCCCGATGATCGAGACCGCCGTCCACGGGAAGTCCGCCGCGAGGGGACCGGCCTCCCGGTAGACTGCGGCGTGCCCCCAGTGGTAGAAGGCGTCCGGGTCGCTGACGCGCGGGAAGAGGAGCGCGTGGAAGACGAGGAGGACGAGCCCCGCCAGGAGGGTGCCCAGCACCGCCCGAGCTACTCCGTGATCGGCTTCTTCTCCTCCGTCTCCTTCTTCGGCCGGACCCACGGCTCCCACTCCTCGCCCAGAACGTGGAGCTGCATCCATCGGATCTCCTCGACGTCGCGGATCCGCTGATGGCGCGGCTCGCGGAAGCCGTGCGGCTCACGCGGGAAGCGCAGGTAGCGGGCGGGCGCCTTCCCGATGTCCTTCAGCGCGGTGAAGAACATCATGCTCTGCTGCTCGGTGTCGGTCGTGTCGTTGATCCCGTGGATCAGCAGCGTCGGGGTCGTCACGTCGGCCACGTGCGTGAGCGCCGACTGATTCCGCCACGCCTCCGGGTTGTCCCACGGAGTGCCACCGATGTGCCAGAGGCGGACGTCGTTGTTGAAGCCGGGACCGTATTCGGAGGTCCAGTCGTAGACGCCGGCCCCGATCGAGGCCGCCTTGAACCGGTCCGTCTGGGTGATCGTCCACCCACCCAGGATCCCCCCATAGCTCCACCCCCGGACCCCCATCCGATCCGGATCCGCGACCCCCTGCTCGATCAGCGCGTCGACGCCGGTCATCAGATCCTGGAAGTCGCCGAAGCCGATCCCGTCGCCCTCCTGGACGGTGTTGCCCTCGCGGAGGCGGTCCGAGTACGAGCGGCTCCCGCGCACGTTCGGCGAGAGGGAGGCGTAGCCGAGCCCCGCGTAGATGTGGTAGCGCGGGCTCCAGCTGTTCGCGAAGACGCCGGCGGGCCCGCCGTGGATGTTCAGCATGAGCGGGACCGACTCGCCCGCATCCCGACCCGGAGGCGTATGGAGGAGTCCTTCAATGGTGAAGTCCCCGACGCTCTCCCAGTCGACCACCTCCATCTCGGCGAGGAGGAAGTCCTTCACCTGCGGATTGGCGTCGGTGAGCTGCTTCGCCGGGCGCCCGTCCGTGTACCCGACCCAGATGTCCGACGGGGTGCGATAGTCGCTGAGGGTGTACGCGTACGCGCTCCGATCCTTCGACCAAGACGCGACCGAGAGCGTCCCCTCGCGGTCGGTCACCTGCTCGATCCGGCCGCTCCCCAGGTCCAGGGCGTACAGGTTCGTGTTCGTCCCCACCTGCCCGTTGAACCAGATCGCCGATCCGTCCGGGCTCCACGTCGGGTTCGAGGGCGACCCCTCGAATCCGCCCGAGAGGAGGCGGTGCTCTCCCGACTCGGCGTCCATCCACCAGAGCTTCGTGTTCCGGTTCATCCACGCCTGGTCGTCGGCCGCGGTGAAGAGGAAGCCCGAGCCGTCGGGCGACCAGGAGACGCCCCCCTCCGGTGCCCCGTTGTCGGTCAGCTGGCGGAGCTCGCCGGTCGCGACGTCGGCGAGGTAGATCTCGTTCTTGTCGGCGTCGTTCCGGCGATTCGTGTAGCGGGCGGTCATGGCGATCCGCTCTCCGTCGGGCGACACGTCCCAGCTCCCCACGAAGAAGCGCTGATCGGTGATCTGCCGCTCCTCCTTCGAGGCGACGTCGAAGACCCAGAGGTTCTGCCACTGGTCGGCACTCTGCCCATTCGGCCCCTCGTCCACGAAGATCGCATCGGCACCCTTCCGCTCTTCCGTGCGGATCGAGTCCGGCTTCGCGTCGTCGGCCTGGAAGAAGATCTTCGACTCGTCCTGCGACCACCGGTACGAGGCGACGCTCGTCTTGTGCTTGGTCAGCTGGATCGCCTCGCCTCCGGAGGTCCGCATCACGAAGATCTGCTGCGTCCGACTCGGTCCCTCGCCGACCGGCCGCCGAAAGGAGAGCCACCTCCCCTGCGGCGAGAACTGGAAGCCGCTCCCCCCATCCTCTCCGATGTAGCGGTACGGCTCGGAGCCATCGGTCGGGGCCGCCCAGTACTCCGTGTCGTACTCGTTCTCGTCCCAGTCGAGCTTCCGCTGGGAGTAGAGGATCCAGCTCCCGTCGGGAGAGATCTGCGCCGAGCCGACCGAGACCATGTCCAGCGCGTCGTCGACGGTCATCGCGCGAGGGGCGTCCTGGGCGGCGAGGGGGGCGGCGAAGGAGAGGGCGAAGGCCGCGCAGGCGACGCCGAACGGTCGGTTCACGGAGCGCCGTGCAAGGGTGGTGAACATCGGGTCGGGGGGGCGAGGGGAGTGAACGGATCGGGAGACACCCGATTCTGGCCCCCACCGCCGCAGAGGGCCACCCGTCGGATCGTCCGTCGTGCATCGTGCCCACCCTCGCCCCGCCGCCTCGTCTAGCGCACCGATCCCCCCGTCGTCCACTCCGGGCTCGTCAGAATCCGGTAGCGGTGGACCAGCTCGAGGAACTCGCCCCGGCTCCCGTCGGCGTCCTCCCCGACCGCCGACTCCGCGAGATCCAGGACCTGCTCCGCGGTGATCGAGCCCCGATACTCCGACTGGCGGAGGAGCATCCCGAAGCCCGCCACCGCGGAGGCGAAGCGGAGGTCGTCGGAGGGTCGGGCGGTCGGCTCCGGGGAGACCACGTGGGTGAGGCGCGTGCTCTCCACCCCCTCGGGCGCCTTGTAGCGCACCTTCACGAAGGCAAGCTCCTCGGTCGGGCCGAGCGGCGGGCGAAGTGAACTCTGGTAGCGGAGGGGATCGATCGTGCCTCCTCCGGCCTGCGAGTCGCTGTCGACCGGGACGATCTCGTAGAGCGCCGTCACGGTGTGCCCCGCCCCGACCTCGCCCGCGTCCTTCCGGTCGTCGTTGAAGTCCTCGTCGGCGAGGAGCCGGTTCTCGTAGCCGAGGAGCCGGTAGGCGCGCACCGCCCGCGGGTCGAACTCGATCTGGACCTTCACATCCTTCGCGACGGTCACGAGCGTGCCGCCCATCTCGTCCACAAGCACCTTCCGGGCCTCGTCCAGGCCGTCGATGTAGGCGTAGTTCCCGTTCCCGTGCTGCGCCATCGTCTGCATCTTCGCGCTCTGCAGATTCCCGGTGCCGAAGCCGAGGACGGTGAGCCACGTGCCCTCCTCCCGTCGCTGCTCGACGAGCCGCTGCATCGCCGCGTCGCTGCTCTCGCCGACGTTGAAGTCGCCGTCCGTCGCCAGGATCACCCGGTTGTTGCCGCCCTCACGGAAGTGCCGCCGCGCGACGTCGTAGGCGAGGCGCAGCCCGGCGCCTCCGGCCGTGGATCCGCCGGCCTCCAGCCGGTCGATCGCCTCGAGAATTCGCCCGCGATCCGCCCCCGAGGTCGACGGGAGCACGAGCCCCGCGGAGCCGGCGTACGTCACCAGCGCCACGCGGTCCTCCTCCCGCAGTCGCCGAACGAGCATCCGCAGCGACTCCTTCACGAGGGGGAGCTTGTGCGGCGACTGCATCGACCCGGAGGTGTCGATCAGGAAGACGAGGTTCGAGGGCGGCAGCGCCTCCGTCTCGATGCGCGGACTCGCGATCCCGACCCGGAGGAGGTGGTGCCGCTCCTCCCACGGGGCGGTGCCGAGCTCGGTCGTGACGCCGATCGGGTGCGGTCCATCCGGCATCGCGTAGTCGTAGGCGAAGTAGTTCACCATCTCCTCGATCTGCACCGCATCGGCCGGGGGGAGCCGGTTCTCGCGCAGGAGGAAGCGGCGGACGTTGCTGTACGACGCGCGGTCGACGTCGATCGAGAAGGTGGAGAGCGGGTGATCGGCGACCGACCGGAAGGTGTTCTCCGTGATATGCTCGTACTGCTCGCGGTTGAATTCTGCGGGTCGGTGGAAGGGTCGGTGCGGGAGGGCGTCGACCCGGGTCGCGGAGATGCTCGACAGCTCCACGGCGGCCTCGCCAACCACGCCGCGGGCGTCCCGAGTGTGGCGCGAACGCTCCGCCTCCAGCGTCGGGGCACCCGCGGCGACTCCGGTCACCACGAGCTCCTGCATCCGGAGCGCGGTCGCCTCCAGCGCGAAGTCGATCGTGACCGTCTCGCTCCCGCGGTGGGCCGCCGGCCGGAGGAGCTCGGAGCGCGCCGCGTACCCGATCAGCTCCACTCGGATCTCGATCTCCTCCCGGGCGAGAAGGTCGGCGGGGAGGTGGACGAGGTAGCGGCCCTGCCGATTCGTGATCGCGCCGACCGACGTTCCGGGGACGAAGAGCTGCGCCGATTCCAGCGCTCGTCCCGAGGTGGCATCGGTGACTCGACCCATCAGGTGGAGGCGCCGCCCCTCGACGATCTCGCCTCCCGACCCGGGCGATCCGGGCGCGTGCACCGTCCGGTCTCCGAGGGGTTGGGAGGCCGCGGGTCGGAGCGAGGGAGACGCCGTGAGTCCCGCCGCAACGACCGCCGCGGACAGGAGGAGGGCACGGGGGCGAAGGGGGCGATGCGGTCTCATGCGGGCCTCCGGGTCGAATCTCGACGTGCGGGACCCGGCTCGGGTCCTCGGTTGCACCCCCCTCGACGAACCAGGCAGCTTCTCTTGCACATCTCGCCGATGGGGCGCGGGCCGGCGAACCCGTCCCGACGACCGCGTGTGCAACTCCGCCCGCTCGGTTCGTCGTACTCCGCGAAGACCCGCTCCCTCCGACCCGGAGTCCCCCCCTGACCACGCGACCCTCGATCCCCGACTGGGAGGCCGTCTATCGCGCCACCTGGCGAGACGTCGTGGCCTTCCTGGCCGGGATGCTCCTCGATCGGGAGCGCGCGCGGGAGCTGGCGCAGGAGGCCTTCGCCCGGGTCCTCGGTCGGGAGGCGGAGAACCCGCGCGGGCTGGTCTTCCGCACCGCGGCGAATCTGGCGCGCGACGAGGCGCGGATGATCGTCCGTCGGAAGCGGCACCTCGCCCTCCTGAAGGTCGAAGGCGAAGCCTCGCGGGCGTCGGCGACCACGCCGGAGAAGCAGCTCGACGCGACGCGGAGGGCCGAGCAGGTGCAGGAGGCGCTCGCCACCCTCTCCGAGACGGACCGGCAGGTCCTCCTCCTCTGGAACGCAGGGTTCGACTACACCGAGATCGCGGACCGGACCGGGCTCGCGAAGGGCGCGCTGGGCACGACGATCGCGAGGGCGAAGAAGAAGCTGGTGAGCGCGTGCATCGCGCAGGAGGGGTTCGATGCCTCACATGGATGAGGGGCGGCTGCAGGCGTGGATCGACGGCGATCGATCGGGGATGTCCGCAGCCGAACGGGAGGAGGTCGAGGCGCACCTCGCGTCGTGCGCCGAGTGTCGCGGACGGCTCGAGGAACTTCGGGCCTTCGGAGAGGCCGCGGGACCGCTGCTCGGCGCGGTGGCCGGTGACGTGGAGGCGGTACCGGACTTCTCGGAGGTCGTGGCGCGGGCGGGCGAGGTCGAGAGGGAGGGCGGGGCCGCCGGCGCGGAGCCTGAGGCGGACGGGTTCGCCGGATCCGAGCGCGATGCAACCGCCCCGACCCTCCACACGGCGAAGCCCCGCCCCCGCCGTCTCCCCCTTCGCTGGGCCGCGAGCATCGTCGTCGCGATCGGGGTCGGATGGATGGCGAACGAGATGACGCGCGAGGACCCGAGCCCCCGGATGCAGGACGGGAGCGCGGCGGCGTCCGCGCCCGCCTCCGACCCGGCCTCCGTCCCCGCGGAGGCCACGGCGATGGACCCGACCGCCGACCTTCTCGGGGACCGCGCGGACGAGTCGCCCGGGGACGGGAGCCAGGGGAATGACAGCCCCTCCTCCGCTCCACCGGTCGCCACGCTGGCGGACGTCGCCGACGAGGTCGCGACTGCGACCGAACCGGATCGGCGGCGAGATGCCGAACCGGTATCCCCCGCCCGGGAGGCAGAGCGACGGGGGGGCACGGCGCTCCGCTTCCAAGAGGCAGAGTCCGCGCTGACCCAGGCGGTCGAAGTGGAGCTCGAGCGGCCGGTCGGACCGATCGATGTCCTCCGCGGACGCGTCGTCGATGCGACCTCCGGCCGCACCCTCGAGTCCGCCCAGGTCTTCATCCCGGGAACGGCGATCGGCGGGCTCACGAACCGCGCGGGCGAGTTCGTGGTCGACCTTCGGGGGACGGGCGACTCCACCGACGCGGTCGAACTCCGCGTCGAGCTGATTGGCTACACGGCCGCGACCGAGAGGGTCTCCCTGACCGAGGGGAGCGAAGTCTTCGGAGACATCGCTCTCGAGTCGTCGGCCCTCCGCCTGCAGGAGCTCGTCGTGACCGGCGTCGCGGCGGATGACCGGGAGGGCGGCGCGGTTGCCGCAGATCTCGCCGGCACGCCGGTGATTCCGTCCGCCCGTCTGGGCGATCCGACCGTCGCCTGGCGTACGGCGGAGATCGACGAGGCGTCCAGGTCCGCTGGATTCCGCCTCCTGCTGCTGCCAGGCGTGGAGATCGTAGGGGTCGAGGTGGGCGAGATCGACGGGTCGGTCATCGTCCGGGTGTACCAGCGACTCGACGATACGACCCCGGTCGTCATCTTCCAGTCTCGCGCCCGCCTCCTTCCGGGGGACGAGTCCGTGGGGACGGAGGCGATGCGGGTCACCTCGTCCGGGATTCACCTCCTCGGTCGAGCACCGATCGAACGAGAGAATCTGGTCGCACTCCTGGACCAGGCTCGGTAGCGGGGGCCGGCCGGCGCCTCCGCCGGTCCGGGACTCGTCGTCCTTGCCGCGCTCCCGACCCGACACGACCGTGGATCAGGAGCCTGCCCCCCTAGCCGATGCCACCGTGCACGACCCCTCTGCCGACTCGCGGACCCCGAAGAGCTACGACCGCGCATACTTCGAGCGCTGGTACCGTGGCCCCGAGGCGCCGAAGGGCGACGCCGAGCTGCGGCGCTCGGTGGCGATGGCCGTCTCGACCGCGGAGTCCGTGCTCGGTCGGGAGATTCGCAGCGTACTCGACGTCGGGGCGGGTGAGGGCCGGTGGCAGCCCGTGCTCCGGGAGATGCGCCCAGAGGTAAGCTACCTCGGGATCGAACCCTCCGAGTGGGCGATCGAGCGGTGGGGGGACGAGCGGAACCTCATGCAGGGTGACCTGGAGTCGCTCTCCGCCTTCGACTTCGAGGACCCCTTCGATCTGGTCGTCTGCGCCGACGTCCTGCACTACCTCGACTCGGAGACGCTCCTCGTCCACCTCGACGAGCTCGCCGACCTCGTCGGGGGCGCCGCCTTCCTCGAGACCTTCACCGACGCCGACCCGATCCACGGCGACCGCAACGGCTTCCATGAGCGCCCCGCGATCTGGTATCGACGCGCCTTCGAGGGCGCTGGGCTCGTCTCGATCGGGATGCAGATGTGGGTCCACCGCGAGGTCGCGGCGGAGATGGACGCGCTCGAGCTGCCCCCGGGAGCGGGCTCCGGCTGACGCCGGTTCACGCTACGGGAGCGGGCCCGAGCCGTCGTCTACCACCAGCGACACCACGTAGGAGACGCCGAGTTCGTCGCGCCGCACGCCAATCGCCCGCCCGCCCTCCATCCACCCGTGCCCCGGCGAGAGCCGCACCTCCGCCGGCCACACGACGCGCCGCAGCAGTTCGCCGTTGCGGGACCAGACGTCCGCCATGCGCGGATCCCCGTCGAGGACGCTGAGCTCCACCCAGACGTTGCCCTCGGCGTCGAACCAGGCGGCGTGTAGCGCAGCCTTCTGGTCCGGGACGCCGAAGGGGAGCGCGGTGACCGTGGACCCGACGCGTTCGGCGTCCCGCTGCAACGCCTCCTCGGCGAGGCCCACCTCCCGCGGCGAGAGGGCGGGTGACAGGTGTGACGAACGCAGGACAATGGTCGTGTCGGGGCGGATCAGCTCGAGTCGGTAGTCGGAGGAGAGGCCGCTCAGCCGCATTCCTTCCGGCCCCCAGGCGCGCAGGTCCCGCGCGCCAAAGGGGGGCCAGAGGTACGAGCGGACCCTTCTCCCGTCGACTTCGCCTTCGACCGTCTCACCCCCGAGCTCCTCCGGCGTCGCCGGGCGCACCTCCTCCCGCTCGACGACGGACGCGTCCGCGTCGAGCCAGTGCCGAACGACCCGCCGCTCCTCCTGCATGGAGATCCCCACATCACCGAGCCGCCCGTCCTGGAAGGTCGGCGGTGCCGCGTGGTAGAGGTCGCCGTGAGCCATCTTCAGGCTTTCGCTGAACTCCGCGCCGTCCTCTCCCACGAGGAAGGCCGAGTACCGCGCGTTCCCTCGGTCCCGGACCCAGAGCCGCCCGTCGGGTCCCCGGTTCAGGCAGCAGGGGCTCGCGAACTCGCCGGGGCCTTCTCCCTGCC
>JANQLR010000414.1 GCA_028280525.1 Longimicrobiales bacterium
AGAGCGCCCACGCCTGCGCGATCGAGGCGGTAGCACGTCCTCGGGCCGTCGACCTCTCCGGTGACCCAGCCCGCCTGCTTCAGCACGCGCAGGTGCTGCGAGACGGTCGACTGGGCGAGTCCGAGCACCTCGACGATCTCGCCACAGATGCAGTCGCGCTGCGCGAGGGTGCGCAGGATGGCGACCCGGGCCGGATGCCCGAGCGCCTTCGCCATGGCCGCGATGCGCGAATCGTCGAGAGGGTCTTTGCTCATCATACACTGATCGTTAATCGACGATGAACGATGAGTCAAGGCGATCCTCTCTCCCTGACCTGAACTGTCCGGGCGGCGGGACAGCGCTACGAGCGCCGACGCCCGTCGCGGCACACCCTCGGGGTTCGGAACCTCACCGTCGCGCTCGCGCTTCACCCGGGGACCCCTTCCTGTTTCTCGGCCTCGCCAGGAGACGTCGTGATTGCCACCGTCTGTGAACTCCCCAACCGTCCGGCCGCCCTCGCCGAACTCTGGCCCGACCTGTGCCGGCACGTCGCGGAGGCCCGTTCGGACTTCGTGCTCCTGCCGGAGATGCCCTTCTCCGAATGGCTTGCGGGCGTACGGGACCTTCGCCCCGAGGCGTGGACGGCCGCCGCCGATGAACACCTGGCCTGGATGGAGCGGCTGGGGGAGTTGGGTGCGGAGACCGTCGTGGCGACTCGCCCGGTGGTCGAGCGAGGCCGGCGCCTGAATCGCGGCTTCATCTGGCAGTCGGCGACCGACCTCCTCGATCTGCACGCCAAGACCTACCTGCCCAACGAGCCCGGGTTCTGGGAGGCGACCTGGTACGATCGCGGCCCGACACGCTTCGAGGTCGCCCGGATCGAAGCGTCGGGAGAGGCCGTGCGGGCGGGGTTCGCGATCTGCACCGAGCTCTGGTTCGGACACATCGCCCGCGAGTACGCCCGTTCCGGAGTCGAGCTCGCCCTCACTCCCCGGGCGACGTACGCAGGATCGACCGAGAAGTGGATCGCCGGGGGCCGCGCCTTCGCCGTCGCCGCCGGCGCCTGGTCGCTCTCCTCGAACTTCTCCGGCCCGGCCGAGGAGGGGACGTGGGGCGGAACCGGCTGGATCGTCGAACCCGAGGAGGGAGAGGTGGTCGCCCGAACCTCGCCCAGCGCGCCGTTCATCTCGTGCCCGATCGACCTCGACATCGCCCGCAACGCCAAGGAGACCTACCCCCGCTACGTCGACGATTCGGCGGTGGAGTAGGGGGAACGCTCGCCGATCGGGCCCCTCGCGGGCGGCGCGGTCGAGCGAGAAAGACCCGTCCGTCCATCGCGCCGCCCACGGTTGGCGGACACGGTGTCGAATGCCTCTTCGTACGCCCGCCACCGACCCTCTCCTTCGCACCCTCCTCGACCGCTTCGGCCACCCTGGCTTCCGGCCCGGCCAGGAGGCGCTGGTCCGAGCCGCCCTGGGGGGCCGGGACGCCCTCGGCCTCCTCCCGACCGGAGGCGGCAAGTCGCTCACCTACCTCCTCCCGGCGCACCACCTTCCCGGACTCGTCCTCGTCGTCTCGCCGCTGATCGCGCTGATGCAGGACCAGCTCGACCGGGCCCATCGCTGCGGGCTCCGGGCCGCCGCCCTCGCCGGGCCGACCTCGACCGGAGAGCGGGACCGGGTCCTCGGAGCCTGCCGGCGGGGCGAGCTCGACCTCCTCCTCACCGCCCCCGAGCGCCTCGCCCCCGGTGGGCCGACCGCCACCGCGCTGGAGACGTCGTCCGTCTCCCTCCTCGTCGTCGACGAGGCGCACTGCCTGGCTTCGTGGGGCTACGACTTCCGCCCCGCCTACCGGGTGCTCGAGGGCCTCGGACCGCGGTGGAGCGTCCCCGTTCTCGCGCTGACGGCAACGGCGACCCCGCGCGTCCGTCGCTTCCTGATCCGCGCCCTCGGTCTGCGCGACCCCGTGCGGGTCGAGCTCTCCTTCCGGCGCCCCAACCTCCACTTCCGGGTCGAGCGCGTCCCGAGCGAGGCGGAGCGGTGGCGTCGGCTCTGGTCGGAGGTCCGGGATTCACCGGGGCCCGCCCTCGTCTACGCCTCGACCCGTCGAGGGACGGAGGGGCTCGCCGCCGCCTTCCGGGCTCGGGGACGGCGCGTGTCCCCCTTCCATGCAGGGATGTCCCCGGAACGACGGGCCGGGATCCAGGCGAGCTACCTGGGCGGAGAGCTCGACCTGGTGACGGCGACCTGCGCCTTCGGGATGGGCGTCGACAAGGCCGACATCCGCCGCGTCGTCCACGTCGCCCCACCCGACTCGCTCGAGGCGTACTACCAGGAAGCGGGGCGGGGGGGACGGGACGGCGAACCGTCGGCGGCGCTCCTCCTCTGGCACCCGATCGACTTCGCCCCGCTGCGGGCGCGGATCGACCGCTCCTTTCCGGGCCCCCTTCG
>JANQLR010000416.1 GCA_028280525.1 Longimicrobiales bacterium
CGTTCCCCCGTCGGAGGCGGGCGAGCTCCTCCCGCTCCGACTCCAGCGCCTCCCGGGCCTCCCGCAGCTCGAAGACCGAGTACTCGCCCCCGAGGAAGGCGTAGTACACCGCGAGCAGGAGGAGGCCCGGGAGGAGGATGCGGGTCAGCCGGTCCACAGGCTCCGTCCCGGGAAGCGGGCCCGGTTCCCCAGCGTCTCCTCGATGCGGAGGAGCTGGTTGTACTTGGCGATCCGGTCGGTGCGCGACGCGCTCCCGGTCTTGATCTGACCGGCGTCGGTCGCCACGGCGAGGTCGGCGATCAGGGTGTCCTCCGTCTCGCCCGAGCGGTGCGAGACGACGGAGTTGTACCCCGCCTCCCGAGCGACGCGCATGGCGTCGAGCGTCTCGGTCAGCGTCCCGATCTGGTTCACCTTCACGAGGATGGCGTTGGCGACGCCCTCCCGGATGCCGCGGTCGAGGCGGGCGGTGTTCGTTACGAAGAGATCGTCGCCGACGATCTGCACGCGGTCACCGATCGCGGTGGTCAGCGCCTTCCACCCGTCCCAGTCGTTCTCCTGCAGCGGGTCCTCGAGGGAGCGGATCGGGTACTTCCGGGTCCACTCGGCCCAGAACTCGACCATCCCGGCGGCGTCACGGGGCTCTCCACCCGACCACTGGAAGGTGTACATCCCGTCGTTGAAGAACTCCGAGGAGGCGGCGTCGATCGCGATCTCGACCTCCTCGCCCGGGCGATAGCCGGCCTTCTCGATCGCCTCCAGGACGACCTCCACGGCCTCCTCGTTGCTCCCGAGGTCGGGCGCGAAGCCGCCCTCGTCCCCGACCGCGGTGTTCTTCCCCGCGTCGGAGAGGACCTTCTTGAGCGCGTGGAAGATCTCCACCCCGCAGCGGAGGCTCTCGCTGAAGGAGTCGAAGGCGACCGGCATCACCATGAACTCCTGGATGTCGACGTTGTTGGGCGCGTGCGCCCCGCCGTTCAGGATGTTCATCATGGGTACGGGGAGCGTCGACGAGTCCTCGTTGCCGAGATACTTCCAGAGCGGCATCTGGTTCTCCGCCGCCGCGGCGCGGGCCGCCGCCATCGAGACGGCGAGGATCGCATTCGCCCCCAGCTCCGCCTTGTTGGGCGTTCCGTCGAGCTCGATCATCGTGCGATCGATGTCGAGCTGCTCCCGCGCCTCGAAGCCCCGCAGCGCCTCGCGGATCCGGCCGTTCACATTCCCGACGGCCTTGAGTACGCCCTTGCCACCGTAGCGCGACGGGTCTCCATCGCGCAGCTCGACGGCCTCGTGCTCCCCCGTCGAGGCCCCGGAGGGCACGGCGGCCCGTCCGCGGTACCCGGTCTCGAGGATGACCTCGGCCTCTACGGTGGGGTTCCCACGGGAATCGATGACTTCACGTCCTCGGACATCGACGATAGCGGACACGTCAGACTGGCTCCTGGTTCTCGGATTTCAATTGTCGGGGAGCGCGGAGCCGTTCGATGGCGTCGCGCGCTTCGAGCATCAGTTCATCGCGGTCGGACAGCGACCGACCTTCGACGGAGATCGGATCTCCGACCCGCACGGTGACCGTTCCGGGGCGGACGGTGAGGCTGCCCTTCGGCATCACCTCTCGGCTCCCGGAAACGCCGACCGGCACGATCGGCACCCCCAGCTGCAGCGCGAGCATGAAGGCCCCCTTCTTGAAGGGGAGCATCTCGCCGCCGTCGGAGCGGGTGCCCTCCGGGAACATAATGATCATCGCCCCCTCGCGGCGGAGGGTCTCGCCGGCCAGTTCGAGCGACCGGATCGCCGCCCGGCGGTCGCTGCGATCGATCGGGATATTCCCGCACGCGAGCCAGCTCGGACCGAAGAGCGGGACCTTGACCAGCTCCTTCTTCCCGACCCACCGCATCTTGAAGGGGAGGTGGACGAGCATCGCGAAGACGTCGTACCACGACTGGTGGTTGGCGACCAGAACCGCGGCCATCCCGTCGGGGATCTTCTCGGCCCCCTCGACCACCACCTCGACGCGCGCCGAGGTGAGGAGCGGTCGCGCCCAGCGGATCGGTCCGCGCTCCAGGATCTCGCGGCTCCCGGGGCGATCGGGGTGCCGGGCCGCGGTCAGGATGCGGTAGGCCCACAGGCAGGTCGACCAGGCCGCGGTGAGGTAGACGCGGATCGTGTTCCAGATCACGCGCGGCTCCCGAAGTGATCGAAGCCGGAAGGGGGGGTCCGGACGCCGTCGAGCCACACCCCCTCCCCCGCTTCGAAGCGGCCGATGCAGGCGACCTCGGTTCCGGTCGGGGCGAGCACCGCCGTCGGATCCGAGCCCTCGGGGAGGGCCAGGAGGAGTTCGTACTCCTCCCCGGATCGGAGCGCCTCGGAGGGACCGACCCGGTCCATGCGCGGCACGGCGGCCGCGTCGAGATCGAGCCGGAGTTCGGAGGCGCGCGCGACCCGGCCCGCATCGAGAAGGAGGCCGTCGGACACGTCGATGGCGGCGTGGACGTCGAAGTCCGCTCCGCGCAGGGCGGCCGCCTCCGCGAGCCGGGGCATGGGGGCCGCGAACCGCGTCCGGATCTCGGGGTCGACCGGCGTGCCGTCGAGGAGGGCGTCGAGGGCGCGGCGCGGACCTCCGAGGCGACCGGTCACCCAGAGCCGGTCTCCGTCGCGTGCGCCGGAGCGCATCCAGGGGTGCCACCCTGCAGGGAGGCGACCCACGGCGACGACATCCACGGCGAGGAGCGGGCCCGACGAGATGTCTCCGCCGATCAGGGGAACGCTCAGACTCCGGGCGAAGGCGGACGCGCCCCGCCCCACGCGTTCGACCGTCTCGCCGTCGCGACCCACGAGGGTGAGGAGGAGGGCGGTCGCCTCCGCGCCCATCGCTGCGAGGTCGCTGAGCGCCGCTGCCGCGGCCCGGGCCCCGATCTCCTCGGGGGCGAGCCAGTCGAGTCGGAAGTGGACGTCCTGGACCTGCACATCGGTGGAGAGAACGATCGACCCGTCGACGCGGAGAACCGCGGCGTCGTCCCCGGCCCCGAGCGCCACCACGCCGCCGAGTCGGATCCCGGCCTCGAGCACGCGCTCGATGATCTCCGCTTCCTCCATGGACTCAGTGAGTTGGGGGGAGATCGAGGGTGACGAAGGGCAGCCCCAGCCCGGAGGGGGCGAAGTGCTGGGAGAGGACCCCGGGAATCTGGTCTGCGACGTCCTCCGCCTGAAGCCCTGCCCCGTTCTCCGTCCGGTCCGCGGCCTGCGAGGTGATCGCCATCCCGACGCCGCACGCCTCGAGCGCGGAGGCCCCCTGGGAACGGATCGAGGCGACGGCCCCGGCAAGGGTATCGCCCATCCCGGCGACGGCGAGGTCGGAGGAGCCGAGCGTGTCGATGAGCCTCCGGTCCCCGGATCCGACGAGCGAGGGCGTCCCCTTGAGGAGGATGGTGCACCCGTAGCGATCGACGAGCGCCTCGAGGGCGTCCAGCCGGTCCGCCTGCACCTCCGACACCTCCCGGCCGAGGAGGCGAGCGGCCTCTCCCGGGTGGGGCGTGAGGATCGCGTCCGGGCCGGGCCGCGGCAGCTCGGAGCCTCCGAGGAGCGTCAGGGCGTCCGCATCCAGGACGGTCGGGCGACCGCGGGCGAGGACCCGCGAGAGGAGTCGGGCCTCGTCGACCCCGGTCCCCATCCCGGGTCCCACCACCAGCGCGCCGGCGGCGTCGATCGCCGCGTCGAGCGCCGCGTCGTCCTCCCGTTCCACGAAGACCGCCTCGGGGAGGGCGGACTGAATCGGATCGCGCAGCGCGGCGGGCGCCGCCACCCGAAGGAAGCCGGCACCCGAGCGGAGCGCGGCTCGGGCGGCGAGGATCGCCGCGCCCGCCATCCCCTCGCGCCCGGCGATCACCGTCACGACACCGGCGGTGTTCTTGTGCGTGTCCACCCGGCGGCGGGGGCGTCGAGCGATCGCCCACGCCGGGGTGAGCGCCTCGTACCACCCGGAGGCGGGGGGATCGGGGAAGCCGATCTCGAGGGCGAGGACGCGTCCGGCACGGCTCCGCCCCGGGTGCAGGAGGACGCCCAGCTTCGGAAAGCCGAAGCAGAGGGTGGCATCGGCCTCAACGGCCTCCCCCGCGATGCGACCGTCGTCGGCGGAGACGCCCGAGGGCACGTCGAGAGAGACGACGGGACCGCGAGCGTGACGCACCGACTCCACGAGTCGCCCGATCTCGCCACGCGGTGCGTCGGTCGCACCGGTGCCGAGGAGAGCGTCGACGACGATCGAGGCGGTCGAGACCACGGCCTCGAGGGTGTCGTCGCCCATCCGCGACGAATCGTGCAGCGGCACCGGGCGTCCGTGAAGGAGCGACTCCCCGAGCCGCTCCCCGTCGGGCTGGACGACCTGGACCTCGACCCCCCAGGCGTGCAGGCAGCGCGCCAGGACGAGACCGTCGCCGCCGTTGTTGCCGCGGCCGGCGAGGACGAGGACCGGGCGGTCGACCGGCGCGCCGTGCAGTTCGAGGAGTGCCTGCGCGGCGTGGGTTCCGGCGCGCTCCATGAGCACCTCCCCGGAGACGCCGTCCGCGACGACCTCGCGGTCGAAGGCCGCGGCCTGTCGACCGGTGGGAACCGGGACGCGGTCCCGCGCGCGGGGAGAAAGGCGGGTCATCGACCGGTCGGCGGAGTGGCCTCGAAGCCGAAGGGGCGGAGCGGCCGTCCCTCCCCTACTTGTAGCTCTGTCCGATCGCCCGCCCGAAGGTCACTTCGCCGTTGTCGATCCGGATGTTGAACCCGCACTCCGGGTTCGAACAGACCCACGCCTTGTATCGGATGGGGGCGCCGTCGCGGCCGTAGTCCGAGAGGGGCAGCAGGAGCCCCTTCTCGCACTTCTGGCAGCTTGGAAATCCCTGTTGGTCGCCCATGTTCAACCCCTCCCGACGGCGTTGAATCTGTAGATGGTGTTCGACGTGAACGGCCGGCGTAGCCCGTCACCGTCACAGAATGCCGGCCCCCCAGGGGTAGCCGGCGATGAATGCGTCTTCGAAGTCGAAGAGGTCCCGGAAGTCCTCCCGGCTGTCCTCGTCCTGCTTGACGAGGATGCCCCCCTCGACCAGGTCGAAGACGATCTCCCCGATGTGCTCCGTCGTGTGGATGCCCCACGACTCCAGCACCGTCTTTGCGAGGATGCCGAAGCGCTGCAGCGCGAGATCGCGGACCCCCAGGGAGAGCTCCTCCCCACTGATGTGTCGCGGCTCGTCGAGTGCGCCCACCACGCCGTGAAGAGCAGACAGCACGAGAAGGTACCCCCTGCGGTCGAACCGCGGGTTGGCCGCCTGGAGGCGATCCAGGACTTCCTCGGCGAGCTGCTGATCGGACATGGCGGAGAAACATAGGAGGAACGTTCGGGGGCGCCACCCCCGTTTTCGGGCCCGTCCGGCCCGCGGGATCCTCCCCCGTCAGACCGTCGTGGCGACGTCCCCCGCGTATAGGGGGAAGTGCCCGCAGAGTTCCTCCACCTCCGCCCGCGTCCGCTGCAGGATCTGCTCGTCGGTGGGCGCCGAGAGGACGCGGGCGATCCACTCGCCGATGCGGTGCATCTCCTCGGGGCCCATGCCGCGGGTGGTGAGCGCCGGCGTGCCGATGCGCAGTCCGGAGGTCACGAAGGGCGAACGGGTCTCTCCCGGGACGGTGTTCTTGTTCATCGTGATCCCGGCGACCTCGAGGGCGTGCTCCGCGTCCTTCCCGGAGACGTCCGGATGGCTGGGGCGCAGATCGACGAGGAGGAGGTGGTTGTCCGTCCCCCCGCTCACGAGGTGGAAGTCCCGCGCCAAGAGGGCGTTGCCGAGCTCCTTCGCGTTCTCGACCACCCGCTCCTGGTAGGCGCGGAATCCCGGCTGGAGCGCTTCGAGGAAGGCGACCGCCTTCGACGCGATCACATGCATCAGGGGACCGCCCTGCGTGCCGGGGAAGACGCCCTTGTCGATCGCCTTCGCATCCTCCTCCCGGCAGAGGATGAGACCGCCGCGGGGGCCGCGGAGCGTCTTGTGCGTCGTCGTGGTCACCGCGTCCGCGTACGGGACGGGGGACGGGTGAACGCCGGTCGCGACGAGGCCGGAGATGTGGGCCATGTCGACGAGCAGGCGCGCGCCGACCTCGTCGGCGATCTCGCGGAAGGCGGCGAAGTCGATGATGCGTGGATACGCGCTCGCGCCCGCGATCACCATCTTCGGGCGGACCTCGAGCGCCTTGGCGCGGACGGCGTCGTAGTCGATCCGACCGTCCGACTCGCGCACCCCGTAGAAGTGCGGCTCGAAGTAGGTCCCCGAGGAGTTCACCCGCGAGCCGTGCGTCAGGTGACCGCCGTGGGAGAGGTCCATCCCCAGGATCCGATCGCCGGGCTCCAGGAAGGCGAGGAAGACCGCCTGGTTCGCCTGCGCGCCCGAGTGCGGCTGCACGTTCGCGTGCTCTGCGCCGTAGAGCTCCTTGGCCCGGTCTCGCGCCAACTCCTCCGCCTGGTCGACGATCTCGCACCCCCCGTAGTAGCGCTTCCCGGGGAGCCCCTCGGCGTACTTGTTCGTAAAGGTCGACGCCATCGTGTCGATGACCGCCGGGGATGCGAAGTTCTCGCTCGCGATCATCTCGAGCTGGGACGCCTGTCGGTGGGTCTCCTGGTCGAGGAGGTCGGCGATGGCGGGATCGACGGCGCGGACGGAGTCGTGCTTCATGCTCAGACCCAGCTCCTCTGCAGGTGGCGCACCTTCGCGATGCGGTCCTCGGCGATGCGGTCGGCGGCGAGCGCCGTCGGGACGTCCTCCTCCGCGGCGCGGGCGAAGATCTGCAGGAGGGTCCAGTTGATCTCCCCGGCCTTCTTCATGGAGCGATCCCGGTCCCAGCCGTGGCGCTCGCCGTAGACGTTGATGAGGCCGGCGGCGTTGATGACGTAGTCCGGCGCGTAGAGGATGCCGCGCTTGTGGCACTCCTCCCCATGGCGGGTGCGCGCCAGCTGGTTGTTCGCGGCGCCGGCGATGATCTGGAACTTGAAGACCTTCAGGGTATCGTCGTTGACGACCGCTCCGAGCGCGCAGGGAGCGAAGATCTCCGCGTCGACGGCGTAGATCGCGTCCGGCTCGACGGCCGTGGCCCCGAAGTCGTCGACCACCATCTGGACCTTGTCGGGCGCGATGTCGGTCACGGTCAGGCGGGCGCCCTCCTCGGAGAGGAATCGGCACAGGTGGTAGCCGACGTGCCCGAGCCCCTGCACCGCCACGTGTCGCCCCTCGAGGGAGCCGTCGCCCCACCGGTGCTCGGCGGCGGCCTTGATCCCCACGTAGGTGCCGTAGGCGGTGACGGGAGACGGATCACCCGAGCGCCCGAGGATCCCCGCGACGTGCTCGGTCTCCATCAGGACGTACTCCATGTCGGTCGGCGACGTCCCGACGTCCTCCGCCGTGATGTAGCGGCCCCCGAGCGACTCGACGGCGCGACCGTGCGCCCGGAAGATCATCTCGCGGTAGCGGGTCCGGTTGTCGCCGATGATGACGGACTTCCCGCCCCCGAGGTTCAACCCGGTGATCGCGGCCTTGTAGGACATCCCCCGCGCGAGTCGAGTGACGTCCAGGATCGCCTCGGCGTCGGAGTCGTAGTTCCAGAACCGGGTCCCGCCGAGCGCGGGCCCCAGCGTGGTGTCGTGGATCGCGATGATCCCGCGGTACCCGAACTTCGGCTCGCTCCAGAAGACGAGCTGCTCGTGCTCGTGCTTCTCCATCCGCTCGAAGATCTCCATCCGTCGGCCAACTCCGTATGTAGTCCATGGGGGGGCACGACCCGGCCCTCCCGGAAATGTCGAGCGGCTCCGGAGGACTCCCCGGACCCGCGGATTCGGCGGATTCTCGGACCGCCCTCCGACCCGCGTCGCCCTCAGGCGCCTCCGTCCAGCAGATCCCACGCGAGCTCCCGGCGGAGCGTCTCGCTCGTGCCGCCCAGGAGTTCGATCCCCTTCGCGTCGCGCATGAGGCGCTCGACGGGGTAGTCCCGCATGTAGCCGTAGCCGCCGAAGATCTGCACCGCTTCGTCTGAGGCGAAGATCGCGGCCTCCGAGGCGACGAGCTTGGCTCCGGCCGCCGCCGCGGCAGACGAATCGACGGCGGCGTGCGCGACCGCGGCGGCAGCGGCGCTGGCGCGGGCGACGACGTCTCCGAGCTTCGCCTGAATCGCATCGAAGCGGGCGAGCGAACGGCCGAACTGGGCGCGCTCGACGCTGTAGCGGGCCGCGTGGTCGCGGGCGGCCTCGGCAATCCCGGCGGCGATCGCCGCGAGCGCGAGCCGCTCGAAGCGAAGGTAGCGCTCCAGCACCGAACCGCCCTCTCCGGGCGCTCCGATCCGCGTCGCGGGTGCCGCCTCGAAGACGACGTCGGCGAACTCGACCGCCGAGAGCCCCATCGTGGTGCGGCGGGCTTCGACGGTGACGTCTTCGCCGGCCGCGACCCGAAAGGCCGAGAGACCGGCCTCCTCCTGCGCCAGAACGAGGAAGCTCGACGCCGCGGAGGCTCCGACGACCCAGCTCTTTCGCCCGGTCAGTCGCT
>JANQLR010000419.1 GCA_028280525.1 Longimicrobiales bacterium
GCCGCACCGCCGAGGCGACCGACCAGGCGGCCCGCTCCGGCGCGATCACCGAGGCCACCGAGCGTCTCATCCAGGAGACGGGGATGGTCGGCCAGCTGATCAACGACTGGGAGGCCTCGCCGTGGCGGGAGGCGGCGTACTGGGTGCCGGACCCCGGCTCGGTGCCGGCGACGATCAACGCCCAGGCCGCATCGACGGCGGCGGGACCCGGCCTCGCGATCCTCCTCGCCGACGTCCGTCCCTCGACCGCCGGGACGACGCGCGGGCTCGGCGTCGTGAAGAAGGGAGAGCGCTCCGAGTCGCTCTTCAACCCGGTGCGACTCGAGGGCGTGGTCGTGGGCGACACCCGCGGGGTGACCGTGGAGGGGAAGCCGGCCAACCTCCTCCCGCTCGAGGCGGACGAGGCCGCCCGGCTGGGTCTGACCGGTCAGCAGGCGCAGCGCTTCTGGGCCGAGACCACCCTGCCGATGAGCCGCGACTCCGTCGTCGTCGAGGCGACGGGACCGGGGGGCGCCGCCTCCCGGACGGTTGCCGCGCCGCGGATCGACGAGCGCTGGGCCGTCGTGATCGGGATCAGCGACTACGCGAGCGACGACATCCCCGACCTCGACTACGCGAAGATCGACGCCGAGTCCGTGCACGAGTTCCTGACCAGCTCGGCGGCCGGTCCCTTCGAGGAGGACCACGTCCTCTTCCTCTCCGACGAGGAGGCGACCGGGGCGGCGATGCGCGAGGCCCTCTTCGTCTTCCTGCAGCAGGCGGACTGGGACGACCTCGTCGTCATCTACTACGCAGGGCACGGCGCCCCCGACCCGTCGCGCCCGGACAACCTCTACCTCCTCCCGCACGACGCGGACATCGAGTCGCTCGCGGCGACCGGCTTCCCGATGTGGGACGTGAAGACGGCGCTCCGGCGACAGATCTCCGCCGAGCGGGTCATCGTCATCGCCGACGCCTGCCACTCCGCGGGGACCGCGGATGGCGACGTCGTGGGTGGAGGCGACTCGAATGCCGTCGCCGGCTCCTTCGGTCAGCTCTTCACCCCGTCGCGGCGCCTCATGATGACGGCGGCGGACACGAACGAGTTCTCTCTCGAGGACGAACGATGGGGTGGTCACGGCGTCTTCACCCACTTCCTCCTGGAGGGTCTGCGGGGGCAGGGCGACGAGAACGGGGACGGGATCGTCACCTTCGCCGAGGTCTTCGACTTCGTGTCGTCCTCGGTGGTGCAGGCGACGGAGGGGCGGCAGAATCCGCAGCGCTCCGGCTTCGGTGACGTGCCGCTGGCGGTGGTCGAGGCGGAGAATCCGGAACCCGACCCCGACGACGACCGGAGGGCGGCTTCCGGCGGTGTCGATTCCGGTGCATCGAACCCGGTCGGAGGACCTCCACGCTGACGGTCCGCGCTCCGGACGCTCCGACTCCGATCCCTCTCGGCGCCCCGGCCCCGGTCGGGGCGTCGGTCGTGAGTGGATCGGAGCCGGCGCCGCTCAACGAGTTCGATTCCTCGCTGGAGCTGCGCTCCCGCGCGATGGCGTGGGTGATCGGCACGCTCGTGGTCGCCCTGGTCTTCCTCGTGTGGATCCTGCCGCGGTTCGGGATCCGGCTCCTTCCCGGAAACCTGCCCAGCTGGGCGCCGCTCGGCATGCTCCTGCTCCTCTGGGTGCTCGAGGTCCGCGTTCTCGCGCTCCTCCGCCGTGGAGCGAAGGCCGCCGCGCGCCCCGGGCTCGAGCTCCTCGTCAGCGTGACCGAGGTCACCGCCGTGAGCGGGGTCCTCGCGCTCGCCGCGGGGTACGTCGAGCCACCGGTGGTGGTCCTCTTCAGCCCCGGGGCCTGGCTCTACTTCCCGCTCATCGGGGTGGCGACCCTCACCCTGCGACCGATGATCGTGGCGACGACCGGGATCCTCTCCGCGGTCCAGTACGCCCTCCTGGCGTGGTGGCTGGTTCCCCGATCGATCCCGGGCTCCGATCTCCCGCAGGTCTTCTTCAGCCCCGGCCTCCACATCGACAAGGCCATCGTCCTGCTGGCGACGACCGCGGTCGGGGCGGCGGTGTGCTGGGATCTGCGGCGGCGGATGAAGCGGGTCGTTCGGGCCGCGCGGGAGCGACAGCACATCATCGACCTCTTCGGCCAGCAGACCGCCCCCGAGGTCGTCGATGCGCTTCTCGACTCCGGGGGCGAGGTCGTGCCGGAGCGGCGCGAGGTGGGGATCCTCTTCCTGGACATCCGCGGCTTCACCGGAGAGGCGGAGCGGACCCCGCCCGAGGAGGTCGTGGCGCGGCTCGACGCCTTCTTCGAGCGCGTCATCCCCAAGGTCACCGAGAACGGCGGGATCGTGCACCAGCTCCTCGGCGACGGGCTGATGGCCATCTTCGGCGCCCCGGTCGCACACGAGGACGACGCCCGGCGCGCGCTGCGCACCGCGATCGAGATCGCCGACCTCCTCGAGAACTCCGTCGCCGCCGGTCAGCTCCGCCCGACCGAGGTGGTCATGGGCGTGCACTTCGGAGAGGTGGTCGCCGGCCCCGTCGGCTCGCGCGACCACAAGGAGTACAAGGTGACCGGAGACGCGGTGAACGTCGCGGCGCGGCTCGAGACGCTCGCGAAGGAGCGGGGCGCGACGATCCTGTCGTCCAGGCGGGCGGTCGAGGCGGCGGGGTACGGCGTCGAGGCCTTCGAGGACCTCGGGTGCGTGACGATCCGGGGGCGGGCGGCGGAGCTGGGGCTGGTGAAGGTGCGGTGAGTTCCCGGACCTACAGCTCCCGCCAGTTCGTCTCCAGCACCCGCTCGTAGACCTTCGACTCCACGAAGAGGTCGACGATGTCGGGGTCGAGCGCCCCCTCTTCCGCCTCCCAGCGCAGGATCTGCAGCGCCTTCTCGGTCGGCATCGCCTTCTTGTACGGCCGGTCGGAGGCGGTGAGCGCGTCGAAGATGTCGCACACCGTCATGATCTTCGTCTCGAGCGGGAGCGACTCCGCGGTCGCTCCGTCGGGGTACCCCTTCCCGTTGAGCTTCTCGTGGTGGCCGCGCACGATCTCCGCGATGCGGCAGAGCTCCGGGGTCCACGGGATGTTGGTCAGGAAGTCGTACGAGTGGACGACGTGCGACTCGATCTGGGCGCGCTCGTGGGGATCGAGGTTGCCGCGCCGGATCGAGAGGAAGTGCAGCTCCTTCTCCGTCAGGAAGGGGTGTTCGTCGCCGGCGGGGTCCAGGAAGGTGCGGCGCGCGATGTCGACGAGGACTCCGGCGGCGTCCTCCTCGAGGACGCGCGGGATGTTCGCCTCGCGGATCGCCGCCAGGTAGCGGTCGACCTCGGCGAGCGCCTCGGTCCGTTGCCGTTCGATTTCGTCGAGCTGTCCCGGCGCCGCCCCTCCCTCCCGGCGCAGCGCTTCGAAGGCGGCCTGCGCCGCCTCGGCCTCGATCGTCTTCCGGATCAGCTGGAAGCGCGCCTCGACCCGGGTCTCCAGGACGGGCGGGAGCTTCCGCGCCTTCACCAACACCTCCTCGGGAACGCCGACCTTCCCGAAGTCGTGCAGCAGCCCGGCGTAGCGGAGCTGCTTGAGCTCGTCGACGGTGAAGTGGACGTCCGCGAAGGGCCCCTCGACGAGCTCGTTCATCCGCTCGGCGACGGCGACCGTGAGCGCGGTGACGCGCACCGAGTGCCCGGCGGTGGTCGGGTCCCGCTGATCGATCGCCGTCGACGCCGCCTTGATGAAGCCGTCGAAGAGCTGCTCGATGTCCTCGATCAGCGCCTGGTTCTCGATCGAGACGGCCGCCTGCCCCGCGAGGGAGAGGACGGTGTCGACCTCGGCGCGGCCGTAGGGCAGGACGTGTGCGTCGGCGTCGTCCTCGGTGCGGATCCGGGCGCCCGGGTCGGCCTTGCGATTGATGAGCTGCAGCACCCCGACGACCTCGTCCCGGTGGTCCTTCATGGGGACCACGAGCATCGACTTCGCCCGGTAGCCGTGCTCCCGATCGAAGGCGCGGTTGAAGGAGTAGGGCACGTCGGTCGGGAGCTCGTAGACGTCGTCCAGCACGAGCGGCTGACCGGAGAGCGCCACGTTCCCGGCGATCGAGGTGGGGTCGAGCGGGAGGGTGAAGTTCGGGTCGGGAAGCTCGGGGAGACTGTCGTTCTGCGCCCGCAGGAAGTGGAGGCGCGCGTCGTCGTCCTCGCCCTCGACCAGGTAGAGGGAGCCCGCGTCCGAGGAGGTGAGCCGCCGCGCCTGCGTCAGGATCATCGTCAGGAGCGTGGCCTGATTGCGCTCCGCCATCAGCGCGATCCCGACCCGGTTCAGCTCGGCGACGGTCACGGAGGCGCTCTCGGCCGCTTCGCTCGACGCCTGCGCCGAGAGGAGGGCCCGGGAGTGCTCGCCCGCCGCCGCGAGGACGCGACCGAGCGCCTTCCCGTCGGGGGGGAAGTCCTCCGCGGCCAGGAAGAGCCGGCCGACCGACTCGGCGAGCGTCCGGCCTCCGGCGTCGCCCGCGATGACGACGACGTGGTTCGGGAGCTGGAGGAGCGCTCGGCCGCTCTTCTCTCCCACCGTCAGCGCACGCGTGAGATAGAGGACGCCCGGTCGATCCAGCTCCTCCACCTGGGAGATCGCCGCGATCTCCTCCACGTCGAGGTGGCCGGGGACCGCTTCGCCGAGGTCCGGGGCCTCCCCCGGACCGATGTAGATGCGGGTGGCGTCCATCAACCTCGGAGGAGGGCGTCGGCGGCGTCGAAGGCGGCGCGCGCCTCGTCGACGCGGCCGAGGGCATCGAGGATCTCCCCCTTGAGGAGGAGGGTGTCCGCGCCGAGCGGGGCACCGGTGGCCTCGATCGCCTCGATCGAGGTCAACGCCTCGTAGTAGAGCCCGAGGTCGACGTAGACGATCAGAGCCAGGAGGCGCCCGTCGTCCTCGGGGTCGAAGCCGAGCTCCCCGATGGTGTGCATCGAGGTCTCGACCGCCTCGCGCTCTTCGGTCGTGGCGATCACCACGGAGTCCTCACGGGCGGCGCGGCGACCGGCGGCGACCGTCCAGTAGTAGGTGTGGCCCGCGTCGAGCGCCTCGGGGAGGACGAATTCGGTCGTCGAGCTGCGGAAGCGCATCGGTGCGGCGCCCTCCCGCCGGATCTGGACCGTGTACTCGGTCGCGCCCTCGACCGCCGCCCAGCGCAGCGTCGGCGTCGTGTCGAGTGTTCGGATGCCGTTGCGCGGTGAGATCGGCGTCGGTTCGCCCGGGATCGGCCGGATCATCCCCTGACGGTTCGGGCGGGAGCGGGCGTCGGAGGTCGCGGCGGCGGCGAGGACGCCGGTC
>JANQLR010000037.1 GCA_028280525.1 Longimicrobiales bacterium
GCCGACCGTCCACTCCTCGGGGAGCTTCGGGTTGGCGAAGCGCCACCCGAGCACGGTGTCGGCGACCTGCGGATTCCCGCGCGCCCACGCCGACCCCGCCTTGAGGGTCACGTACGGCGCGCGGCTCATGCTCTCCACGCCCCCGGCGATGAAGACTTCGCCCTCGCCGGCCACGATCGCCTGACGGACCGAGTTCACCGCCTGCAGCCCGGAGCCGCAGAGCCGGTTGACCGTCTGGCCGGGCACGGTGACCGGTAGTCCGGCCCGCAGCAGCGCCATCCGGGCGACGTTCCGGTTGTCCTCGCCAGCCTGGTTGGTGCAGCCGAAGATCACGTCGTCGATCGAGGCCGGATCGAGCCCGGAGCGCTCGACGAGCGCCTCGATGACGAGGGCGGCGAGGTCGTCGGGGCGGACGGAGGCGAGGCCACCGCCGTGGCGTCCGATCGGGGTGCGGACCGCGTCGACGACGACGGCGGTGGTCCGCGGGTCCGGTGCGTTGCTCATCGCTTCGTCCTCAGCCGTCGACGGCGACCCAGACGGACTTCGTCTGCGTGTACTTCTCGATCGCCGCCTGCGCGCCCAGGTCGCGGCCGTAGCCGCTCTCCTTGTAGCCGCCGAAGGGTGAACCGGCGTCGTACATGTTGTAGCTGTTCACCCAGACGATCCCGGCCTGCAGCTCCCGGGCGACGCGGTGCGCCTTGCCGATGTCGCGCGTCCAGACGCCGGCCGCGAGCCCCATCCGAGTGTCGTTCGCGATGCGGATCGCGTCGTCGATGTCGTCGAAGGGGATCACCGCGGCCACGGGTCCGAAGATCTCCTCCTGCGCGATCGTCATCTCCGGCGTGACGTCCGCGAAGACGGTCGCGGTGAGGAAGTTGCCGGCGCCGTCGACCTGCACGCGCTCACCCCCCGTCACGAGGCGCGCGCCCTCGGACTTCCCGGACTCCACGTAGCCCATGACCCGGTCGAGCTGCGCCTCGGAGACGATGGCCCCCAATCGGGTGGTCGACTCCATCGGATCTCCTACGGTCATCCCCTCGGCTCGCGCCTTCAGCGCCTCCACGAAGTCGTCGTGAATCGAGCGCTCCACGAGGATGCGCGATCCGGCCGCGCAGACCTCGCCCTTTCCGTAGAAGATCCCCGTCGAGGCCCCGCGGACCGCCGCCTTCAGGTCGGCGTCGGCGAAGACGATGTTCGGCGACTTCCCGCCCAGCTCGAGCGAGACCTTCTTCACCGTCCCGGCGGCGGACGCCGCGATCTGCTTGCCTACGGCGGTCGACCCGGTAAAGGAGATCGCGTCGACCCCCGCATGTTCGACGAGCGCGGCGCCGGCCTCGGTCCCGAATCCGGGGACCACGTTCAGGACGCCCGCCGGGAAACCCGCCTCGGCGGCGAGTTCGGCCAGGAAGAGTGCGGTCAGCGGGGTCTGCTCTGCCGGCTTCAGCACCACGGTGCACCCGCAGGCGAGCGCCGGCGCGAGCTTCCAGCTGACGATGTTCAGCGGGAAGTTCCACGGCGTGATCGCCCCTACGACCCCCACGGGCTCCTTCAGCGTGTAGTTCAGGAAGGGCCCCGGGACGGGGATGACCTCGCCGTAGATCTTGTCGGCGAGCCCCGCGAAGTATCGGAACTGCGAGATCGCGCTCGGCACGTCGATCTTCCGCGACTCGAAGTACGGCTTCCCGTTGTCCCGCGTCTCGAGGCTGCCGAACTCGTCGGCGTTCGCCTGGATCAGGTCGGCGAGCTTCCAGAGGAGTCTCCCGCGCTTGTGCGGATCCATCCGGCGCCACTCCGGCGACTCGAAGGCCTCGCGCGAAGAGACGACGGCGCGGTCGATGTCGGCGGCGGCGCCTCGAGCGATGTGGGCGAGGGTCTCGCCGGTGGCGGGGTTCGTCGTGGGGAAGGTCTCGCCGGAGGCGGCGTCCTCCCACTGGTTGTGGATCCAGAGTCGGGAACGGATCTCGGAACTCATGGGTCGACCGCGCGGGTGTGGGGTGAAGGCGCCGTTCGGGCTCGAGGTCGAGCGCGCCGGCTGGATGCGACGGCGGGGTCCGACCGAAACCGGACCGGACCCCGCACGCGTGTGGCTTCGGGACGCTCAGCCGCGCCCCGGCGAGGTCACGAGCCGGAGAACTCGGCCTTCCGCTTCTCGACGTAGGCGGCCAGCCCCTCCTTCGCGTCGTCACTCGCGAAGAGCTTCGCCTGCAGCTCCCGCTCGAGGGCGAGGGCGTACTCGAAGGGGATCTCGGCGCCGGACTGCACGGAGCGCTTGATGTGGCCGGCGGCCATCGTCGCGCAGTTCGGGGTGGTGAACTGCTTGGCGTACTCCATCACCTTCGCCATGAACTCCTCGTGGGACTCCGTCTCCCACACCTGGTTCACGATCCCGTACTCGTGGGCGGTGTCCATCGAGAAGACGTCGCCCGTGACCATCATCTCGATCGACTTCGACTTGCCGATGATGCGGGAGAGGCGGGCCGTGCCGCCCGTTCCCGGGAGCACGCCGAGGTTGATCTCCGGGAGGCCGACCTTGCCGGCGTCCTTGCGGGCGATGCGGAGGTCGGCGGCCATCGCGATCTCGAGTCCTCCACCGACGGTGTGCCCGTTCATCGCGGCGATCGTCAACTTCGGCGTCTGCTCGAGCCGGGAGAGCGTCTCGTTCGCGTGCAGGCAGAAGTAGTACTTCCAGACCGGGTCGGCCTCGTTCAGCATCGAGATGTTCGCGCCGGCCGAGAAGAACTTCTCCCCCTTCCCGGTCAGGACGATGACCTCGACGCCGGTGTCGAAGCGGGCCTGCACGATGGCGGCGTCCAGCTGCCGCATCATCTCGTGCGTGTAGGTGTTGGCCGGCGGGTCGTCGAGGGTGAGGATCGCGACCTTGTCCTGCACCTCGTAGTGGACCAGAACCTTCTCGGACATCGGCGTACCTTGCTCAGGTTGAAGGACCCTTCCGGGGCGCCGGTCGGAGGATCTGGCGCGGGCCCCATACTCCCCGTTCGGGCGGGGTGAAGACCGCGAACGTACGCGGTTTTCGTAGCGCGAGGCAAGACGCCGCCAGGGGCGCGATTCCTACTCTTCCACCATCGCGGAACGGGGCGAAATCCGGAGGGCCCTGCGGGCCGGCAGCCAGGCGGCCGCGAGGGCCACGGCGGCCAGGAGGAGTGGGACCGCAGCCCAGGTCGCCGGGTCCAGGCGCGTGACACCGTAGAGGACCGACTCCATCAGGCGAGTCGTGCCGACCGCGATCCCGAGTCCAAGCGCGATTCCGATGGCCGCGAAGACGAGGGACGAGCGGAGCACGAGGGCGAAGACGCCCTCCGGACGCGCCCCGAGCGCGATACGCAGCCCGATCTCACGACGACGGGTGGTCACCGCGAAGGCGGTCACCCCGAAGACCCCCATCGCCGCGAGGACGAGGGCGGCCAGGCTGAACGCGGCCAGGATGCCGAGGGTGAAGCGTGGCCAGGCGACGACCGAGCGCATCGACTCCTCGACCGGCACCGGATCGATGAGGGGGACGGAGGGCAGCACCCGCGCCGCGGTCGCACGGAGTTCGGGGATCAGCTGCGAGGCCGCGCCGGGTGCGACACGGATGACCACGCCGGGCTGATACCACGCGGCCCATCCGTACGATCGGTAGATGCGGGGACGGGCGTCGGCGTCCATCCGCTCGTCCTGCGCGGGCTCGACGATCCCGATCACCTCGACGTGCTGGCCGCCCGGGATGAACCAGGTGAGTCGCTCGCCGATCGGGTCCGACCCCGGTCCCCACATCAGGTCCGCGAGTCCGCGGTCGATCACCACGGTCTGGAGTCCGTCGACCTCCATGTCCCGCGCGTCGAAGACGCGTCCCGAAAGGAGGCTCAGGCCGGCGGCCTCGAAGTAGTTCTCGCTCACCGCCCGCCAGCTCACCGGCTGGAAGTCCTCCTGCCGGTCGGGCTCGTTGTCCGCGAGGGCGACGAAGTTGCTCGGCTGCATCCATCCGAAGGGAGGCGCGTGCGTGACACCCGCGGCGAGCACGCCCGGGATCGCCTCGAGTTCCTCCATCAGGAGCTGGACGTTCTGCACGCGCTCCGGGGGTGAGAACCGGTCGATGGGCAGCCGGATCGCGGCGGCGATCATCCCCTCCGGCTCGATGCCGAGGTCGCGGGTGGTCATCGCTGCGAAGCTCCGCATCATCAGGCCCGCGCTGAGCACCACGGCGACGGCAAGCGCGAACTGGATGGCGACGAGCGCACCGCGGATGCGCCCTCTCACACCTCCCGAGGACCGATCCCGGAGGGCGCCCGGACCGCCGTCCTTCTCGAGCAGGAGCGCCGGAGCGAGCCCGGAGACCAGGAGGGTGACCACCCCGGCGGCCAGGGCGACCCCGAGGACCGGGGCGTCGATCGCCGCATCGCCGAGACGCCCCAGGCTGGATGATCCCAGCGCCCGGACGACGGGAAGAGCGGTCACGGCGAGCAGAATCGCGAGGGGGGCCGCGATGAGGGCCAGAACCGCGCCCTCGACGAGCAGCTGGGATCTCAGCCGGCCCCGACGCGCGCCGAGCGCCGCGCGTACCCGGAGTTCGTGCCGACGCGCCGAGGCCTGGGCGACCCGAAGGTTCGTGATGCTCGCGCAGGCCATCAGGAGGAGGAGGCCGACCGCGCCCATGAGCAGCCCGCCGAAGCGCGTCTGTCGCTGGCCGACGAAGTAGCTACGGAGGGGCCGGACGCTGGCGCCCCAGCCATCGTTCGACTCGGGGTACTGGTCCGAGAGCTCCGCGGCGATCGCATCCATCTCCGCCTGGACGTCCTCGATGGTCACCCCGGGGCGCATGCGCCCGAAGGACTCCATGATCTGATTGTCCCGCTGTGCGACCTCCATCGGAGCGAGCGGCGTGAAGACACCGACACCCGGCCACGCCTCGTCGGAGGGGGCGACGCCGATGATGGTGTGGGCGGTACCGTCCACGGTCAGGCGGTTGCCGAGCACCCCCGGATCGGATCCCCATCGACGCACCCACTCGCCCTCGGAGATCACGACGACGTTCGCATCCGCTCCCTCGAGGTCCTCCTCCGCGCTGAAGACCCGACCGAGGACCGGATCCAGGCCGAGCAGCTCGAAGAAGGTGTGCGAAACGCGCATCCCGGATGCGCCTTCGGCCTGTCCGTCGAAGGTCAGGATCGGGCGCTCGACCGCCATTCCGGCCATCTCGACCATCGTCGTCTGCCGTCGGCGGAAGTCGACGAAGTTCGCCTCGGAGACCGAGTACTCGCGGCCCTGAGGGGAGGTCTGGCTCACCCGGACCAGCCGGTCGTCGTCGGGGAAGGGGAGGTCGCGCAGCGCGACGGCATGCACGACCGAGTAGACCAGCGCCGTCGAGCCCACCCCCAGCACGAGCGTGGCCAGCGCCAGCCCGTTCGTGAGCGGCCGCCGCACCAGCTGGCGAAGCGCGAAGGCGACATCCTGTCGCACCCCGTCGATCCAGCGTCCCATCCGTCCCATCCTCCCCTCCCATTCCCGTTCCATCGCCGTCCGGACCCCCTCCGGACTGCCGAACCGCCGGCGGGCCTCCCGCTCGGCGTCCACCTCGGACCACCCCTTCGCTCGGAGTTCGTCCACGATCATCCCGATGTGAAGCTCGATCTCGTCGTCGAGCTCCCGCTCCTCCCGCCTGCGCATTCCGGTCAGCCGTCCGCCTCGGAGGTCAGCACCCGGGAGACGGCGCTCGAGTAGCGGTCCCAGGTCCGGGTCTGCAGCTCCAGCTGCGCCCGGCCCTGCGCGGTGAGGGCGTAGAACCTGGCCCGTCGGTTGTTCTCGCTGACCCCCCACTCGCTCTGCACCCAGCCGCGCTTGGCGAGCCGGTGCAGCGCCGGGTAGAGGGCGCCCTCCTCCACCAGGAGCTCCTCGCCCGACATCGCCCGAATCCACTGCGCGACGCCGTAGCCGTGCTTCGCATCGGCGGCGAGAGCCTTCAGGATCAGGACGTCGAGCGTCCCCCGGAGCAGTTCGAGATCGGACATGAGCGCCTCGCGCGGGTGTTCCCATCAGGTTTCGAGGGGAAGCTCGCACTTCTCCCCTCAGGTTTCAAGGGGAGGGGCTGAGGTCGCGTCCGGGTCCAGGGCCAGCCGGGCCGGAGCGCCAGCCGGAGCGGGAGTGGGAGCGGGGGGAGCGGGGCGGGAGTGGCCGCAGAGGTCCCGGGCCAGGGCGGTCGTCGGCCTCGAGTGCGCCCTCACGAGACCCGCACCCCGCGTCTTGGTGCGCCTCGTCCGCGTCACGGCGCGGGGCATCCCGGCCGGCTAACGTGGGCGCGTAAACGCTCGGCCCCCCCGTCTCGTTCTCCGGGTGATGATGACGATCCACGACCCCCGATCCGACGCCTCCTCCTGGGAGGCCCGCCTCGAGGTGGTGCAGGATGGCGCACCCCGCGAGCGGGATCGGCTGCTCGACGATCTGCGGGGCCGAATGGTGCCGTGGGCGCGGGCGATGGCCGGGGATCTGGACGCGGCGGAGGACCTCGTGCAGGAGGCGCTGGTGCGAATCTCTCAGTCGATCGACGACCTTCGCCCCGAGGGCGAGGGCGGGCTGCTCGCCTGGTCGTGGCGGGTGCTCCGGAACGTACACGTGGATCGCACGCGCACCTCCTCCCGTCGCCGACGCCTCACGGCCGAGCGGTCCACGGAGCTTCCGCGGCCGAGCGCGCCCGCCCCCTACGACCCGACCTCGATCGTTCATCGCTACCTCGACGAGCTTTCGGAGACGCAGCGGACGGCGCTGCTCCTGGTCGACCTGGAGGGTCGGCCCTCTCCCGAGGTCGCCGAACTGATGGAGGTCGAGCCGTCGACCCTCCGCGTACACCTGCACCGGGCCCGTCGCACGATTCGCGCGCGGATCCTGGAGGACTTCGCATGACGCTCACCCCCGAACTCCGGGAGCGGCTGCTCGAGGCGTCGCCCGACGAGCTGCGCGAGATCGCCCGGGCACACCCCGAGGCGGCGCCGGCGGTCAGGGCGCCCCTCGCCGCGAATGCGGAGCTGGCGGAGGCGCTGCGGTCTC
>JANQLR010000084.1 GCA_028280525.1 Longimicrobiales bacterium
CTACGACACGGTGAAGGGCGGCGACTTCCGCGCCCGTGAGGCGAACGTCTACCGCCTCGCCCAGGTCTCGGTCAACATCATCGATCAGGCGGTCGCGCAGGGCGTCCCCTTCGCCCGCGAGTACGGCGGCCTCCTCGCCAACCGCTCCTTCGGCGGCGCGCAGGTCTCGCGGACCTTCTATGCCCGGGGACAGACCGGTCAGCAGCTCCTCCTGGGTGCGTATCAGGCACTCGAGAAGCAGATCGACGCCGGCGGCGTGGAGATGCTCATCGAGAAGGAGATGATGGACGTCGTCCTGATCGACGGGGTGGCACGCGGCATCATCACCCGCTGCATCCGGACCGGGAAGCTCGAGCGGCACATCGCCGACGCCGTCGTCCTCGCGACCGGGGGCTACTCGAACGTCTTCTTCCTCTCGACGAACGCGAAGAAGTGCAACGTCACCGCGACGTGGCGCGCCTGCCGTCGGGGGGCGGGCTTCGCGAACCCCTGCTTCACGCAGATTCACCCGACCTGCATCCCGCCGTCCGGCGACTACCAGTCGAAGCTCACCCTGATGTCCGAGTCGCTCCGCAACGACGGCCGGATCTGGGTGCCGAAGAAGGCGGGGGACGATCGTCCGGCCAAGCAGATCCCCGAGGAGGAGCGCGACTACTACCTCGAGCGCTTCTACCCTTCCTTCGGGAACCTCGCACCGCGCGACATCGCCTCGCGGCGGGCCAAGGAGATGGTCGACGCCGGGCACGGGATCGGGCCGAAGAAGAACGGGGTCTACCTCGACTTTTCCGACGCGATCCGGCGGCTCGGGAAGCAGGCGATCTCCGAGCGGTACGGCAACCTCTTCGAGATGTACGAGAAGATCACGGGAGAGGACCCGTACGAGGTGCCGATGCGGATCTACCCGGCGCCGCACTACACGATGGGCGGGCTCTGGGTCGACTACGACCTCATGACGACCGTCCCGGGGCTCTTCGCAGCCGGAGAGGCGAACTTCTCCGAGCACGGCGCGAACCGCCTCGGCGCCTCGGCGCTCATGCAGGGGCTCGCGGACGGGTACTTCATCCTCCCGCAGACGATCGGAAACTACCTGGCGCGGGTGAAGCCGGACGCCGGTGGGCACGACACCTCGCACCCCGCCTTCGACGAGGTGGAGCGGGAGGTCCAGGAGCGGATCGACGAGCTGATGGCGGTGCAGGGCACCCGCTCGGTCGACTCGTTCCACATCGAGCTGGGCCGCCTCATGTGGGAGGAGTGCGGGATGGAGCGGACGGCCGAGGGGCTGAAGCGGGCGATCGAGGAGATCGGTCGGATCCGCGACGCCTTCTGGCAGGACGTCCGCATCCCCGGGAAGCCCGAGGACTACAACCAGGAGCTCGAGAAGGCCGGCCGACTCGCCGACTTCCTCGAGTTCGCCGAGGTCATGTGCTACGACGCCCTCGACCGGGACGAGTCGTGCGGGGCGCACTACCGCCCCGAGCACGTGACCGAGGACGGCGAGGCGAAGCGCGACGACGAGAACTTCTCCTACGCCTCCGTCTGGGAGTTCAGGGGGGCCGGCGTCCCGCCGCAGCTCCACAAGGAACCGCTCGAGTTCGAGTACGTCCCGCTCTCGCAGCGCAGCTACAAGTAAGAGGCGATTCACCATGAAGCTGAAGCTCAACGTCTGGCGGCAGACCAGCCCCAGCGACACCGGTCGCTTCGAGACCATTCAGGCGGACGACGTCTCCGAGCACATGTCGTTCCTCGAGATGCTCGACGTGGTCAACGAGAAGATGATCGTCGAGGGGAAGGAGCCGATCGCCTTCGATCACGACTGCCGCGAGGGGATCTGCGGCACCTGCGGGATGATGATCAACGGTGTTCCGCACGGGCCCCGCTCGATGACGACCGCCTGCCAGCTGCACATGCGGTCCTTCAAGGACGGCGACGAGATCTGGATCGAGCCGTGGCGGGCGAACGCCTTCCCCGTCCTCAAGGACCTCGTGGTCGACCGGACCGCCTTCGATCGGATCATCCAGTCCGGCGGGTACATCTCGGTTCGCACCGGGTCGGCGAACGAGGCGAATGCGACGCCGATCGAGAAGGACGCGGCGGACGAGGCCTTCGACGCCGCGGCGTGCATCGGGTGCGGGGCGTGCGTCGCCGCCTGCCCGAACGCCTCCGGGATGCTCTTCACCGCCGCGAAGGTGACCCACCTGGCCCGCGTCCCGCAGGGTCAGCCCGAGCGAGACAGCCGCGTGCTCCGGATGGTGCAGGCGCACGACGACGAGGGCTTCGGCAACTGCACGAACCACGGCGCCTGCCAGATCGCCTGTCCGAAGGGAATCAGCGTCGACTACATCGCGCAGCTCAACCGGGATCTCTTCCGGGCGACGATCTCGGCGAAGCCGGAGGTGGTTGCGGGGGACTGACCCCTCACGCTCGCAGGTCCAGAACCGTGCGAATGCGGCGGAGGGCCGGCCCGGGGTCGAGCCCTTCGAGCAGGTCGTCGTGCATCCAGTGCAGGACGGTCGCGCGGGCGGCGAGGACCACCCGACGCCGGAAGGCGGCATCCGAGCCCCGCCCGTAGGCACCGAGCGTCGCGTCCAGACCCTCGTCCCCCCACTCCGCGGCGATGGCGAGGAAGTCGTCGGCCGGATCGCCGATGCTGGCATCGGCCCAGTCGATGAGGCCGACGAGGGCGGCGTCCTCGGAGTCGCTCGCGCCGGTATCGAGCAGGACGTGGTCCGCGACCAGATCGCCGTGGATCGGTGCGGTCGGCGCCGCGGCCGGCCCGACGGCCGCGACCTCCCTCGCGACCTCCTCGAAGGCGCGAACCGACGCCTCGATCAGCGGGTGCGTCCCCCACTCCGACGCCCGCAGGCGGGGGAGGTCGGCCTCCGTCTCGGCCACGCGATCGGCCAGGATCCACTGCTCCGTCGGCACGCCGAGCTCGAGCGCCCGCGCGACCGGGAGGGCGTGCACGACGCCCAGCGCCCGACCGAGCGTGCGGAGCGCGTCCAACGGGAGTCGTCCGGGCCCGGTCGGTGCCGCCCGCCCCTCGACCCACCCGCGGACCGCGACCGGGTAGGGGAAGTGCTCGCTCGGGGGCAGGGTACGGAGCGGGGTCGGGACCCGGACCCCGAGTCCGGTGAGCGCCGGGGCGAGCTCGACGAGGAGTCGGTCCTCCCACGGGCTCCCGCCGTGGGCGTCGCGCCGCCGGGGAAAGCGGAAGGCGAGAGGCCCCGCACGCCAGACGTCCGCGTCCCACCCCCGTCCCACCCAGGTCAGCCAGTCGATCGCCAGGTCGGGGGCGACCGATGCGAGGTGTCGAGCCGCGATCCCGGCGTCGAGCTCCCGATCGGTGCTCCAGGGGAGGTGTGGCGGGGGTTCGGAAGTGCCCATCGTCGTCGAGGTTGGCGCGTTGCGAGGGGAGGGTGGTCCCGGTAGTCTCGCGAGAGGGTGCCGAGTGCACCACACGCGCCCCACCCGCACCGGATTCCTCCGCGATGCCGTTCCCCACCGTCCGCCCCGATCGCTCCCCGACTCAAGCGCTCACCGCCGCGCTCGCCCTCCTCCTCACCGGCTGTACCGCGGGCGGCGAGGGCGTGGACCTGGTCCTCCGCGGCGGCCGGGTCTGGACGGGGGAGGGGGAGGCGCCGATCGCGCAGGGCGTCGCCATCGAGGGGAACCGGATCGTCGCGGTCGGCGACGACTTCGTGGTCGGCGAGCTCATCGGGCCCGACACGGAGGTGATCGAGCTCGAGGGCCGCTTCGTCACCCCCGGCTTCATCGACAACCACACCCACTTCAACCGGGCGGGCGAACTCCTCCTCGGGATCAACCTCCTCGAGGTCTCGGACGCCGACGGGCTCGTCGCGGAGGTCCGCGAGACCGCCGAACGCCTCCCCGAAGGCGCCTGGATGGTCGGCGGGATGTGGGGCGCGTACGAGCAGTGGTCGCAGAACTCGACCGGGACCGACGAGGACGCGGTCGCGAGCGGCACCTTCGACCCCGATCGGACGTTGATCGACCCGGTCTCGCCCGACAACCCGGCGATCCTCTGGAACTGGGACCGCTCCCTCCACCTGGCGAACGGCGCCGCGCTGGAGGCGGCCGGAGCCGACTGCAGCTGGGTGGGGGTCGAGTGCGAGGGGGGTACCCCCACCGGCCGGGTCGACGGCCGGGCCGCGTCGCTGATTCGCAGCGCGATCCCGGAGAAGACGATGGAGCAGCGGCTCGCCGAGGCGCGCGCGGCTCTCGCGGATCTGGCGCAGTACGGCGTCACGACCTTCTTCGACATCACCCCGCCGTATCAGGTCGAGGTCTACGAACGGCTCCGCGAGGCCGGACAGCTCACGGCGCGGGTGAACATGCGCCTGACCCTCGACACCTGGGACGAGATGCACGCCTCCGGGATCACCGAGGGCTTTGGTGACGACTGGATCCGCTACCAGGGGCTCAAGGGCTTCGTCGACGGGATCATGGGATCCTCGCAGGCGCGCTTCTACGAGCCGTACAGGACGACCGGCGTCCGCGGAAGCTGGCGGAACGCCTCGAACACCGGGTACGTGACGGGGGACGGCTCCGGCATGGACCCGAGAGGGAACATGGAGTCTCTCCTGCTCGGAGCGGACGCCGTCGGCTTCAATCCGCGGGTGCACGCGATCGGCGACCACGCCATCGACTCGATCACCGAGGTCATGGCCCGTGTGATGCAGGCCAACGGACCGCGCATCGACCGGCGCTTCGCGATCATTCACAACCAGGTGATCCGCGGTCCCGAGACCGCCCGCCGGCAGGCGGAGCTGGGCATCATCGCCGAGATGCAGCCGTATCACACGATCGACGACATGCGGTGGATGGAGGAGCGGATCGGTGAGCGGGCCCGATGGGCGTACGCCTTCCGGACGCTCCTCGACGCGGGGGTCCTGCTCTCCTTCGGCAGCGACTGGCCCGGAACGAATGCGGCGTGGTACACGGTGAATCCCCTCCAGGGGATCTACGCCGCGGTCACGCGCCAGACGCTCGATGGCGAGCCGGAGGGCGGGTGGTTCCCCGAGGAGCGGATCGACGTGGCGAACGCGCTGATGGCGTACACGGTGAACAACGCCTGGGTGGCGGGCGAGGAGGACCGAAAGGGGAAGATCGCCCAGGGATTCCTGGCGGACCTCGCCGTCCTGGAGGTCGATCCCTTCACCACTCCGGTCGGGGAGCTGAAGGATGTGAGGGTGGACTACACGATCGTCGACGGAGAGGTGGTCTTCATGCGGGAGGGAGTGGAATGAGCGGGATGGTGGAGCGTGCAGGCCGAGGGGTGCGGGCGGCGGGGGTGAGGACGGCTCGGGTGGGTATGGCATCGCCCCCCGGGCGGGGCGAAC
>JANQLR010000253.1 GCA_028280525.1 Longimicrobiales bacterium
ATCCTCGACGACGAAGGGGCCGCCGCGCTCGCACCGGGCGTGGCCGCACTCGCGGAGGCCGAGGGCCTTCCGGGGCACGCCGATTCGGTCCGGCTGCGAATGCGGCCGCGGGCGGGTGGGCGTCCCGGGTCGCGGGTGGGGGACACGTGACCCCGCGCTTCCCCCGCCCCGACTACGCCGCCCTCGATCTCTACGACCCGGGTCGGAAGGCGGTCGAGGTCGACCTTTCGGACAACACCAACCTCTGGGGTCCCCACCCCGAGGCGGTCGAGGCCGTGCGCTCCGCCTCCCTCGACACCCTCGCCCGCTACCCGACGCTCTACGCGGACGAGCTCCGCGGCGCCGTCTCCGAGCTGTACGGCGTCTCGACCGACCAGGTGGCGACCGGGGCCGGGTCGGACGACATCCTCGACTCGCTCTGGCGGGCGGTGTGCCAGTCGGAGGGGACGGTCACCTGGCCCTCCCCGACCTTCTCGATGATGGAGTCGTTCACCCGGATGAACGGACGGGTCGGACGCGCGATCCCCTGGTCGACGGCGGAGGCGAACCCCGAAGCCCTCCTCGAGGGCGACCCGGTGCTCGTCTACCTCTGCCGACCGAACAACCCGACCGGCGCAATGCTCGAGCGCGACTGGATCGAGCGCCTGGTGGAGGCCGCCGAGCCGATCGGGACGGTGGTCGTGATCGACGAGGCGTACGCCGAGTTCGCGCGCCACTCGCTCGCCCGGATGGCGGCGGAGACGCCCCGGCTGATCGTGAGCCACACGCTGTCGAAGGCGTACGGGCTGGCCGGACTCCGCGTCGGCTACGCCATCGGCACCGTCGAGACGATCCGCGAGATCGAGAAGAGCCGCGGGCCGTACAAGGTGGGCCGGATCGACGAGCTCGCCGCGGCGGTCGCGCTGCGCGACGAGAGCGGGTGGGCCGCCGCCCGCGTCTCCGAGACGATCGAGAACCGCGACCGCCTCACCGATGAGCTGATCGACCGCGGGCTGACGCCGCTCCCCTCCGCCGCGAACTTCCTCTTCCTCCCTGTGGAGGACGGCCGGGCGATCGGCGAGGGGCTTCGGGAGCGGGGGGTGCAGGTCCGCCCCTTCCTCGGAACTCCCGACTGGGGCGACGGACTTCGGGTGACCGTGGGTCCCTGGGAGATGATGGAAACCTTCCTCGACGCCTTCGACGCGGTGCGCAGGGAGCTGGGTGAGCATACCGCCGCGGAGCCGGCCGCCCCGGAGGTCGCGGACGCACCCGTCCGCGGCGCGCCCGAATCCCCCCGACCCTCGCCCCAGAACGACCTCTTCGGAGGCTGATGGAACCATGGACATCGCACTCTTCGACTACGGGGTCGGCAACCTCCACTCCCTCGGCAAGGCGCTCGAGGAGGGCGGGGCCACCGTCCACGTCACGAACGACTGGGCCGAGGCGCTCTCCCGGGACGCCCTCGTCCTTCCCGGAGTCGGCGCCTTTTCAGCCGCGGTAGAGGCGCTCCCCGAGGACCGCTCCCCGCTGCACGACGCGATGGAGGCGGGGCTGCCGACGCTCGGCATCTGCCTCGGGATGCAGCTCCTCTTCGATTCCTCGGAGGAGGGGATGGGCGAGGGGATCGGCGCGATCCCGGGCCGTGTCCGCCGCATCCGCGCGACGATCGTCCCGCAGATGGGGTGGAACGTGGTCGAGCACACCGACGATCCGATCTTCGACGGGATCGACGGGCTGACCGCGTACTACGCGAACTCCTTCGTCTGCGAGCCGGACGACCCGGCCCACGCGATCGGGTGGTCGCGATACGAGGACGACCGCTTCGCCTGCGTCGTCCGGAACGGATCGGTGTGGGGCGCGCAGTTCCACCCGGAGAAGTCGTCGACGCTCGGGCGGAAGATGATCTCGAACTTCCTGGCCGAGGTGGGGCGGCGGATGGCGGAGGCCGAGGGGACCGCCGACCCGGGAGTGTCCAACCCCGCGGCCACCGCCGAGACGGCCGCCCCGAGTCCGGAGGTCACGCCGTGATCGCCGCGCCCGCCGTCGACCTGAAGGGCGGCCGCTGCGTGCAGCTCGTGGGAGGTCGCCCGGAGGACGAGGCCGTCTCCCTCCCGGACCCCGTTGCCGTCGCCACCGACTGGCACGCGAAGGGCTTCGAGACGTTGCACATCGTCGACCTCGACGCGGCCCTCGGGTCCGGCGACAACGCGGGGATGATCGAGCGGGTGGCCGCGGCGACCGATGCGGAGACGCAGGTCGGCGGGGGGATCCGCGACGAGGCCCGCGTCGAGGCCGTCCTCGGACTCGGCGTGGCCCGCGCGATCGTCGGCACGCGCGCGGTCGAAGACCCCGAGTGGCTCGCGGAGGTCGCCGAACGTTATCCCGGTCGCATCTCCGTCGCCGCCGACATCCGGGACGGGGTCGTGCTGCGGAAGGGGTGGACCGAGGGATCGGAGCTGCAGGTGCTCGACTTCCTCGCCCGCCTCGACGAGCTGCCGCTCGGCGGCATCCTCTGCACCGACGTCGGACGTGAGGGCCGGCTACAGGGGATCGACCGCCACGGGGTGGCGGCAGTCGGGGGTGGCACACGGCACCCGGTCTGGATCTCCGGCGGCGTCACCACGATCGACGAGCTCGACTTCCTCGCCGATCTCGGGGCGCACGGCGCCGTTCTCGGGATGGCGCTCTACACGAACACGATGGACGCGGATGAGGTGGGTCGACGCTACGGCGCCCGAGGCTCCGCGAACCCGACGGCCCCGCGGAGCTGAACCGATGGCCCGACTGAAGAGAGAGACGAAGGAGACGCAGATCCGCCTCGAGCTGAGCCTCGACGGCGGGGAGATCGATGTCGAGACGGACGAGGACTTCCTCAGCCACATGCTCGTCACCTTCGCGCGCTACGCCGGCCTCGGCCTGCACATCCGGGCGACCGGCGACCTGCGCCACCACCTCGTCGAAGACGTCGCGATCTGTCTGGGCCTCGCACTCAAGGAGGAGATCCCGACCGAGGCGGAGCGCTTCGGCTCGGCGACGATCCCGATGGACGACGCCCTCGTCCGTGCGTCGATCGACGTCGGGGGGCGCGCCTGGTACGAGGGTGCCCTCCCCTCCCCCCTCTACGAGCACTTCCTGCAGGCGATGGCCACGAACATGGCCGCGACGCTGCACGTCGTCGTCGACCGCGGGCGCGACAAGCACCACGTCGTGGAGGCGGCGGTGAAGGCGACCGGGATGGCGATCCGGCAGGCGGTCCGGAGGGGCGACACGATCTTCTCGACCAAGGGCGCCGTCGCGGTGGAGTGGGGCGAGATCGATGAGGAGTTCGATGACTGACCCCCGCGGACGCGGCCTCAAGTCGCGTGTCATCGTCTGCCTCGACGTGAAGGACGGGCGTGTCGTGAAGGGGACCAACTTCGTCGGGCTCCGCGACATGGGAGACCCGGTCGAGCTCGCCGCCCGCTACGAGGCCGAGGGCGCCGACGAGATCTGCTTCCTCGACATCTCCGCCTCCCGCGAGTCGCGGGGCACCCTCCTCGACATGGTGCGCCGGACCGCCGAGGTCCTCTTCGTCCCCCTCACCGTGGGCGGGGGGGTGCGCACCGTGGACGACATCGGGCCGCTCCTCCGCGCGGGCGCCGACAAGATCTCGGTGAACTCCGCCGCCGTTCGCGACCCGAGCGTGATCGTGGAAGGCTCCCGTCGCTTCGGAGCCCAGTGCATCGTCGCGAGCATCGATGCCGCCCGGGAGGGCAACGGCTGGATCCACTACACCCACGGCGGGAAGACGCGGACCGACAAGGACGCGGTGCAGTGGGCGCACGAGCTCGCCGAGAAGGGCGCCGGCGAGATCCTCCTGACCTCGATCGATCGCGATGGCGTGCGCACGGGGTACGACCTGGAGCTGACCCGCGCCGTCGTCGACGCGGTCGACGTCCCGGTCATCGCCTCGGGGGGAGCCGGAGACGCCTCGCACCTGCGCGACGCCTTCACCGAGGGGCACGCCTCCGCAGCCCTCCTCGCCGGAATCCTGCACGACGGGCTGACCACCGTCGGCGAACTCAAGTCCGCCCTCGACGGGTGGGGGATCGACGTCCGATGACCGACGCCGGCATGGAAGGGCCCGTGGCCGACCGCACCGCCACCGATCGACGGCTGACCGAGGCGAGCGCCCTCGACGATCTCCGCTTCGACGAGGGGGGCCTGATCCCGGTCGTCGCGCAGGACGCGGACGACGGACGGGTCCTCATGGTCGCCTGGGCCAACCGGGAGGCCCTCGCGCTCACCCTCGAGACCGGGTTCGCCCACTTCTGGTCGCGTTCGCGCGGGGAGCTGTGGAAGAAGGGGGAGACCTCGGGCAACGTCCTCGAACTCCTCTCCCTGCACACCGACTGCGACCGCGACACGGTCCTTGCCCGCGTGCGACCGGCCGGACCCGCCTGCCACACGGGGGAGGCGACGTGCTTCGGAGCGGGATCGGAGCCTCGGGTCGCATCCTCGGGCACACCGGGGACCGGCGCTCCGGCCACGAAGGATGCGCCCGGCGGCGGCTCCGAGTCCACCCTCCCCGCGGTCTTCGCCACCCTCGAGTCCCGGAAGCGCGAGCGACCCGAGGGGAGCTGGACGGTGAAGCTCCTCGACGACGAGAACCTTCGGATCAAGAAGATCGGAGAGGAGGCGGCCGAGCTGGTGCACGCACTCTCCAAGGGGGAGAAGGAGCGCGCGGCCGAAGAGGCGGGCGACCTGATCTACCACGCGCTCGCCGCCCTCCTGGCCGAGGGGATCACCCTCGCCGACGTCCTCCGGGTTCTGGAGTCGCGGCGCTGAGCACGGTCCCGGTTCAGGAAGAGGAGGCCTTCGAGAAGGCCTACGACGCCGCGCTGATGCGGCGCCTCCTGACCTACCTGCGTCCGTACAAGGCGCACGTGGCGGGCGCCGTGCTCCTCCTCACCGCGGGGAGCGCCCTGGCCATCGTCGGCCCATGGCTGACGCAGCAGGCGATCGACGAGGCGATCCCGAACGGGGATGCCGAGCAGCTGGTGGTCCTGACGCTCGCCTACCTCGGGGCCCTGCTCGGCTCCTTCGCCCTCCTCTACGCGCAGGGGCTCCTCACCACCTGGCTCGGCCAGTCGGTCATGTTCGACCTGAGGCGCGAGATCTTCCGCAAGTTTCAGGCACTCGACCTCCGCTACTTCGACCGCAACCCGGTCGGGCGACTGATGACTCGGATCACCTCGGACGTGGAGACGCTCAACGAACTCTTCGCCTCCGGACTGGTCACCGTCTTCGGCGATGTCTTCACCCTGGTCTTCATCGTCGGGGCGATGTTCCTGCTGGACGTCGAGCTCGCCCTCGTCACCCTCTCCGTCCTCCCCTTCGTCGGGTGGGCCGTCTTCCTCTTCCGCGGCCGCATCCGGGACGCCTATCGCGACATCCGGGTTCGGGTCGCCCGAATCAACGCCTACATCCACGAGCGGATCACCGGCGTTCGCGTCCTGCAGCTCTTCAATCGCGAGGTGGCGGACCAGCAGCGTCACGACGATCTGACCGAGGAGCTCCTCGAGGGTCACCTGCGCTCGATCACCTACTACGCCCTCTTCTTCCCCGTCATCCAGCTCTTCACCGCGATCGCGCTCGCTCTGATCATCTGGTGGGGTGGTCGCTCGATCCTCGAGGGCGCGGTCACGGTCGGGGTCGTCACCGCCTTCCTGCAGTACGCGCAGCGCTTCTTCCGGCCCATCCAGGACCTGTCGGAGAAGTACAACCTCCTTCAGGGTGCGATGGCCTCCTCGGAGCGGGTCTTCAAGCTGCTCGACTACCGGCCGGCCGTGGTCGACCCGGACTCCCCCCGCTCGATGCCCGAACCCGCGATGGGGCGGATCGAGTTCGACGGCGTGCACTTCGCCTACGGGCGGGTCGAGGCCGAGGGTCGGCTGGAGGACACCGGGCTGGACGGCCGGGTCGACCGCTCGACCTCCGACGCGGCTTCTCAGGCGGCCGATGGGGCGTCGGCGCCGGCGGGACTCCGCCCCGAGGGGACGGGCGGCTCCTCCGACACCGAGCCCGACTGGGACTGGATCCTGCACGGGATCTCCTTCACCGTCGAGCCGGGTGAGAAGATCGCGATCGTCGGCCACACCGGGGCGGGCAAGTCGACCATCATCAATCTCCTGATGCGCTTCTACGATCCACAGCGGGGAGAGGTGCGGGTCGACGGGGTTCCGGTGCGGGACGTCACGCGCCACGACCTGCGCGCGCGGATCGGGCTCGTGCTGCAGGACGTCTTCCTCTTCAGCGAAGACATCTCGTACAACATCCGGCTCGGGGAGGAGTCGATCCCCGACGAGGCACTCCGGCACGCCGCGGACGAGATCGGCGCCACCCCCTTCATCGATCGGCTGGAGCAGGGCTACGACCAGCCGCTCGGAGAGCGGGGCGCCTCATTGAGCGTCGGCGAACGGCAGCTCATCTCCTTCGCCCGGGCGCTCGTCTTCGACCCGCCGATCCTCGTCCTCGACGAGGCAACCTCCTCCGTCGACTCGGAGATCGAGGCGAAGATCGAGGCGGCGACCGACCGGCTGATGCAGGGCCGCACCTCGATCGTGATCGCGCACCGGCTGTCGACGGTCCAGAACGCCGACCGCATCCTGGTCATGGACCGCGGCCGGATCTGCGAGCAGGGGACGCACGCCGAGCTTCTGGAGGCGGGCGGGCACTACGCGCGGCTGCACGAGCTGCAGTTCGCGGGGGTGGGCGGGTAGCGAACGGGCGCGGCGCTACGCCTTCAGGAGCTCCGCGAAGCGCTCCCGGTGCCCATGGACGAGGGCGAGGCTGAGCGCGAGCGAGACCGCCGCGGCGACGATCGTGCGCGGCTCGTGCAGGGCGTGAAAGAGGCAGGCGTTGAACATGATCGCGACGATGAAGGTCAGCGCGAGCGGCACGAAGCGGTTCAGCACGAGCGCCAGACCGCCCGCGAACTCGAGGACACCGATGAGCTTCAGGAACCCCGAGCTGACGTAGATCCGCATCAGCTCCCCGCCGTCTCCCGGAGGGCTGGGAATCGGGATGAAGCCGAGGAACTTGTTCAACCCGAGCGCCACCATGAAGCCCCCGAGGAAGACCCGGAAGACCTTGAGCATCGTCGCATTCATCTCACCACTCCACCGTCTGGGGGGCCCGGCCGACCCGGGCGCAGCCTTGAATAACGTACCGCTCGGTACGTATTATTCTCGTACGATCGTCCAGGGTCAAGAGTCGTGTCTCGCAGCGAGGTGCATGTGAGCGGATCATCCTCATCGGGCCGCACCCGGGGACGCCCCCGATCGGTCGATCGCGACCGGGTCGTTGCGGCCGCCATGGAGCTCTACTGGGACGCGGGGCTCCACCGATTCTCCCTCAACGAGGTCGCCCGTCGGGCCGGCATCTCGAAGCCGGCGCTGTACCGGGAGTTCGGGGGTGAGGACGGCCTGATGGAGGCGTCGCTCGAGCTCTACCGTCTCCGGCTGGTCGTCCCCCTTCTGCAGGCGCTGGAGGAGGAGCGGCCCTTCGGAGAGATGCTGAAGCGGGCGGTTACGCGTCTGACCGCTCCGCGCGCGGCACCGGCCGGCTGCCTCTTCACGAAGATGCGCCTCGCCGGCCCCCGACTGGGCCCGCAGACGCGGAGGCGGGTCCGGGAAGTCGAGGACGAGCAGCTCACGGCCTTCGAAGCGCGACTGCTCCGCGCCCGATCGAGCGGAGAGCTGGCCCCCGGGATCGAGCCGCAGCTCGGGGCGCGCTACCTCGACACGCAGTTCGCGACGGTTCTGGTGCAGATGGGGGTTGGGGTACCTCGGCCGCTCGTCCGCGCGCAGGCGAGACTCGCACTCGGCGCACTCGTCGCTGGCAAGGGTGTGGGCCCGACGCCCCGCTGATCGCCCGGGCGGGGACGAGCCGCTCCCCTCCCCGCGGCGTCACCAGCGAATCGCGAGCCCCGCCGTCAGCGCCAGATTCCAGCCGTCGACCCCGATGACCGTGCCGTTCAGGAAGGGCTGAAGACGCCGCCGTCCGAACTCCATCCCGAAGACGGCGCCGGGGCCTGCCCGCACCCGACGGCCGGAGGCCACCATCCCGGGTCCGGCTCCAAGGTGAACGCCGACGCCGGTCGCGTCCCGCGCCACGAGCGAAAGTGCGCCGAGTAGGCTGTAGTACGACCGACTTCCTCCGGGGCGGGTCGCTCCATCCAGCGTCCAGCGCAGCCCGAACCCCGCAACCGGATCCGGGTCCACCCGAAGGTGGAGCGAGACGCCCTCGGCGAGCGTCCCGCACCGATCGCAGGCGATGAGGGCCAGCCCCCCACCGACTCGGAGCTGTGCCTGAGAGGCCGCCGCCCCGGGCAGGAAGAGGAGCAGGACGGGAAGGAGGAGCGCGAGCCGAACCGTGGAGATCATCCGCCCCCCGCCACCTCGCGAACGAACCCCGCGAGCGTCCGCACGAAGCGCGGCATACAGCGCTCGATGTGCGCGGCGTGGTCACAGCCTTCGAGAACGACCCAGCTCTTGTACGCCGTCCCGAGTCCCTCGAAGAGGGCCGACTGCACCGCGGTGGGCGCGATCGGGTCGAGCTCGCCCTGCAGGATGAGCGTTGGGACGATGAGGGAGTCGGGCGACAGGGCGTTGAACTCGTGCACGCGCCGAATGTCGACGCGGACGGGATCCGCGAGGAGCGCCGCCTCGACGAAGGCCTGAATCGAAGCCTCGGAGATCGACCCCTCCGTGATGAAGTCGGACCGGGCTCCGGCTTCCGTCGTCGGCTCCCGCGGCGGCACCTCGGGGTCGTCCGCAACGGGAAGGTCGGCCCCCGGCATCTTCCAGTAGCCGTACAGGGCGACCCCACTCGTGAGTTCGGGGTGGCGCTGCGCGGTGAGGTGGGCCGTCGTGGATCCGAAGGACCACCCCATGATCGCGGGGGGCGCCATCTCCGGGTGTCGCGCCCCGATCCACCTGAGAACCTGCGCCACGTCCTCGGCCATGCGGGCGGGGTTCAGCCATCCCGTCTCGTCACGGGGGGTAGCTCCGTACCCGCGTGCGTCGAGAGCGTAGACGGCGATCCGCCGGTCTGCGAGGGCGCGCATGAGCGAGAGCCCTTCGAGGTCGAAGTCGGGGAGCGAACTCCAGGTCCGCCCGTGCAGGAACAGAACGACCGCCTCGGTCCGATCCGGGACGCGACTCCAGACGGTCAGCGGATGACCGTCCGCCTCGACGGTGAAGCGCTGCGGCGTCGGCACCGACGCCTGCCCCGCCAGCGCGGCCCCGCCGGCCGAGAGGGAGAGCGCACCCCACCCCACGGCGACGACTCGAACGAGTTCCTTCACCCCGCCTCTCACCACCCTACCGTCGAGTCCACGCCGAGACCACCGACATCATGTCGTGCTCGTTCTCGGCATAGGGTGCCCAATACGGCTCCTCCCCGAAGGTGTTCTGCTCGGCGAAGAGCTCGAACCCGTCCGGGTTGTCCCAGATGCCGAGGAAGGCCACGACCGAAGAATCGGCGGAGGTCAGCGTGGAGATCAGCTGCATGGTCGGCTCCCCCAGGACCATCCCGCCGGACATCCCCGCCGCGAGCGCCTGAAGGGTGTCGACCGCCTCCCGCCGCCGCATGACGAACTGGCTGTACTGCGCAAAGGACGAGGCCTCGAAGACGAGGGGTTGGTCGGGTTCGTGCCCGATGGACCGAAGCCGGAGTTCGTGCACGAAGCGCGGCGCCGGCTCTTCTTCGCGGGCCGCCCTGGCGTACCCGACCGCCCCCTCGGAGTCGTCCCACCGGGTGAGCCGTACGACGCGCCCCCCGTGGTTCGCATCCAGAACGAGACCTCCGCGCGCGCCCGTCGGCTCCGGGCCGTCCCCTCCCGCCCCTTCGACGACCGCCGCGTGCCCGGCCTCGTCGGTGTCCCAGATCTCCGCGACGTAGGAGGTTGCGGCCGCCGTGTCGTACTCGAAGCTGCGAAGCAGCGCCGAGGTGGGTCCGGCCTCCTCCTCGCCGGTCGGCGACGCCTCCGGTTCACCCGCGCAGGCGGAGCCTGCCAGAACCAGCGCCGGGAGCACGAATCGCGAACGGATCGGATGCCGCATGGGACTACCTCCTCCCTGAAATCGAGTCGTCGACCGCTTTCCGTCGCTCCATCTCCGTCAACACCTCGAACCGCTCCGACTCCGGTACGATCCGGCCCCCGACCCGGATCTTCGGCTCCTCGACCCACCCTCCGACGGGCTCGAGCGCGTCCTCGGTGTACGACGATCCGGGATTCCATAGGATCCACTCGTCGACCCCCGCATCGTAGGTGGCGACCATCTGTGCACGCACCTCCGGCGCCTCGTACCGCGGTGCACCGAGGGTGAAGTCCTGCAGCCAGGGGATCACCCGACCGGCACCCGCCACCGCCTCCGATCGCTCGACCGCGTCCCCGATCGCCTCGCGAACGATCTCGTAGGGGGCCCCGTTCGGCTCCTCGATTCCGAAGGAGCCGGTCCAGTAGTGGCTCGGGTAGACCATCGGCAGCGCTGCGTCCACGCGGTCGATGAAGGTCTCCCACACCTGCCCGATCCCGACGTCGCGGCGGACGGAGGTCGTGACCCCGAAGACGTCGGCGGTCGACTGGACGCCGAGGCCGAGGGCGTCCAGCTCGTCGCGGGCGTACCCGAGGAGGCCCCGGATCGCCTCGGTCCGCGGGCCGATCGAGTCGCCGGGAAAGCTCGCGCGCTCCAGGTCGGCGCGGGGGGCGTCGGGGAAGCGCACGTAGTCCCACTGGATCTCGGGGAAGCCGAGAAGGGCGACCTCCCTCGCGAGGTCGACGACGTACTCCCAGACGCCTCGGTCGTACGCGTTCATCCAGACGATCTCCTTCGAGTCGACCCAGACGCCCCCCGCGGTGTCCTGGACGGCCAGCTCCGGCCTGGCTGCGGTCAGGAGCGGGTCCTTCACGATGACGATGCGCGCGATCGGGTAGATGTCCCGCTCCTCCAGCTCGCGAAGGAGCCCGGGGAGATCGGCGATCCGAATCTCACCGTCGGCCCCGATCGCCTGCACGGCTTCCAGCTCGGAGCGGTGCGACACGTATCCGGTCGCGTCCTTGATGTCGATGACGAAGGTGTTGATCTCGGTCGTGCCCGCGAGCGCCAACAGGGCGGCCCGCCGCCGCGACGAGCCCGCCGCCCAGGCGTTCAGGTAGATCCCCCGGATCGCCTCGGGGCGTTCGAAGTCGGGTCGAACCGACCCGTCGGGGAGGAGGAACCGCCCCGCCTCGTCCCGGGGCAGGACGGGGTCGGCCTCGGGGTCGACCTCGGGGTCGGCCGCCGCGGACTCGGAGCCGGCGACGACGGAGGGCTCGGGAGCCGACGCCGAATCCACGACCCCGCCCCCGAGAGCTGCCGGATCGGACGGCTCGGTCATCGGTGTGGGCTCGGAGGCGGTCTCCGAACCGGCGCCGGAGGACGGCTCGCGGGCGACCTCGAAGGGGGCCCGCCCGGTCTCGCGGGCCGGTGGCTCACCGCAGGCGACCGACGCGCCGAGGACGATGATCGACGCGTGGAGAAGACGGAGGGTTCGGGCGACTCGACCCCGCCCCTCCATCCGGCTCAGTACGCCTGAAGCGACGGGTCGATGTCCTCGCGCCAGCGGAGCACCCCGCCGTCGAGATTCACGACGCCCCCCCAGCCCATGCTCTTCAGGAGCTTGGCGACGGCCTCGCTTCGACCACCGGACCGGCAGTAGACGATGACCTCCTGGTCCTTGGGGATCTCGGACATCCGCTCGCCGACGTCGCCGACGGGGATGCGAAGCTGCTCCAGCTCCGGAAGATCCGCGATCGCCAGCTCGAAGGGCTCACGCACGTCGAGCAGAATGGGGACATCCCCGGCGTCGATGCGCGCCTTGAGCTCGGAGGGGGTGATGATTGGAATGGAGATCTCAGCGTCCTGATCCACGGTCGCTCGCCTCGGGTGTTACGGGTCCGGTCTGTTCGGGATTGGTGCACAGAAAAGGTCCGCCGCCCGGCCTCGTCCGCAACCCCGGGACGCGACCGATGGTATCCTTCCCCATGACCGACCCTTCACCACCTCGCCGTCGCCGCTGGTTCCTCGGGGCCGGCGCGCTCCTCCTCCTCGCCGTCGTCTCCGCGAGCTTCACCGCGTGCTCCCCGATCTACGTCATCCGCGCGGGGATCGCGGAGGCGCGCATCCTGGCGGGTCGGAGGCCGCTCCCGGAGGTCATCGCCGACTCCGCTACGGACGCACGAACGCGAAACACGCTCGTCCTGGTCCGTGAGGCGCGGCAGTGGGCAATCGACTCCCTCGAGCTCCGGGTCGGTGACTCGTACACGAGCTACACCGAGCTGGAGTCGGACACGCTGGCGATGGTCCTGAGCGCGGCGTACCGGGACCGGCTGCAGCCCCGCACCTGGTGGTTCCCGATCGTGGGCCACGTGCCGTACCGGGGCTTCTTCGATCTGGAGGACGCCCAGAAGGCGCAGCGGGAGCTGGAGGAGGAGGGCTTCGACACCCGACTCCGACCGACGAGCGCCTTCTCGACGTTGGGGTGGTTCGCGGATCCGATCCTGTCGACGATGCTCTACTCGGACGACCTCGAGGTCGTGCAGACCGTCCTGCACGAGATCAGCCACGCGCACCTCTTCATCCCGGGCCGGGTCCGCTTCAACGAGAGCTACGCCGTCTTCGTCGGTCGCGTGGCCACGGCGGAGTTCTTCTGCACGCGACCCGGGGGCGGGCCGGACACCGTCTGGTGTCAACGTGCGCAGGCGCGCTGGCGAGACGTGCGCCGCTTCTCGCGCTTCCTCGATCCCGTCGTGGACGAGCTGCTGGCGCTCTACGGCGACTCGACGAAGACCTCCGACGAGAAGGTCGAGGCGCGGGGGGCGATCTTCGCCCGCGCCCAGGAGACCTTCACCCGCGACGTCCAACCCAACTTCGAATCGCTCTCCTTCCGCTCCTTCGCGACCGACCCGCTCAACAACGCGACGCTCCTGTCGCGGATGCGCTACTACCACCGGCTCGACGACTTCGCCGCCCTGCTCGAACGGGAGGGGAGTCTGCGCGCGGCGGTGGCCGCGCTCGTGGCCGGGGCCGGAACGGTCGACGACCCCTTCGACCTGCTCCCGAAGGCTCCCCGCGCCGAGGCGCCCGCACCGGACTCCATCGGTCGCTGAGCGGCGGGTCTTGCGCGAGACCGCATTATACATCGTATAATTATACGACGTACAACTCACCTCTCGCGGCTGCCCGTCCATGCCCGACGCCCCCCTCCTCGGCTCCTTCGAACAGATCGTCCTCCTCGCGGTCGCCCGACTCGGCGCCGACGCGTACGGCATGCGGGTGCGCCGCGACCTGTCGGAGCGGACGGGACGGGATGTGAACATCGGCGCGGTCTACGCCACGCTGAGCCGGATGGAGGCGAAGGGACTCGTGGGCGTCGCGGAGTCGGCGGGGGGGAGCGACCGGGGCGGGCGCATGCGGAAGACCTACCACCTCCTCCCCGCCGGAGTGGCCGCGTTGCGGTCGGCCCATCGCACGGCGGCGGCGATGTGGGACGGCATCGACCCGGACCGGCTCGAGGAGTACGTGGGTGGCTGACCACCCGGGTCCCTTCGGACGCGCGGCGGCGTGGTGGGTCGAGTTCGTCTGCGGGCGGCGAGCCGCCGAGGCGATCCTGGGAGACCTCGAGGAGGAGTACCGGGCTCGCCGACGTGCCGGACGGCCTCGGTCGGAGGTGGAGGCGTGGTACGTGCGGCAGGCGATCGGTGCGCTTCGGCACCGGTCCGAGTGGAGCGGAACCGGGACGACGGGAGGTGGGGGGATGGACGGTTGGACGATGGACCTCAGGTACGCGGCACGCGGGCTCGCACGGCGGTGGACGCTCGCCCTCGGCGTCGTACTCACCCTCGCCCTCGGGATCGGGGTGAATGTGGCCCTCTTCACCGTCGTCGACGCCGTCGTGCTCGAGGATCTGCCCTACCGCGATGCGGACGAACTCGTGCGCGTGTGGCCCGAGAACCTCTTCTACACCAATCGGGAGCAGACCCGCTGGACGGCGGAGCAGCAGACGGTCTTTGCCGAGATGGCCGGGTGGGGACGGCGCTCCTACACCTTCGAGACCGACACCGAGGCGGAGGAGATCCGAGGCGGGACCGTCGAGTGGAACCACTTCCGGATGCTGGGCGTCGACCCGTATCTGGGACGCACCTTCCGCGAGTCGGACACCCGGGGCACGGCCTCCGACATCCTCATCGTGAGCTTCGATCTCTGGCAGCGCCGGTGGGGTGGCGACCCCTCCCTCGTCGGTCGGGATGTGATCGTGAGCGGCGTGCCGATGACGGTCGTGGGCATCCTCCCCGCCGGACACCAGCCCACGGAAGAGGACTGGGAGGCTTGGAGCCCGATCAACCTCGACGCTGACCACTGGCACGCCCACAACGCGATGGCCTTCAACGGCCGAACGCGTGCGGGCGTCTCCCTCGAGCAGGCGCAGGCGGAGATGCGCACCCTCTTCGCTCGATACGAGGTCGAGGTACGAGGAGGTGAGCTCACCGACGAGGAGGTGGCGGCCATCACCGTCATCCCGCTGCGGACCTTCCTGACCGGGGGCGCGGACCGACTCCTCCTCCCCGCGCTTCTCGCCGTGGGGCTCGTACTCCTCATCGCCTGCGCGAACCTCTCGAACCTCCTCCTGGCACACGGGCGGGCACGCGCGAAGGAGATGGCCGTGCGCCGGGCGATCGGCGCCGGATCGACGCGCATCACCCGTCTCGTCCTCACGGAGGGCATGCTGCTCGGCGTGATCGGCGGTGCGGTCGGAATCCTCGTGGGCGCCGGGTTGCTCGTCGCCTTCCGCGGCTCCCTCCCCGAGGTTCTCCCGCGAACCCGCTCGATCGCGATGGACCCGAGCGTCCTCGCCTTCGCGACCGGCCTCACCACCGTCGCGATCCTCATCGCGTGGGCCGTCCCGGTCGCGCGCTCCGGCCGGGTCGGCCCGGCCGACGTTCTTCGGGCGACCGACCCGAGCGGGGCCCGAGGGGGCTTCCCGACCGCCCGCCTCCTCGTAGTCGGCCAGATCGCGCTGACGGTCCTCCTGGTCGGTGCGGCGACGCTGACGCTGCGGAGCTACGCCTCGCTCCTCGGCGAGGATTCGGGCTTCCGGCCGGAATCGGTCGTCTCCTTCCGGCCGCGCTTCCCGAGCGGCACCGGGTCCGAGGAGCAGGTGGAGCTGCACGGACGGATGCTCGACGCCCTTCGAACGACGCCGGGGGTGGTCGCCGCGGGCACCGTGTCGATCATGCCGATGCACTCGGGCGGGGCGTACAGCTCGCTGCGAAGGCCGGGCGACGACGACGACGAGAGAACGACCGTTTCGATGCGCACCGTCACCCCGGGGTACTTCGAGGCGATGGGGATCGGACTCGCAGCGGGTCGCTTCATCACCATCGACGATCGAGCCGAATCGGAGCTCTCGATGGTCGTGAACAGGACCGTTCTGCGGGAGCTCGGCTTCGACGAGCGGGCGATCGGTCGCGAACTCGCGCTGGGCGGAGGCGGCACCCCGGTGCGGCTCGTGGGCGTGGTCGACGACGTCCGTCAGACCAGTCTGGCAGAGGCCGCGATGCCGGAGATCTACCTCTCGGTCGAGCAGCTCGCGTCCCGCCGTCGACACTACGCGGTCCGCGTCGAAGGGGACCCCGCCGCATCGCTCGATCGCGTGGCGGCGGCCGTCGCCTCCGTGGATCCCGCCATCGCGCTCTTCGACTTCGGACCGCTCGAGCAGGCGATCGGACGGTCGGTCGCGCGTCCCCGCTTCTTCATGCGTCTGCTCGGCTTCTTCGGCCTCACCGCCATCGCGCTCGGCGCAGTCGGTGTGTGGGGTGTGACCGCCCACGGCGTCCGACGGGCGCGCCGTGCCCTCGGCGTCCGCCTGGCGCTCGGTGCCTCACAGCTGGACGTGGCTCGACGAGTCGCGATCGAGGGCCTGGCCCCCGTCGCCGCAGGCACACTGATCGGCCTCGGCGCCTTCTGGTTCGTCGCACGGCTCTTCGACGGCTTCCTGCACGCCGTGGACCCCCACGACCCGGTTACCTTGGCGGTAACGCCCCTGGTCCTGTTCGCGATCGGGATCCTCTCCGTCCTGGGGCCGGCGCTGCGCAGCCGCAGGCTGGAGCCCGCTCGGATCCTCCGGGAGGACTGACCGATCCGCTACTCGTACCGGAGCGCCACCATCGGATCCACCCGCGACGCGCGACGCGCCGGCAGGTACCCGGCCAGCCCCGCCACCAGCGCGAGCGTGATCGGGGCGGCGATCAGCACCACGGGGTCCGTGCCCTGCATCCCGAAGAGGAGCGCCTCGGCGAAACCCGCGAGGTAGATCGCCCCACCCAGCCCGATCGCTCCGCCCACGATCGTCATCCCGAGCACCTGGCGAAGGACCAGCCCACGGACCTGGCCCGTCTCCGCGCCGAGCGCCATGCGGACGCCGATCTCGCGGGTCCGCTGGGAAACGGCGTAGCTGAGCACCCCGTAGAGCCCGACCGCGGCCAGGAGGGTGGCGAGGATGGCGAAGGCGGTCGACAGCGTCCCGATGAACCGATCCAGGACGATGTTCTCCTCGATCGTCTCCTCGAGCATGCGGAGTCCGTTGATCGGCAGGTTGGCGTCGAGCCGGGCCACCTCGGACCGGATCGCCGTCACCGTCGACTGCACGTCCCCGCCGGTGCGCACGTAGAAGTAGTTGTGCGTGATGCCGTCGTCCTGGAGATAGGGGACGGTGAAGACGGGGGGGATCTCGGCCTTCACCTCCGAGTACTTCGCGTCCTGCACGATCCCCACGATCTCCATGTCGAGTTCGACGTCCGTCCCGGTCCCCCGCGCCATCCGCTTCCCGACCGCCTCGCGCGGGTCGAGTCCGAACTTCCGGGCGAAGGACTCGTTGACGATCGCGACGTTCGGGTTGTCCATCGCGTCCGCGGCGGTGAACTCACGACCCGCGAGCAGCGGGATGCGCATCGCCGAGTAGAAGCCGGGCCCCACCGCGGAGAAGCGCGAGTTCGAGTCGACTCCGGGCTCCCATGCGAAGCCCTCGACCGAGACGTCGTTCCCCCAGTTGCTCCCCGCGATGAGGGGGACCATGGAGGTCGTCACCGAGGTGACCCCGGGGATCGCCGCCAGCCGCTCCTCCATCTGCTGGAAGAGGGCCTTCGACTGCTCCGAGTCGTAGCCGTTCAGCCCTGGCGCGACCTCGAACTGCACGACCTGTTCGGTGTCCATTCCGAGATCGACCGCGGTGACGTTCGTCAGGCTGCGCGCGAACAGGCCCGCGGAGACGAGCAGCGCCATCGACAGGGCGATCTGCAGCGTGACCAGCCCGGACCGGAATCGGCTCGCGGCCCGGGCTCCCGAATCCTTCCCCGAGCCGGCGCGGATCAGCGTCGCCAGATCGGTTCGGCTGGCGTGGAGCGACGGGTAGAGCCCGAAGAGGATCCCGGTGACGATCGCGACCCCGCCGGTGAAGAGGAGGACGTTGCCGTCCATCCCGACCTGCAGCGACTCCATCCCCTCCGCGGGCACGAAGCTCGCCAGGAAGCGGAGCGTCGCCTCGCCGACGATCAGGCCGGCGACGCCGCTGACCGCCGCCAGAATCAGCGACTCGAGCATGAGCTGACGGACCAGCTGCATGCGGCTCGCCCCCAGGGAGCCGCGGACCGCCATCTCCGTGCCGCGGGAGGCGCCGCGGGCGAGCATCAGGTTCGCGATGTTCGCGCAGGCGATCAGGAGAACGAAGGCGGTGATGCCGAGGAGGAGCCGGAAGGGCGTCTCCACCTCCTCGTGGATGTTGCTCTGCCCCCGCCACCCCTCGGCGAGCACGATCCGCTTCGCCTTGAACTCCTCGAGCGTGGCCTCGGTCACGCCCTCCTGCAGCGGGACCTCGATGTCGTTGATCACCCCGTTGTAGAAGGAGGAGAGCTCCTCCTCCGCCTGCTCGAGCGTCGCGCCCGGGGCGAGGCGCGCGAAGGCGTACGCCCAGTACCAGCGCCGGTTCTCCCAGCCGTCGAACCAGGGGTTCATCACGCCGCGCATCGTCATCGGCACGTAGAGGTCGGGGTCGGCGCCGAGGACCGTCCCGGTGAACCCTTCCGGAGTGACTCCGACCACGGTCAGCGACTCGCCGTTCACCACGATGGTCGAGTTGAGCACGCCCGGATCCGCCCCGAGCTGGTTCTGCCAGTAGCTGTGGGAGAGGACGGTGACGTAGTGCCCGCCGACCTCCTCGTCGTCCGCATTCCCCAGGAGTCGGCCGAGGGCGGGCCGCATGCCGAGGACCTCGAAGTAGTTCCCGGTGATCTGGGCGCCCTCACCCGACGTGGTCGTCCCGTCGTAGGCGATGTTCGCCTGGAAGTTCACGTGCCCCACGATCCCATCGACCGTCGACGCCTCGTACGCCTGCAGGTCGCGCAGCATCGCGTAGCTGAGGACCTCGTCGCACCCACCGGCGACTCCGCACGACTGCGACCCCGGGTTCGGCCCCGGCACCGCGATGTTGACCAGACGGTCGGGCTCGGTGACCGGGAGCTGCCTGAGCAGCATCGCATCCATGAGGGAGTAGATCCCGGCGTTCGCGCCGATGCCGAGCGCGAGCGAGAGGACGGCGATCCCGGTGACGAAGGGGGTACGAAGCAGGCTGCGGAAGGCGAGTCGGAGCTCACGCATGGGAAGATCTCGGCGTCGTGGGAGGGCCAGCGGGCCAACGGTCACCACTGGATGGACGGATGGAGCCGGACGGAAGTTGCAGAGCGCCGTCGACGGGGGGCTCGAGACCGCTTCAGACGACGCTCGAACGATGACGCTGCACCCTTGGGACGGATCCCCCGGGGGTATAGCTTGCAACGCTCATCCCCCACCCGCCCGAAGGGGCACCCGGAAGACTCGTGATGGACAACGAAGAGCGCGGATACGTCCCGTCGGACGTCGAGCAGAAGTGGCAGACGCGCTGGGACGAGCGCGGCACCAACGCCTTCACCGTGGAGGAGCTCCGGACCGCGGAGAACCCCTTCTACAACCTGATGATGTTCCCGTACCCCTCCGCCGAGGGGCTCCACGTGGGCAACATCTACGCCTTCACCGGGGCGGACGTGCACGGCCGCTTCCAGCGACTGCAGGGGAAGGACGTCTTCGAGCCGATCGGCTTCGACGCCTTCGGGATCCACTCGGAGAACTTCGCGCTGAAGGTCGGGACGCATCCGATGGATCTGATCCCGAGCAACGTCAAGAACTTCACGCGGCAGCTCCGGCGGATCGGGGGGATGTTCGACTGGGACCACGCCGTCGACACCACGCAGCCCGACTACTACCGCTGGACGCAGTGGGTCTTCCTGAAGCTCTTCGAGGCCGGCCTCGCGGAGCGGAAGGAGGCGCCGGTCAACTGGTGTCCTTCGTGCATGACCGTGCTCGCGAACGAGCAGGTGGTCGGGGGGCTGTGCGAGCGGTGCGACACCCCGGTCGAGCAGCGCCGGATCGCCCAGTGGTTCTTCAAGATCACGCAGTTCTCCCAGCGCCTCCTCGACAACCTGGAGACGATCGACTGGTCCGATACGACCACGAAGGCCCAGCGCAACTGGATCGGGCGGAGCGAGGGGGCGGAGCTCGCCTTCCCGCTGATCCCGATTGCGGAGCTGGGCGAGCGCGACAGCCGGCCGGACGCGATCGATCCGGAGGCGGTGCACCTGACGGATGAGGCGCACACGATTCGCGTCTTCACCACCCGGCCGGACACCGTCTTCGGCGCGACCTTCATGGTTCTCGCCCCGGAGCACCCGGCCGTCGACTTCCTGACCACGGACGCGAGCCGCGCGGAGGTTGACGCCTACCGCCAGAAGGCCGCCGGCTCCGACCTGGTCTCGCGCCAGAAGACGGACAAGGAGAAGACGGGGGTCTTCACCGGGGGCTACTGCCGCAACCCGGCGACCGGCGAGGCGATCCCGGTCTGGATCGCCGACTACGTGCTGATGGACTACGGGACCGGCGCGATCATGGCCGTCCCGGGCCACGACGAGCGCGACTTCGAGTTCGCGACCGAGTTCGGTCTGGAGATCCGCCGCGTGGTCGCGCGGAAGGACGAGGACGCCGACACTCCGCTCGAGGAGGCCGCGCCCGGCGACGGGAGGCTGGTGAACTCCGGCCACTTCGACGGGATGCCGAAGGCCGAGGCGATCCGAGCCGTGACCGAGTGGCTCGGGGAGCGCGACCTCGGCGAGCTGCAGGTGAACTACCGTCTGCACGACTGGTGCATCAGCCGTCAGCGCTACTGGGGGCCGCCGATCCCGATCATCCACTGCGACAGCTGCGGTGCCGTGCCGGTGCCGGAGTCCGACCTCCCGGTGATCCTGCCGCGCGTGGAGGACTTCCGTCCGGACGACTCCGGGATCTCTCCGCTCGCGCGCGTCGAAGAGTGGTATCAGGTCGACTGCCCGTCGTGCGAGGGACCGGCCCGTCGCGAGACCGACGTCTCCGACACCTTCCTCGACTCCGGCTGGTACTTCCTGCGCTACCCGTCGACCGATTCGGAGGGCGTGGCCTTCGACCCGGAGATCACGAAACGGTGGCTCCCGGTCGACACGTACATCGGCGGGAACGAGCACGCCGTGCTCCACCTGATGTACTCGCGCTTCCTGACCATGGTGCTGAAGGACCTCGGCCACCTGGAGTTCGAGGAGCCCTTCACTCGTTTCCGCGCGCACGGACTCATCATCCGCGAAGGCGCGAAGATGTCCAAGTCGAAGGGGAACGTGATCGTCCCCGACCCGATCATCGAGCAGTACGGTGCGGACACCTTCCGCACCTACCTCATGTTCCTCGGGCCCTTCGAGGAGGGCGGTGACTACCAGGACAAGGGGATCGAGGGGCCGCGCGGCTTCCTGCACCGGCTCTTCGACACCGCGGTGAACGCCGAGGACCGCGAGCCGGACGCCGACGTGGAGCGGAAGGTCCATCAGACGATCGAGCAGGTCACCCAGCAGATTCCCGAGCTCGGGTACAACACCTCGATCGCCGCGATGATGGAGTGCCTGAACGTGATCCGCGCCGGGGGACGCACCGCCGCGCGGGCCGAGATCGAACCGCTCGTCGTCATGGTCGCGCCCTTCGCCCCGCACCTCGCGGAGGAGCTCTGGGAGCGCTTCGGGCACGAGGAATCGATCTTCGAGGGCCGGAACTGGCCGGAGTTCGACGCGGAGAAGGCGGCCGAGAACTCGGTCGAGATGGCCGTCCAGGTGATGGGCAAACTCCGCGGAACGATCACCGTCCCGGTAGACACCGACCAGGAGAGCGCCGTCGCTGCGGCGCAGGCCGAGGAGAACGTGGCCCGGCACCTCGACGGGAAGACCGTCCGGAAGGTCATCCACGTTCCGAACCGCATGATCAACTTCGTCGCGAACTGACCTGTGCCGGGGTCGGGGGCCTGACGTGCTCCCGGCCCCGCTTCACATCTCCACCACTTCACCCGCCCGCACCGCGAGCCCATGACCGACCTCGAGCGCCTCTGCATCGACGCCGTCCGCGTCCTCTCCATGGACGCGGTCCAGAAGGCCAACTGCGGCCACCCCGGCACCCCGATGGCGCTCGCGCCGCTCGGCTACTCGGTGTTCACGAAACACCTGACGCACAACCCGGGGAATCCCGCGTGGACCAACCGCGATCGGTTCGTCCTCTCGGTCGGGCACGCCTCGATGCTGATCTACTCGCTCCTGCACCTCTCCGGGTACGACGTCAGCCTCGAGGACATCAAGGACTTCCGTCAGCTCGGCTCGCGGACCCCGGGGCACCCCGAGGTCGGGCACACCGCCGGAGTCGAGACGACCACCGGACCGCTCGGTCAGGGCGTTGCGAACTCGGTCGGGATGGCGATGGCCGAGCGCTGGCTCGCGGACCGCTTCAACCGGCCGGGGCACGAGATCGTCGATCACCACACGATCGTCTTCTGCTCGGATGGCGACCTCATGGAGGGGATCAGCCACGAGGCGGCGGCGATCGCGGGGCACCAGAAGCTCGGGAAGCTCATCTGGATCTTCGACGACAACGAGATCACGATCGAGGGGAGCACGAACCTCGCCTCCTCGACCGACCAGGGCGCTCGCTTCGCGGCGTACGGCTGGCACGTCGTCACCGTCGAGGACGGGAACGACCTCGCTGCGATCGACGCGGCGATCGAAGCCGGGAAGGCGGAGGACCAGCGCCCGACGCTCGTCGTTCTGAAGACGCAGATCGCCTGGGGTGCGCCGACCAAGGCCGGGACCGCCGGCTCGCACGGCGCCCCGCTCGGGGAAGGAGAGATCGCCGGAGCCAAGGCCTTCTACAACTATCCTTCGCAGGAGCCCTTCTTCGTGCCGGAGGAAGCGCGCGCCGAGTGGTGGAAGGTGGCCGAGCGGGGCGCTGCCGCCGAGGCTTCCTGGAACGTCCGCTTCGAGGCGTACCGCGGAGCCTTCCCCGCGGAGGCCGACGAGTACGAGCGGATGATGGCCGGCGATCTCCCCGAGGGGTGGGATGCCGATCTGCCCGAGCTGACCGAGGCGGACGCGACGCGTAACTCGAGCGGGAAGGTGCTGAACGCCCTCGCCGCCAGGATCCCCGAGCTGATCGGGGGCTCGGCCGACCTTGGCGGGTCGAACAAGACGGACATCCAGGAGGGCGGTTCGCTCCTCGCGAAGAACCCCGGTGGGCGCGTCGTCCACTTCGGCGTCCGCGAGCACGCGATGGGGGCGATCCTCAACGGGATGGCCCTCCACGGCGGCGTTCGGCCCTTCGGCGGCACCTTCCTGATCTTCTCCGACTACATGCGGCCGGCCGTCCGCCTCGCCGCGCTCATGAAGGTCCCGGCGACCTACGTCTGGACGCACGACTCGATCGGGCTCGGGGAGGACGGCCCGACCCACCAGCCGGTCGAGCAGCTCATGACGCTGCGCATGGTCCCGAACCTCATGGACCTGCGGCCCGCGGACCCCGCGGAGACGGCCGTCCTCTGGGCCGAGGCGCTGCGCCGGACGGACGGGCCCGCCTTCCTCTCACTGACGCGCCAGAAGGTGCCAGCGCTCGAGCGCGCCGGCGCCCCGGCCGGAGAAGCGGTCCACGGCGCCTACATCCTGGAAGAGGCGAACGCGGACGTGCCGAAGGTGGTTCTGCTCGCCTCCGGCTCCGAGGTCCAGTTCGCCGTCGAGGCGCGGGCACGGCTGGAGGAGGAGGGGGTTCCGACGCGCGTCGTCAGCATGCCCAGCTGGTTCCTCTTCGAGCGGCAGAGCGCCGCCTACCGCGACACCGTCCTCGGGCCGGATTCGGCCGTCCGCGTCTCGGTCGAGGCCGGGGTCACCTTCGGATGGCAGCATTGGCTCGGACGTCGCGGCCGAGCGGTGGGGATCGACGAGTTCGGTGCCTCGGCCCCTGCGGAAGAGCTCTACCGCCACTTCGGAATCACGACCGAGGCCGTCGTCGACGCGGTTCAGGAGGCCCTCTCGTCCTGAACGGCCATGTCCTCGCCCCCGGGAACATCTGTTCTTGTGGCGAGGTCCAACCCTTGTGCGCTCGCCGTCACGAGGGCCTGACGCCGGTCGCACATCGTAATTGCGTGATCCGAAGCGCCACACCATGATTCGGCTACCGTGACAGAACCAATCGCTCCACTGGCCGCTGCCGGCGACGAGTCCGACTCGTCCGAGCCCCGGCACCTCGGCCGCCCGCCCGAGTCCTCGGTGTCCTCCGAGACGGGCCCATCCGGTGTGCCGATGGGTCGCGGGGAGCGCATCCTCCTCGTGGATGACGAGGAGACGGTCCGGCGAGTCACGGGGCGGCTCCTCGAGAAGCTCGGCTACGAAGTCCGCACCGCGTCGGATGGCGTCGAAGCGCTCGAGATCGTCGACGACGGCCAGACGTTCGACCTCATCCTGACAGATGTCGTCATGCCGCGGATGACGGGGATCGAGATGGCTGAAGCCGTTCGCGAGCGTCTCCCGCTCCAGCGGATCCTCTTCACCTCCGGGTACACGACCCGGCAGTACGGCCGGGCTCCGGGAGAGCCCCCGAAGCCGTTCATGCCCAAGCCCTTCTCGCTCGCCGACCTGGCCGAGAGCGTCCGCTCGACCCTGGACGACTAGGGCCTCGCGGAGCGCTCAACTCCGGACGATGTGGGGCCGATACTTCCGCAACGGCGGAATGCCCCCTTCGTCCACTTCACACCCCTCTGCCATGTCCAGCACCCGGATCGGGTGGCGCGAAGCCGTCGCCCACGCGCCCTCTCGTGGCCAGGTCCTCGTCGTCGACGACGAGGCGCCGATCCGGAACAGCCTCCAGCGACTCGTGACCGGACTCGGATACAACGTCCGCACGGCGGCGTCGGCGGAGGAGGCGGACCAGTGGCTGAACTCGCAGCGGTTCGACCTGGTGCTCCTGGATATCGAGCTGCCGCGGATGAAGGGTCCCGAATTCCTGCGCTGGGCCCTCCGCCGAGACCCCGAGCTCGCCGTGATCATGCTGACCGGCGTGGACGATCCGGCCGTGGCGATCGACTGCATCGATCAGGGCGCCCGCACCTACCTCGTGAAGCCGGTCGAGATCGACTTCCTCCGACTCGCCCTACGGGACGCCCTCGCCATGCGGAGGATCCTGATCGAGCGGAACGAGGCCCTCAGCTACCAGAGCGCGAGCGCCTGACCCCGGCCGCCCTGCTCCGGGGCGACCCTCTGCCGAAGGAACCTCTCCGCCTCCGCCGGGAGAGCCGGGACGCGGGTAACGGTCCGTGTACCGCGAGGGCGGCGCTGGAAGTCGGCGCGTGTGCACGCGCTGGGCTCGCAGCCGGCGTACTCCGCCCAGTCCCTCCAGCTCCGTCCGTGGCCGACCTCACCGTCGAAGAGCCAGTCGGCGACGTGCGCCATCTCGTGCACCATCGTGTCGAGCAGGAGCCGGTCGTTCGCCTCCAGCAGAAGGTCGACATTCAGGGCGATCTCCAGGACGACCGGTCGCCCTTCCCGATAGCCCGGCGCCATCTGTCCCAAGCGCGTCTTCATCCGGTTCGAGAGGCGAAGGTGCATCCGCGCTGGGAGCAGGCCGTCGAAACGGACCTCGTTCAGCCACTGGTAGAGGTGGCGAAGGTAGACCAGCTGGGCCGGTGAACCGCAGCACCGTCCCGGTCGGGCCCGCCCCCCGCCCGCGTCCTTCCTCCGCCGAGTG
>JANQLR010000107.1 GCA_028280525.1 Longimicrobiales bacterium
GGCCTCGGAGCGTGCAGGAGCGCGCACGCAGGCCGTGGGATCACAACGACGTCCGCGAGGCGCGGGCAGGGGGAGGTGTGGGGATGGGAGATGGTGTGCGCACGATTCGGACGGCGATCCGGGGTCTGGTCCGGCGGCCGGGGTTCGCCCTGGTCACGATCCTGACGCTGGGGCTCGGAGTGGGGGCGACGACCACGATCCTCTCGGTCGTGGACGGGGTGATGTTCCGGCCCCTTCCCTACGACGACGAGGAGCGGCTGGTCGCCGTCGGGGTGACCTTCCCGGGACGGGAGTGGGTCGAGGGCGTCGACGACCTGCAGCACCTGGCCGGGGTCTCCGTGAAGAACATGGAGTACCTCCGCGACCGCACCCGGACGCTCGACCTCCTGGCGGGGGTGGAGATCTCCAGCGCACTGATCCCCGATCAGGGCGACGGACCTCAGCTCGCTCGCCTCGGGCGGGTCACGGAGGACTTCTTCGAGGTGCTCGGCGCCGGCGTCGAGCTGGGGCGGCTCTTCACCCCCGACGAGTACGGGCCGAACGACGTCCCGCCCGTGGTTCTCGCGTACGGGACGTGGCGGACCCGCTTCGGCGGCGACCCCGCCGTCGTCGGTCGACCGGTCCCGGCGCCGGAGGGCGCGTCCGCGCCGACGATCGTGGGCGTCCTCTCCGCGGACTTCGTGCCGCCGGAGAGCGCGGGGGCCGGCGAGGTGGAGTTCTGGCAGCCGCTCGATCCCACGAGCCCCCGCTACGAGCAACGCGGCAGCCGGTCTCTCTCGCTCCTGGGCCGTCTCTCGGGCGGGAGCCGGGTCATCGCGGCGCGCGCCGAGTTCGAGGGGCTCGCCGCCGAGCTCGCGCGCGACTTCCCCGAGGGCAACGTCTACCCGGATGGGAGCTGGTTCGGCTACGGGGTGAACGGGTTGCGGGACGACGTGATCGGCGCCTCGCGTCGCCCGCTCCTCGTCTTCCTGGGCGCGGCGGCCCTCCTCCTCATCCTCTCCGCGATGAATGCGGCGAACCTCCTCCTGGTCCGGACGAGCGACCGCCTCGGGGAGCTGAGCGTGCGTCGGGCTCTGGGTGCCGGGCGCGCTACGCTCGTCGGCCACGTCGTCCTGGAGAGCCTGCTGCTCTCGCTGGCCGGCGGACTGCTCGGGGTCGTGATCGCGGCGCTCGGGGTGGAGGCCTTCCTGGCGCTGTCCCCGGAGGTCCCGCGGATGGGGGCGATCGGCGTGGACGGTCGCGTCCTCCTCCTCGCCCTCTCCGTCTCTCTCGGCGCGGGCGTCCTGATCGGGATCCTCCCCGCAGCCGGCGTCGCTCGACGGGATCCGGCGACCGCCATCCGCGCCAACTCGGCGGGCTCCGGAGGCGGGGCCGCAGCGGGGCTCCGCACCGCGCTGGTGACGGTGCAGCTCGCCGTCGCCCTCCTCCTCGGAATCGGGGCGAGCGTTCTGATGCACTCCTTCGTGAAGGTCTCCTCGGTCGATCCCGGCTTCCGGGCGGAGGGGCTCGTCTCCTTCCGCCTCGCGGCCAAGCGGCCTGGCGGCCCCCCGTCGACGTGGGGAGCGTGGGACGAGACGATCGAGGCGGTTCGCCAGGTCTCCGGACTGAGCGGCGTCGCCGGCGTCTCGAACCTCCCCTTCGAGGATCCGAACTGGGCTCCGGCGATCCGCTTCCCGGGGGAGACGGAGGAGGACGCCCGCACCGGGATCGCGGGCTACGCCGTCACGCCCGGGTACTTCGAGACGGTGGGACAGCCGGTCCTGGAGGGTCGCGGCATTCTCCAGGCCGACGGCCCGGACGGGGAGCCGGTCGCCGTGGTCAACCGTGCCCTCGTCGAACGCGACTTCGAGGGCGTCGACCCGGTGGGCGCCACGATCCTGGTCGGAGGCGAGGGCGCGGCCCTCCGGGTCGTCGGCGTCGTCGACGACGTCGTCATCCGTCGCGCGGAGGAGGGGCCGCAACCGGCCCTCTACCTCCCCCACACCCAGGTCGAGTGGCCGTGGATCAAGGTCGTGGTGCGGAGCGAGCGCGAGTACGGGCCGCTCGCCTCCGATCTCCGGCGCGCCGCGGCGACCGTCTCCCCGATCGTCCCGATTCAGCAGATGGTTCGCATGGAGGACCGCATCCGCAGCGTCGAGACGGAGCCCCGCTTCCAGGCGTGGCTCATCGGCAGCTTCGCCCTCGCCGCACTCCTCCTTGCCGCGGTCGGGCTGTACGGCACGCTCTCCCACGCCGTCGGCCAGCGGCGGCGCGAGATCGGCGTCCGCCTGGCGTTGGGGGCCGAACCGCGGCAGGTCTTCGCGATGGTCCTCCGCCAGGGCGCCCTCGTCGCCGGGATCGGCGGGGTGACGGGAGGCGTGGGCGCGGTGCTTCTGTCCGACGTCCTCGAACGCTTCCTCTACGACGTCCCCGCGCTCGACCCCATCGGCTTCGGAGTCGCCACCGCCGCGCTGGCTCTGGCTACCCTCCTCGCCGTCCTGCGACCGGCGCTGCGCGCCACCCGCGTCGACGTGGCCGGGTCCCTCCGCTCCGAGTAGGCGGCCGGGGTCGCGCCGTCAGGCCGCCTCCGTGGACGGCTCCGACCGCCGCGGCTCGGGTGCCTCGCCCAGCCGTCGAGTGAACTCCCCTGCATCCCGGAGAGACACGAGTTCACTCTGCGCGATCTCCAGCTCTTCCTCGACGAGGCGCAGTCGGCGGCTCAGGTCATCCGGCGGAGGCACCCGTCGAGGTCGACCGAAGTTGCGGCCGAGGATGAAGCCGAGGGTGCCCCCGCAGCCCAGGACGAGCGCCCCGTAGAAGACGAAGAGCGCCTGCGGTAGGGTAACGAGGTCCATCCTGCCTCCTCACATCCGGGTTCGGGACCAGATCGCGCCGCCTGCACCCTCGGCGCGGCGGGACGATCCTACATCTCCGGCGGGGTCTGCCAGAGGACGTTCATGATCTGCCACCGGCCCTCCACCTTCGCGAGGTGGAAGTAGTCGATCCCCCAGTCGGCGACGAGCTTGGCGGTCGCGGTCTGATCGAGGACGTCGAAGACGGTGATCTCCTTGGGGGCGTCCGCGCCGATCCGTCCGTTCGTGTTGTACGTCGCCGCCAGGTCACGGAGCTGCTCGAAGGTCATCGCCGTGCCGCCCCAGCCCTGCTCTCCGCGCACGTAGCCGTACTTGCGGAGGGTGGGGTGGACGCTGCGCTCGATCCGCTCGGGCTGAACGCGGTAGATGCCCTCCACGTAGTCGAGGACCGCGTCGTGGACCGCCTGCTCGTCGGCGCTGCGGGGCACCTCGGTGGCGGCGGCCTCCGCGGGGGTCGAGGTCGCCCCCGAGGTCGGGTCGAGGGGCGCCGTGTCGCCCGACCGAACCGTCGCGGTGGCCAGCCCCGCCAGAAGAAGCCCCGCCATCATCACCTTTCCCATCCCGTCTCCTCCATCCCGAGTCTCTGGATCCTGCCGGTCACCTCTGCCGGAGTGCGGCACTTCCCACCCCTTCGGCAGCTGCACGATACCTACGTCGGGCGGGTCGGGAAATGTCGATCTCGTCCCGCGCGGGCCCGGCCCGCGGCCGCACCCCTCACCCCCCGCCCACCTCCGACATCTCGACCCAGCCGTCGAGCGTCGCACTCCGAACCGCCGCGTCGATGAAGCGGACCCCTCGGGCGCCGTCCTCCACCCCGGGGAAGTCCAGGTCCGTCACGCTCGGCTCCCGACCCTCGGAGCGGGCCCGGAGCGTACGGGCGACGTTCCGGTAGAGGTTGGCGAAGGCCTCGATGAAGCCCTCGGGGTGGCCGGCGGGGATCCGGGTGTGGGCGGCCGCGGAGTCGGAGAGCGCCCCGCCCCGCCAGAGGATCTCTTCGGAGCCGTCGGGCCTCGTGACCCGCAGGCGGTTCGGCGACTCCTGCACCCAGTCGATCCCCCCCTCCGAGCCGTAGACGCGCAGTCGCAGGTGATTCCGCTCGCCCTGGGCGATCTGGGAGACGAGGAGGACGCCGCGGAGCTCCCCCTCCATCCGCAGGAGGACGGTCGCGTCGTCCTCGAGCGTCCTCCCCGGGACGACCGTGCCGAGGTCGCCGAAGACGCGGGTCACGCGCCGACCGGTGACGTACTCGACCAGATTGTGACCGTGCGAGCCGATGTCGCCGAGGGCGGAGCTGATCCCGGCCCGCGCGGGGTCGGCGCGCCACTCGGCCTGCTTCTGCCCCTCCGCCTCGAGGAGGGTGGAGAGCCACCCCTGCGAGTACTCGACGATGACCTTGCGGAGCTCCCCGATCGCCCCGGCGCCGATCCGTTCGCGCGCCTCCTTCACCATCGGGTAGCCCGTGTAATTGTGGGTGACGCAGAAGAGGAGGTCGCGCTCCACCGCCATCGCCACGAGCGCCTCCGCGTCCACGATCGTGGTCGTGAGCGGCTTGTCGCAGACGACGTGGATGCCGGCCTGGAGGAAGGCACGCGCCACGGGGAAGTGGAGGTGGTTGGGGGTGACGATCGAAACCACCTCGATCCGCTCGTCCCCGGGCAGCGCGGCCTCGGCCGCGGCCATCTCCGTGTACGAGGCGTAGACCCGACCGGGGTCGAGCCCGAGCTCGGCCCCCTGTGCCGCCGACTTCGCGGCATCGGCGCTGAAGGCGCCCGCCACGAGTTCGAGTTCCCCGTCCAGATTCGCCGCCATCCGGTGGACGGCCCCGATGAAGGCGCCCGGTCCCCCGCCGACCATCCCGTAGCGGATCTTCCTCATCCCGCCTCGATCCGGGTCGCGCGGTAGCCGCCGGCGCTCCGATCGCGCCACCACAGGACGCCGAAGATCGCCATCAGAACCCAGCAGAGCGGGACCAGGTAGCGGAAGGAGATGCGGCCCCCGTAGTTGTCGGCGGGGCCGAGAAGGGCCTGGGCGTCGGCGGCCCACGGCGCCGCGTCCGCGGCGATGATCGCACGGAGCGCCGTCGCCGTCTGCGGCGAGGGGAGCTCGGTCGCTGCAGTCAGGCCGCCCTCGACCCCACCGCCCCCGGGCGTCGCCCGGCGGACGCCCTCGATCTCGGTGATCGCCGCCCCGACGTCCGGTCCGGCCGTCTCCGCGGCCAACGCCTGCGCGGCGAAGTCCTCGAGGAGCATCGCCGTCTCGGAGACCGGGAGACGCTCGTGGGTGAACCGGTCGGCCACGGCCCCCATCGCGGGCGCCGTCACCAGACCCACGGTGGCCATCCCGACCGTCCCCATCAGCCCGAGGCCGAGCGCCCCGGAGCGGGGAACCCGCTCGGAGACGACGCCGAGCATGGTCGGCCAGATGTAGCAGATCCCGACCGCGAAGACGGTCGCCGCAGCGATGGTCGCGCCGCCGGAGGTGGCGTAGCTCATCGAGGCGAGCCCGATCCCGGTGACGACGGCGGAGGCGAGGAGGATCCCGGTCGGGGAGAGGGCGTGCACGATCGGTCCGGCGAAGAGGCGCAGCACCGCCATGATCCCGCTGATCCAGACGAGGACGAGGATCCCCGGCATCCCCCCCGCCTCGACGACCGCGGGCACCCACCGGTTCGGACCGATCTCGACCGAGGCGGTCATCGTCATCGCGATCAGGAGGACCCACATGAGCGGGGTGCCGAAGGCGGCCCCGAACATCTCGCGGACGCTGACCCCGGCGTCGCGCCCCTCGGTCGCCGGAAAGGTCTCCCCGAGCATCATGACGCCGTAGGCGAGGGTCGGGAGGAGGACGAGGCCGAGCTTCACCTGCCACGCCTCGACCCCGACGGTGTCGAGTCCGAAGGCCGCGAGCCCCCCGAGGACCGCCCCGCCGGGGAACCAGACGTGGAACTGGTTCAGCTTCACCGTCTTGTCGTCGGGGTAGAGGGTGGCGACGAGGGGGTTGCACGCCGCCTCCACCAGCCCATTCGCCATCGCGATCACCAGGGCGCCCACGAAGAGCGTCGTGAAGCCCGGGGCGAAGATCATGATCAGCGGGCCGACCAGGTGCCCCAGGAAGGACATGCGCAGGAGCGCGCGCATTCCCAGGGTGTCGGCGAGGGGGGCGAATACGAGCTGCGAGACGGCGAAGCCCCAGAGCGCCGCGCCCCCGATCCACCCCACCTCCGCGTTCGTCAGGACGAACTCGCGCTTGAGGGCGAGCATGATGGCGCCCACGGTCGCGAAGGATACGGAGGTGGCGATCAGCGCAACGCAGCTCCCCAGGAAGAGGCGCTGCCGGTGCACCTCCGTCGGCATGCCGGCTCGGTCCGACGCGGTCGCGACCGGATCCCCGAGGCTCACGCGCCGGCCTCGGGCAGGCCGAGGTGACGGAGGACCTCGGGGGGTGGTGCGGTCCACTCGGGGAGCGGCCGGTTCCCGACGTAGCCGATGTCCTCCATCCCCTCCTCGGTCGTGTAGAAGGCGGTGGCGGTCAGGTCGCGGACCTTGTCGAAGAAGCGGGATCCGTAGAGGTGTTCCTCCGCCGTCGTCTCCCGCCAGCAGATGTCGTCGCAGATCGCCGTCTGCTGCGCCTGGGCGAGGTCGCGGAAGCGGCGACCGTCGCCGAAACGCGTGGCGGCTTCCCGGTCGAGCCACGCCAGACCGCCACGGATCAGCACGAGGTCGCGCCCCATGCTCTCCATCGGGGCGCTCACCCACTCGTCGATGAAGTCGACCGCGCCCACATCGCTCGCGGCGGGGGAGACGTCGTCGGCGGGTATGATGAGGTCGACCAGGACCGCCAGCCCCTCCCGTTCGTCCTCGGTGAGGACGAGGTCCCACGGCCGGGTCGGGGTGACCAGATCCGGGTCCCAGGGCCAGCCACGCGC
>JANQLR010000108.1 GCA_028280525.1 Longimicrobiales bacterium
CTCCCCGTCCTCGGCCTCCTCTCCGCATGCGCCTCGGGCGGCGGGGCCGCCGGCCCCGAGCCCGACCCGACCCAGCTCGAGTACGCTCCCGAGCTGAACGTCGACTTCTCCCGCATGGAGCAGCGGGCCTCCGGGCTCTGGATCGAGGTCGTGGCCGAGGGTGTCGGGCGCGTCGCGAGCCGCGGCCGCGAGGCGCTGATCCTCTACGTCGCGCACCTTCCGGACGGGACGGTGGTCGACTCGTCGATCGGCGGCGAGCCGCTCGCATTCGAGATCGGGGGCGGGGAGGTCATCCGCGCCTGGGAGCAGGCGGTCACCGAGATGAGGGTCGGCGGGAGGGTCCGCCTCGTCGTGCGGCCCGGCCTCGCCTACGGCTCGCGGGGGAAGCGCCCGACGATCCCCCCGCAGAGCGTCCTCGTCTTCGATCTGCAGCTCGTCGACGTTCGATAGCCCCCCTTGGAAGCGGCAGGGCTTCCCTCCCGCGGGAACCACGCCAGATTCCGGCGCGTACATGATCCGTATCGAGCTCGTCGGCGGGATGCCGGTGGGTGCGTGCCGTTTCCTGAGTTCCGGAGTGACCCGAATGCCTTCGCTCTTCCGCCGCACCGCGGTGCCCCTCCTCGCCCTCGTGGTCCTCGCGGCGTGCGGGGATGACCCGATCGGTCCGCGTACGGCGGAAGACGTCACCTTCGACGCCTCGCTCGGGGTGAACCTCGCCGCGATGACCGAACTCCCGACGGGCGTCTACATCCAGACGCTGCAGGAGGGCGAGGGCGTCTCGATCACCACGGGGAGCGTCACCCTCGACTACACCCTGTGGGTCTCGGACGGGACGCAGGTGGAGCAGGGGACCTTCACCTTCGTCCTCGGCGCCGGCCAGGCGATCGCCGGCTTCAACGACGGCGTCTCCGGGATGAAGGTGGGCGAGACACGCCTCATCGTGATCCCCTCGGAGCAGGGCTACGGCGCCCGCGACCAGCCCCGCATCCCTCCTCACTCGGTACTGGTCTTCCGCGCCACCCTCACCTCCGCCGGCGAAGGCGGCGACACCCCCACCTGATCGGTGGTCGAGAGGCTCCGGTCGAACTGACCGCCGCCTCGGGGTGAGAACACGGAAGGGCGGCTTCCCCACCCGGGAGCCGCCCTTCCGTCGTTTCCCCCTGCGCCGTACCGCCCGCCGATCCAACCAGCCCCGCGGAGTCAGTCCGAAAGGCCGCGGGTCGGGGCACGCTCCTCCCGGGGGTGATCGCGGGGGCCGCGCGCCCCGCAACCGTCCGCCGCCGCGAACCTCATCGCGGCCCCCACTCAGCGAGACCCACCCTCCCCGGCGCCCTCCCGTCGAGCGTGCCCCGGGTGGAGCGTGCCCCGACCCGCGGCCGCGCCCAAACGGACTTACATCCGCGGCAGCACCACCCCCGTCTGGTTCATGTACTTCCCCTTCCGGTCCGCGTACGCCACCGACGGCTCCTCGTCCCCTTCGAAGAAGAGGAGCTGCGCGATCCCCTCGTCGGCGTAGATCTTCGCCGGGAGCGGCGTCGTGTTCGAGATCTCGAGGGTGAGGTAGCCCTCCCACGTCGGCTCCAGCGGCGTGACGTTCACGATGATCCCGCACCGCGCGTAGGTGCTCTTGCCGAGGCAGACGACGAGGACGTCGCGGGGGATCCGGAAGTACTCCACGGTGCGGGCGAGGGCGAACGAGTTCGGCGGAATGATGCACTCGGGCTCGTGGATGTCGACGAAGGATCGGTCGTCGAAGCGCTTCGGGTCGACGACCACGTTGTGGACGTTCGTGAACACCTTGAACTCGGGCGCCACCCGGATGTCGTACCCGTACGACGACAGGCCGTAGGAGATGCTTCCGTCTCGGACTTGCCCGGCCTCGAACGGTTCGATCATGCCGTGCTCTTCGGACATTTTCTTGATCCAGTTGTCGCTCTTGATCGGCATGAATCGCTCGGGAGGGGCAGAATGAACGTTTTTGCTCGATTCGGTCGAATCGAGGGGCTCCGGAACCGGATGCGGCCGCCAAAATACACCGCCGCTTCAACTCCCGGCAATCGCGGCCGAAACTGTTGAAATCACACGGTTTTCGGGAGGTTGACCTTGCAGTTTCAGTGCAGGTAGATTCCCGGCCATCAACTCGTGAACGATTTCACAAGCCACCGGAGCGCTGCATGTCGGGATCGTACATCCCGCTCCTGGTTTTCGGCTTCGAATCGGTTGGGGAGGTCCGTCCCGGCCGCTTCGTAGCCTTTGCTCAGACGGCGAATTCGAGGCCTTCGCGGCCCGGGTCGCCGATCCTCCAAGAGGGGGCCCTGCCCGGGCGTGCGCGCGTGTCGCCGCGCCCGCGTCGCAGGGACGGAGCCGACCTCGCGCGGCGTGGCATCCTGGACACCGTTCGTACGTCCTCCCCTCCCCAGCAGGTTCATGGGAACCCATAAAATCAAACGCGGGCTCGACCTCCCCATCGGGGGAGCGCCGAGTTGGGAGATCGAGTCGATCTCCGTGAATCGTGTCGCGCTCGTCGCGGACGATTTCCCGGTCCTGAAGGCGCGCATGGAAGTCTCCGAGGGAGACACCGTGCGACGCGGTCAGCCCCTCTTCGAGGACCGGAATAACGCCGGCGTCCTCCACACGGCCCTCGGGGCCGGCAAGGTCGTCGCGATCCACCGCGGCGAGCGTCGGATGCTCCAGAGCATCGTGATCGAGCTCTCCGAGGGAGAGCGGTCGGGATCGATGGGGGAGGAGGAGTTCCAGCCCTTCGAGTCCTGGACCGGCGCCCCGGTCGGCGGCCTCTCCGCCGAGCAGGCGGAGGCGCTCCTGGTGGAGTCGGGGATGTGGACCTCCTTCCGCGCGCGGCCCTACGGCAAGACCCCGGCGATCGGGAGCCGGCCGGCGGCGATCTTCGTCACGGCGACGGATTCGAATCCCCTCACGGCCGAGCCGGAGATCGTTCTCGCCGACCAGAAGAAGGACTTCGACCTCGGACTTCAGGTCGTCGCCAAGTTCACGGAGGGGAAGACCTACCTCTGCGTGAAGCGCGGCTCGGATATCCCGAGCGGAGTGACGGCCCCGGTCTCGGTCGAGGAGTTCTACGGGCCCCATCCGTCCGGGACCGCGGGCGTGCACATCCACGCCCTCGCACCGGTGAACCGAAAGCGAACCGTCTGGCAGATCGGCTATCAGGACGTCGCGTCGATCGGGCGCCTCTTCGCCACGGGCAAGCTCGACGTCCAGCGGATCGTGGCGCTCGGCGGACCCCCGGTCGCGAAGCCGCGCCTTCTGAAGACGCGCGTGGGGGCCTCGGTCTTCGAGATCGCCGACGGAGAGCGCCTGACGGGTGACCTCCGCTGGATCAGCGGCTCCGTCTTCAGCGGGAAGGCGTGCGCCGAGGAGGCCTACGCCTGGCTCGGTCGCTTCGACAACCAGGTCACGGTGATCGCGGAGGGAGGGGAGCGTCAGTTCTTCGGAATGGTTGCTCCCGGCTTCGACAAGTTCTGCTCGATCCCGGCCTTCGCCTCGTCGATCAACGGCGGGAAGTCGTGCAACTGGAACACCAGCACGAACGGCTCGCACCGGGCGATGGTGCCGATCGGACTGTATGAGCGCGTCTTCCCCTTCGACATGGAGCCGGTCTTCTTGCTCCGGTCGATCGCCGTGGAAGACGTGGAGCAGGCCGAAGAGATGGGCGCCCTCGAACTCCTCGAGGAGGATGTCGCCCTCTGCACCTTCGTCTGCCCCGCCAAGGAGGACTACGGTCCCCTCCTTCGAACGAACCTCGAGATCATCCAGAAGGAGGGCTGATGAAGGCGCTACGCAAGCAGCTCGACCGGCTCGAGCCGCACTTCGGCTCGGGCGGGAGGCTCGAGCGCTGGCACTACGCGTGGGACGCGATCGACACGATCCTCTACACGCCGAGCTCGGTCACCCGAACCGGCTCACACGTTCGCGATGCGCTCGACCTGAAGCGGATGATGCTCGTGGTCGTGGCCGCGATGCTCCCGGTGCAGCTGATGGCGCTGTACAACACGGGGCTTCAGGCCTTCCTCGCGATCGAGGCCGGCGCGCTCCCGCTCGCCAACGCACAGACCTGGATCTACCAGAGCCTGCTGGGTCTGCCGTTCGACTCGTCGAACATCCTCCTCGCCTCCCTCTACGGCGCGATGTACTTCGTGCCGGTGATGGTTGCGGGGCTGATCGGCGGGGGAACGGTGGAGATGATCTTCGCCACGGTCCGGCGGCACGAGGTGAATGAGGGCTTCCTCGTCACGAGTGCGCTGATCCCACTGATGCTCCCGCCCACGATTCCGCTCTGGATGACGGCGGTGGTCACGGCGATCGGGGTCACGCTGGCCAAGGAGATCTTCGGCGGGACGGGGATGAACTTCCTCAACCCGGCGCTCACGATCCGGGCGATCCTCTTCTTTACCTACCCGGCCTTCATGTCGGGAGACGCGCCCTGGATCGCCGCCGACTTCATCGGCGTCGACAACTTCACCGGCGCGACGCTCCTCCTGCAGGCGACCGACGGGATGGAAGCCCTCGGCCCGGTCTACGGCGCGAACTGGTGGGACGCCTTCTGGGGCTTCATCCCCGGATCGATGGGGGAGACCTCCGCCATCGCGGCCTTCCTCGGCGCGATCGTCCTGATCGTGACGAAGATCGGCTCGTGGCGGACGATGCTCGGGGTGACCGTCGGGACCTTCCTGATGGCCTCGGTCCTCAACTGGGCCGGCTCCGACACGAACCCGATGTTCCAGATGTCCTTCATGTGGCACATCGTGCTCGGCGGCTGGGCGCTCGGCACCGTCTTCATGGCGACCGACCCGGTCTCCAGCGCCTTCACCGAGACCGGCAAGCTGTGGTACGGATTCGGGATCGGCGTCCTGGTGGTCCTGATTCGCGTCGTGAACCCCGCGTACCCCGAGGGGATGATGCTCGCGATTCTCTTCATGAACATGTTCGCACCCCTCATCGACCACTTCGTGGTGAAGGCGAACATCAAGCGGAGGAGGGCCCGGTATGCAGCCTAGTGTGGCCCAGGTGGTTCGATTCGCGGCGGCGGTCTGCGTCGTCTGCGCGGTGGCGGTCTCCTCGGCCGCGGTCGGACTCAAGGATCGGCAGGAGGCGAACAAGCTCCTCGACCGGCAGTCGAAGGTGCTCGGCGTGGCCGGGCTCATCGAGCCGGGGCAGAAGCTCTCCTCCGACGAAGCGCAGTCGATGTTCGACGAGTACATCGTGAGCATCCCGGTCGAGCTGCAGACGGGCGAGGTCGCCGAGGGCGTCGACGTCCAGAGCTACGACCAGCGCGTCGCGACGCAGGACCCGGCGCTCTCCCGCACCGCTCCGGCGAATACGGCGAAGGTGCCGAGGCTCCCGAACGTCGCCCTCGTCTACCAGGTGATGGTCGACGGCGAGGTCGACAAGCTCATCTTCCCGATCGAGGGGATGGGGCTCTGGTCGACGCTGTACGGCTACATCGCCCTCGAGGCGGACCTCGAGCAGGTCGCCGGGATCACCTTCTACGAGCACGGCGAGACCGCCGGTCTCGGGGGGGAGGTCGACAACCCGCGCTGGCAGGCGCTCTGGCCCGGCCGGCAGGTCTTCGATGAGGACGGGGCCCCGGCGATCGAGGTGATCAAGGGGACCGCCGGTCCGGTCGAGACCGACCCCTACCGTATCGACGGGCTCGCCGGTGCCACGCTCACCTCGCGCGGCGTGACCAACCTGATTCACCTCTGGCTGGGGCCGGACGGCTTCGGTCCCTACCTGGACAGCTACCGCGCGGAGGTGTCCGCTCCATGAAGATTCTGAGCAAACAGGAGCGAGCGGCTCTCCTCGATCCGCTCTTCAACGACAACCCCATCGCGCTTCAGGTGCTGGGCATCTGCTCGGCGCTCGCGGTGACGACGAAGATGCAGACCGCCTTCGTCATGTCGCTCGCGGTGCTCGGCGTGCTGGTGGGGTCCAACGTCGCGGTGTCGATGATCCGGAAGGGCCTCCCGGCCAGCATCCGCATCATCGTCGAGCTGACCATCATCGCCTCGCTGGTGATCATCACCGACCAGATCCTGAAGGCGGTGGTCTACGACATCAGCAAGCAGCTGACCGTCTTCATCGGTCTGATCATCACCAACTGCATCATCATGGGTCGCGCCGAAGCCTACGCGATCCAGAACCCGGTGAAGCTGAGCTTCCTCGACGCGGTCGGGAATTCCGCCGGGTACGCGATGATCCTGATGTACGTCGCCTTCTTCCGTGAGCTCTTCGGGTCGGGCACCCTCTTCGGGTACCAGGTTCTGAACCCGACCACGGACGGCGGCTGGTACATCAAGAACGGCTTCATGGTGCTCTCTCCAGCAGCGTTCCTGCTGATCGGTGTCTTCATCTGGGTCCTGCGGACGCGCTACCCGGAGCAGATCGAGGAGGAAATCAATGCTGGAGCACTATTTGAGTCTCGCGGCCACCGCCATCTTCGTTGAGAATCTCGCGCTCGCCTTCTTCCTCGGCATGTGTTCCTTCCTGGCCGTCTCCAGGAAGGTCGACACCGCGATCGGCCTCGGCTTCGCCGTCATCTTCGTTCAGGGCATCACCGTCCCGGTCAACCAGATCCTCAACACGCGGATCCTGAAGCCGGGAGCGCTGGAGTGGCTCGGGCTCAGCCCGGATGTGGACCTCTCCTTCCTGACCTATCTGTTCCTGATCGGGACCATCGCGGCGATGGTGCAGATCGTGGAGATGGCGATCGACAAGTTCGCGCCCGGGCTCTACAACGCGCTCGGCGTCTTCCTCCCGCTCATCGCGGTGAACTGCGCCATCCTGGGCGGCTCGCTCTTCATGGTGCAGCGCAACTACACGCTCGGGGAGTCGGCCGTCTACGGGGTCTCCTCGGGGATCGGCTGGATGCTCGCCATCGTCGGACTCGCCGCCATTCGCGAAAAGCTCAAGTACAGCAACATCCCGGCGCCGCTGCGCGGTCTCGGCATCACCTTCATCGTGGTCGGGCTGATGTCGATGGGCTTCATGGCCTTCTCCGGCATCTCGCTGTAGGAGACGTATAGATCTATGGGAATCGGTTCCATGACCGTGATGGCGGGGGTTGCCGCCTTCACCGCGGTCATCCTCCTCCTCGTCCTCGTCCTGGTCGGCGCGCGCAGGGCGCTCGTCGCGCAGGGTGAGGTGACGATCGCCATCAACGGCGGCGGGGAGCACGACATCAAGACGCAGGCGGGTTCGACCCTCCTGAACACCCTGGCCGAGTCGGGGCTCTTCATCCCCTCCGCCTGCGGGGGGCAGGGGACGTGCGGCGTCTGCACCGTGAAGGTGTGCGGTGGCGACGGCACGATCCTGCCGACCGAGGAGACGCACATCTCCCGCGGTCAGGCGCGGGACGGGCTTCGGCTCTCCTGTCAGGTGAAGGTCAAGGACGACATCGAGATCGAGATCGATCCCGAGGTCTTCGACGTCCGTCGCTGGACCTGCAAGGTCCGTTCGAACGAGAACGTCGCGACCTTCATCAAGGAGCTCGTCCTCGAGCTCCCGCCCGGCGAGGAGGTCCCCTTCCGCGCCGGTGGCTACATCCAGATCGCCTGCCCGCCGCACGTGTCGGACTACGCCGACATGGACATCGAGGACGAGTATCGGGGCGACTGGGACACGTTCAACATGTGGCAGTACAAGAGCGTGGTGACCGACTCGGTCGAGCGCGCGTACTCCATGGCGAACTACCCGGAGGAGGAGGGCATCATCATGCTCAACGTCCGGATCGCCTCGCCGCCCCCGCGGCAGCCGGACGTCCCCCCGGGGATCATGTCGTCCTACATCTTCAACCTGAAGCCGGGCGACGAGGTCGAGATCACCGGTCCGTACGGGGAGTTCTTCGCCCGGGACACGGACAAGGAGATGGTCTTCATCGGGGGTGGTGCGGGGATGGCGCCGATGCGCTCCCACATCCTCGACCAGTTCCGCCGGATCAGGACCGACCGCAAGGTGACCTTCTGGTACGGCGCCCGTTCCCTCCGCGAGGCCTTCTACATCGAGGACTTCGAGGAGATCGCGGCGAACAACCCGAACTTCACCTGGCACCTCGCCCTCTCGGAGCCGCTCCCCGAGGACAACTGGGAGGGCTACACGGGCTTCATCCATCAGGTGCTGTACGACAACTACCTGAAGGACCACCCGGCGCCCGAGGACTGCGAGTACTACATGTGCGGGCCGCCCATGATGAACGAGGCCTGCAAGAAGATGCTCGACGATCTCGGCGTCGAGCCCGAGGACGTCATGCTCGACGACTTCGGCGGCTGAGTTGAGCCGAGGAGCACCGACCGCCGGGCCCGCTTCCCCTCGGGGGGGCGGGCCCGCGCGCGGTCCGGCCAACCCGCGGGAGCTGACGCCGCAGCGCGTCCGGATCCTCACGATCTCGGTCGTCGTGCTCGGTGCGCTGATGCTCTGGCGGTACGTCTTCGCTCCGCCGGTGGCGCCGCCCGGCATCGCGGAGTTCTCCGGGCAGTCGCTCGGCACGACGTGGCTGGTGAAGGTCGATCACGACCTCTTGGAGGCGCAGCGGACGGAGGTGCGCGTGGCGATCGAGGGCGCCCTCGACCTCGTCGACTCGCTCATGTCGACGTGGCGGGACGACTCGGAGCTGACCGCGCTCAACGCAGCGCCCGCGAACGAGCCCTTCCGCGTGGCTGCCGAGACCTTCGATGTCCTCTCGGTGTCTCAGGCGGTGTCGGAGGCGACCGACGGGGCCTTCGACGTCACGGTTCGCCCGCTCGTCAGCGCGTGGGGCTTCGGCTCGGGCGCCTCGGCTCCCGAGCCGCCGACCGAGGAGGTTCTGGCAGCGGCGCGGGCCCGGGTCGGCTTCCGAAACGTCCAGCTGGACCCGGAGGCCTCCACCGTCACCAAGGCCCGCGACGACCTGACGATCGACCTCTCCGCCGCCGCGAAGGGCTTTGCGGTGGACGAGGTGGCGCGCGCCGTCGAGGCGCTCGGCTTCGGCCGCTACCTCGTCGAGGTCGGAGGAGAGCTGCGCGCCGGCGAGGCCAAGGAGGACGGGGAGCCGTGGCGCGTCGCGATCGAGACTCCGGACGCGAGAACCCGCAGCATCTTCGGCGTGTTGGAGATGACGCGGGAGGCGGTCGCCACCTCGGGCGACTACCGGGACTTCTACGAGGTGGACGGGGTACGATACGCCCACCTGATCGACCCGCGGACCGGGCGCCCCGTGGGGCACGCGGGCGCCTCGGTCACCGTGATCGAATCGAACACGACGGCCGCGGACGCCTGGGCGACGGCGCTCAGCGTTCTCGGCCCGGTCGAGGGGTACGACATCGCCGAGGCCTCCGGGCTCACGGCATTCTTCATCTGGCAGGGCGAAAATGGGTTCGAGAGCCGGGCGACTTCCTCGATGGAAGCGCGTGTCTCGAACCTCGCCTCGCGCAACTAGGGAGAGCAGGACCCATGGAGACGCTCGTCTTCACCGTGGCACTGATGGGGATCCTGATGGCGATCATGGCCATCGGGGTCATGAACGGTCGGCCCGAGCTGAAGGGCTCGTGCGGCGGAGTCGGTGGTGCTGGCTGTCAGTGCACTCCCGGCGAGAGGGAGAGCTGCGAGCTCCATCTGGAGTCGGCGGCCTCCTCGGTCGACGGCGCCGACGGCGCGAAGAGCGGCCCGGGTCTCAAGCTCCCGATGGTGAAGTGATCCTTCCGGGCGCTCGGGCTCCCGACCAGATTTCCCCCGTTCCCGAACCCCACCCCTTCCGGGGAGCACGCCGCACCGCGGTGCGCCACCCCGGAGGGCACCCTCCGCACCGGCCTTCCAAACAATGACGATCGCAGCGCACATCTTCCGGCAGTACGACATCCGCGGGATCGTGGGACAGGACCTCGACGCCTCGGTCGCCGAGGCGGTGGGGAAGGCGTACGGCAGCCGTGCGTGGGCCGCGCTGGAGCGGACTCCGCGCGTCGTGGTCGGGCGCGACAACCGCCCCTCTTCCCCGGGGCTCGCCGACGCGCTCATCGCCGGGCTGACCTCGGTGGGCGTCGACGTCCTCGACATCGGCACCGTCCCGACGCCGATGGTGTGGTGGGCGGAGAAGCAGGTGGGGACCGACGGTGCCATTCAGGTGACCGGCTCGCACAACCCGCCCGAGTGGAACGGGATCAAGATGACGCTCCAGGGCGCCTCGGTCTTCGGCGACGACATCCAGGAGATGCGCGCCGCAATCGACGCCGGGGACTTCGTCTCCGCGACCGCGGAGGGCTCGGTGGAGACGCGCGACGTCTACGACGTCTACGTCGACGACGTCGCCGGGCGCTTCGAGCTCGCCCGCCCGGTGAAGGTCGTGGTGGACTGCGGGAACGGCTCCGGCGCCCTCGTCGCCGTCCGCCTCCTCGAGCGGATCGGGGCGGAGGTCGTCCCGCTCTACTGCGAGTCCGACGGCACCTTCCCGAACCACCACCCGGACCCCACGGTCGACGATTACCTCGTCGACATGATCGCCAAGGTGAGGGAGACGGGGGCCGAGCTCGGGATCGCCTTCGACGGGGACGCCGACCGGATCGGCGCCGTCGACGAGAAGGGCCAGGTCGTTCGCGGCGACGTCATCCTCCTCCTCTTCGGGCTCGACCTGATCTCGCGAAAGGGTCCCGGGCAGAAGCTCGTCTTCGACGTGAAGTGCTCGCAGGTGCTCCCGGAGGTCTTCGAGGCGGCCGGGGGCGTCCCGATCATGTGGGCGACCGGGCATTCGCTGATGAAGCAGAAGATGAAGGCGGAGAACGCTCCGCTCGCCGGTGAGCTCTCCGGTCACATCTGCGTCGGTGGCGAGGAGTACCTCGGCTTCGACGACGCGCTCTACGACGCCGCCTACCTGATCGACATCGTGGCCCGTTCGGAGCGGCCGCTCTCGGAGATCGTCGCCGACTTCCCCGTCTACGTCTCGACGCCGGAGCTCCGGATCGAGGTGCCGGAGGAGGAGAAGTTCGGGCTGATCGAGCGGGCGCAGGCCCACTTCGGCGCCCTCTACGACGTGATCGACGTCGACGGGGCCCGCATCCTCTTCGACGACGGGTGGGGGCTGCTGCGCGCCTCGAACACCCAGCCGGTGATCGTCGCCCGCTACGAGGCCCGGACGGCCGAGCAGCGGGACGCGTACCGCGCCGAGGTCGAGGCGTGGCTCACCGAGAACGGGGTGGCCCTTTGAGCGAGGTTCAGCAGGAACGACTGCGTCGCGGACGCGTCGCCGTCCTCCTCCTCGTCGCCTTCGGCGTCCTCCAGGCCGCCTCCCGCGTCGCTGCCCAGCTCTACGTCGACATCCTCTGGCACCGCGAGGTCGGCTACCTCCCGGTCTTCCTGCGCTCGCTGGGATGGGTCTG
>JANQLR010000119.1 GCA_028280525.1 Longimicrobiales bacterium
TTGCGCCCGGCATGGACGATGCCCCTTGTCGGAGAGGAACTCGATCGCACCGGGCCCGCCCGCCGCCGCGATCGACCTCGCTTCCCGGATCGGAAAGGCCGTCCGTGGCTCTCACACCGAAGACGTGGCTCCAGATCCCGGGCCTCCTCGCCTGCGGCCTGATCGGGCTCACGGGTGCCTGGTCCGGGTCGGGCGCGGAAGCATCGGGTGCGGAGGCGGGGGACGTGGATGGGCCGGCCGCGGAGGCGCCGGACGCCGCGCCGGCGATCGGGTCGGAGTCTCTCGATGACCCCACCGGCGGCTCCACCCTGGCCGACGACCCGAGGGTGCGGGCGTTCATGCGCGCATACGGGACGCTCATCGATTCCGTGACCTGGGCGGACGACGACGTTGTGTTCGCGATCGGCGGGCGGGCGATCCACTTCCAGGACGGGCACATGCTCTCCGAGGCGGGCCTCGACCGGCGCGACCGGTGCGACTCGATCTTCTACCGGTATCCGCTCGAGATGCCCTCCGAGCCGGCGCCCCCGTCGAACACGCCCGTGCGTTGGTGTACGGACCTCCAGGAGGCGCTCTGGGGCCGGACCGAAGGGCAGATCCGCACGCACGCGCGCTCCACCACCTTCTTCGGGCGACGCATGTTCGTGAACGGCGTGGTGGCCGGGGCGCTCGGCGAAGTCGAGCGGGAGCTTCGCGCCACGGCAGACTGGGATCTAGGAGTCGCGGCCTGGATCGACGGCCTCGACGTCACGTACTCCTTCATCAACCGGGGGATCGCCGGCACGAGGACCCGGAGCCAGCACGCGTGGGGCCTCGCGGTCGACTTCGTGCCCGCGTCGTACGACGGCGGTCAGGTCTACTGGCGCTGGACCCGTGCCTGGAATCCGCGCGGGTGGCACCGCACTCCGTTCGATGAGCGGTGGACGCCGCCGGAGGCCGTCGTCGAGGCCTTCGAGCGGCACGGATTCCTGTGGGGCGGGAAGTGGGCGCGCTTCGACAACATCCACTTCGAGTACCGGCCGGAGATCCTCGAGTACAACCGACTCCTGGAGGCCGAGGGGGCGTAGCGGTGGCAGTCGTAGCGGCCGACAGGTCGTCGCGTGGCTCCTCACCCAGCCAAAAGACCCTCGCAGCAGATCCGATTCCAACCCGTCTCTCGATCCGTCCGTAGCCATTCAGGAAATCCAATGAGCCGCGCGGAGTACCGTGTATGACGTGACTCACGACGACCGCCACGCGCGATCTCATCCAGGAACGGACGGCAGCCATGCGACGACGGACCATCCCCACCCTGCTGATCGCCGGAGCAGCCTGCTCGACCACGGTCGACTCCGACCCGAACGGGCCGCCCGAGACGCCTCGCGGTTCCTGGGAGGCCCGGGCCGACATCCCCTATCGGGTGCAGGAGATCTACCCCGCCCTTCACCGGGGGCGAATCTACCTGGCGGGCGGGTTGAGTCCGGATGTGGATCCGGCCGACGAGGGCATTTCGGATCGGGTGTACGTCTACGATCCGGCGGCGGACGAGTGGAACGAGGGTCCGTCGCTGCCCGAGCCTCGCCATCATCCCTACCTCGTCTCGACCGGCTCCGAGCTCTTCTCGATCGGCGGCTTCGTGGCCGCGAACGGAGGCCGGTGGAGTGGCAGCACGGATATCCTGCGACTCGACGAGACGGCCGGTTCGTGGGTGAGGGTCGCCGATCTCCTCACCCCGCAGTCCGAGACCGTGGCGGTGCACATCGACGGGAAGATCTACATCGCTTCGGGGCGCGCCCCCACCGGCACGCTGAACGCCGACTGGGACCACCAGGGAGACATGGACACGCTCCAGGTCTTCGACCCCGCGACCCTCGACGTGTCGTTCGGGCCCTCGGCGTCCGTCCGGCGAAACAGCGCGGCGGGTGCGGTGATCGACGGGAAGCTGTACGTCGTCGGAGGCCGGGTGGTCGGCGGAGGCAACGTGACCGCGAACGAGGTCTTCGATCCCGCGACCGGGCTCTGGACGACGCTCGCCCCCATGCCGAACGCCCAGGGCGGAATTGCGGCGGCCGCACTCGACTGGCGCCTGTACATATTCGGCGGGGAGTTCTTCGGTGCGGGGGGAAGCGGAGTGCATCGAGAGTCCTGGGAGTACGACCCCGCTAACGATGCGTGGTCGCCCATCGCCGAGATGCCGGTGCCTCGTCACGGCTTGGGGGCCGTGACCATAGGCAACGAGGTCTTCGTGTTGGCGGGGGCGTCAGAGGCAGGCGGGGCGGGAACGACGAATCGCTTGTCCGTCTTCGCTCGCTGAGCCTCGATCTGCCCGCTCCGCCTCCGCGCGCGCTCCGTCCTCGGCACCCCACTCGGACGGCTCCATCGACAACGCGAGTCTACCGGCCCAGCACGTAGTCGCTCTTCGCCGGGCTCACGCCCCCGTACATCACCCCGGTCTCCGGGTCGATCATCACCATCTTCACGGCTCCCGCACCCGACGCCGCCTGACGATACGGCTGCTGCAGCGCACCGACCTCGATCCGGTGGCCGAGCGCCGCGAGCTCGGCGCCCACCTCGTCGCCGAGCACGGCCGGCATGGTGAGCATGCCCCGGACGGGGTTCGGATAGTTCGAGGCGGCGAACGCGCTGCTCGTCACCGTCGCGGCCTCGACGGCCTGCTGCACGTTCATGCCGAACTCGGAGACGGCGAGGAAGGCCTGGAGCATCGCCTGAGGCTGGTTGTCCCCGCCCGGCGTGTTCCAGGCGAGCCAGGGCCGACCGTCCCTCATCGCCAGGGCGGGATTGATCGTGTGGCGGGTACGCTTGCCCTCGGCTAGGGCGTTGAGGTCGTCTTCGTCGACGGCGTAGTACGTCATCCGGTTGTTGAGCACGATGCCCGTCCCCGGGACGTACATGCCGCTTCCGAAGCTGCCGTTCACGCTGTGCGTCACCGAGACGAGGTTCCCGAAGCGATCCGCGACGGAGAACGACGACGTCTCGCCCGCCTCCTCTACGTCTTCGGCCCGCTCGACCGGGTACGTCCCCTGCTCGTACTCGACGGTGTGGCCTTCCAGAACGGCCCTTCCCGCCCGCGGATCACCCGGCGGCGGGGCGACGAGGGCGCGGTCGTCGCGGATCAGGTTACGACGGAGTGCGGCGTACTCCTTCGTGAGGAGCTCCTCGGTGGGTACGTCGGCGAAGCGGGGATCAGCGATCCATCGATTGCGGTCGGCGAAGGCGAGCTTCATCGCCTCGGTGACGACGTGCAGGTACTCGGCCGAGTTGTGCCCCATCGCCTTCAGGTCGTAGCCCTCCAGGATGTTGAGCGCGATGAGCATCACGATCCCCTGCGAGTTGGGCGCGCTCTGGTACACCTCGACGCCCCGGAAGTCGGTCACGATCGGATCGGTCAGCTCCGCCTCGTACGCCGCCAGGTCATCGTAGCGGAGACGACCGCCCATCTCCTCGTAGAAGTCGCTGAAGCGTCGGGCCAGCTCGCCTCGGTAGAAGACGTCGGCTCCCCCCTCCGCGATCAACTCCATCGAGCGCGCGAGATCCTCCTGGACGAAGACATCGCCACGATCGAGCGCCCGTCCCTCGGGCATGAGCACCTCGACCGACGACGGGTAGGCCGACGTCTTCTCCACATTCCGCTGGTGATAGGTCGACGACCAGAAGTCGAGCGGATGGCCCTCGCGCGCAGCCCGGATCGCCGGCGCGAGGACTTCGGCGTACGTCATCGAGCCGAACGCATCGAGCGCGCGGTCGATCCCACCGACCGCACCCGGGACGTCCGTCGCATCGGGGCCCGCGCTCGGTATGCCACCCAGCTCACGGAAGTACTCGGAGGTGGCCAGCGCCGGGGCGCCGCCCGTGCCGTTGACGAAGACGACGCGGTCCTCTTCCGCCGAGTAGGCGACCATGAAGAGGTCGCCTCCCATGCCGGCCTGATGCTGCTCCACGACGGTCGTCATATAGAAGACCGCGGCGGCTGCGTCGGACGCGTTGCCTCCGGCTTCGTGCACCTGAAAGCCCGCGATCGTCTCCAGGGGATGCTCGGCGGCCACCATGCCGAACGTGCCCATGACCACGGGACGCCAGAAGGGGGTCTCGGAGGGGGACTGCGCCACCGCGGGAGCCGTGACGACCGCAGGACCTGCGGCGACCGCCGTCGCGAGAACGATGGCGAAGGTGCGCATGAGAGACCTCCCGTCGGGCCGTCCGGGTCCTACTGCCATACGACGCCGTAGTCGTCGCCGTGGTGGCTCGAGCCGCCCCAGAACGACCCGTGCTCCCAGTCGAAGAAGATCGCGTTGATCGGCCCGGACGTCCGCTCGGCCGTCATCAGCTCATAGCCCATCGACCGCAGCTCGGACTGCACCCACGGCGGGGTCGCGCTCTGAACGAGGAGGCGGCCCGGGCTCGAAGCGTGCGCCCCGAAGGAGCCGCGCAGCTGCATCGAGTTGATGTTCGCGGCCTCCACCGCCTGCTGCACGTTCATGTCGAACTCGACCATGTTCAGGAAGAACTGGACGAGGTTCTGGTCCTGCGAGTCACCGCCCTGGTCGGCCGTACCTGTCGTTCGCCGTCCA
>JANQLR010000262.1 GCA_028280525.1 Longimicrobiales bacterium
GAGATCTCCGGGGGTCAGCGACAGCGCGTCGCCATCGCACGGGCGCTCGTGAACGAACCCGCGCTCCTCCTCGCGGACGAGCCGACCGGGAACCTCGACTCCGCCACCTCGGTGGAAATCATGGACACCCTCGTCGGCCTCAACCGAGAGGGGCAGACGATCGTCCTCGTAACGCACGAGTCGGACATCGCGGAGTATGCGAAGCGGCAGGTGCACCTGCGCGACGGTCTGATCGAGAAGGACTTCCTCAACGAGCCGATGAGCTCCGGAGTCGCCGGATGAAGAAGCTGTTCCTCGGGGCCCTCGCCTCGCTCACCATCGCCGCCTGCTCCGACGGAGAGGCGGTCGAGGCCCCGACGACCCCGATCGCCGAGCTGTCGACCGGGAACCTCCGCATCACCGCCGAGGCGACCGGGACCGTCGAGCCGATCCGAGCGGTCGAGGTGAAGTCCCAGGCCTCCGGCGAGATCATCAACCTCCTCGTGGATGTCGGCGACCGGGTCGAGCCGGGCGATCTCCTCGCCGAGGTGGATCCCCGCGACGTCCGGACCGCCTACAACCAGGCGAAGGCCGATCTCGACGTCGCCAGCGCGCGCCTCCAGATCTCCGAGGCCCAGCTCGAGCGCTCCCAGGAGCTCTTCGAGGCCGGCTTCCTGACGCAGCAGGAGCTGGAGTCGGCGCAGCTCGACTTCGCGAACGCCCAGGCCACGCTGGTGCGGAACGAGGCGAACATGGAGCTCGCCGAGCTCCGACTCGCGGACGTGACGATCCGCGCGCCCTCCGCGGGGACGATCCTCACGAAGAACGTCGAGCTCGGCACGGTCATCCAGTCGGCGTCGAACAACGTCTCCGGCGGCGCCGCCCTCTTCGTCATGGCGGAGCTGGAGCAGATGCAGGTGCGGACCCTCGTGGACGAGACCGACATGGGTCAGCTCTCCGCCGGGCTCGGCGCGTCGGTGACCGTCGAGGCGTACCCCGACCGGAGCTTCCGCGGGGTCGTGCAGAAGATCGAGCCGCAGGCCGTGGTCGAGCAGAACGTGACGATGTTCCCGGTGATCGTGACGCTCGACAACAGCTCCGGGCTCCTGAAGCCGGGGATGAACGCCGAAGTCGAGGTCCTGATCGACCAGGCGATGAACGTCCTCCTCGCCCCGAACAACGCGGTGGTGACGGTCCAGGACGCCGTCCCGGCGGCGATGGCGCTCGGGATCGACCCGGAGACGCTCGACATGTCGGCGATGCGCGGCGGGTGGGGCGGTCGCCCCGGTGGTGCGGGCAGCGGGCGTCCGGGTGGCGCGGGCGGTCGACCGGAGGGCACGGCGCGCGGCGGCTCGCCGGCCGGTGCAGGCGGTGCGGCGCAGGCGGCGGGCTCCGAGGCGCCCGACGAGGGGACCGGGAGCACGGCCCCGACCGGAGGGGGCGCGACCCCGGCGGGCGGCGACATGCGCGCCCGGATCGCGGATCTCCGCGCCAAGGTCGAGAGCGGAGAGATCACCCAGGATTCGCTTCGCACCGTGATGGCGTCGATGCGCGATCAGGCCCAGGGCCGCGGCGGGGCGGCGACCGAAGTCGAGACCCGGCCGGGAGTCGTCTTCGTGATGGTCGACGGCGCTCCGGAGATGCGGATGGTGCAGCTCGGGCTCTCCGACTGGGACAACACCCAGATCGTCTCGGGACTCGAGGGCGACGAGGAGCTCGCCGTCATCGGCGCCGCGCAGCTCATGGCCCAGCAGCAGGAGTTCATGAACCGGATGCGGAGCCGGATGGGCGGCTCGCCCTTCGGCCGGCGGCGCTGAGGAGACGACCGTGAAGCTCGCTCTCGAGATCATCGCCGTCGCGCTCGGCGCCATTCGCGCCAACGCCCTTCGCTCGATCCTGACCTGCCTGGGGATCATCATCGGGGTCTCGGCGGTGATCTCCGTCGTTGCGCTCGGAGAGGCAACGCAGCGCCGCGTCGAGGGGCAGATCCAGCGGATGGGGACCAACGTCCTCACGATCCGGCCCGGCCAGTCGTACTGGGGGGGCGTCTCCCGGGAGGGCGGCGTACGACTCACGTTGGACGACGCCGAAGCGCTCCGCCGGGAGACCGCCGGCTTCCTCCGGATCGCGCCGGAGATCTCCTCGCGGCAGCAGATCAGCTACACCCGTTACAACTCGAACAACTCGGTGCTGGGGACCTGGCCCGAGTACTTCGACGTCTACAACCACTCGCTGCAGTACGGTCGGTACTTCAATCAGGGTGAGGTCCAGGGGCGCCGGCGCGTCGCGATCCTCGGGTACAACGTCCCCGAGTCGCTCGAGACGCCTCCCGAGCTCCTCCTCGGCAAGACGATTCAGCTGGGCTCCCAGAGCTTCGAGGTGATCGGCATCCTGAACGAGAAGGGATCCGCCGCCTGGGTGCGTCCGGACGACAATGTCTTCATTCCGGTCACGACGGCGATGTACCGCGTCTTCGGCGGGCGGGATCGTCTGAGTTCGATCTACGCCGCGATGCCGACCCCCGACGACAACGATCAGGCGATCGCCGAGATCGACCGGGTCATGCGCCGGGAGCACCGGATCCGACCGGGAGAGGAGCCGGACTTCTCCGTGCAGAACGCCTCCGACCTTCTGGCCAGCTTCAACGAGACGAGCCAGACCTTCACCTATCTCCTGATCGGGATCGCCGCGATTTCACTCCTGGTCGGCGGGATCGGGATCATGAACATCATGCTCGTCAGCGTGACCGAGCGGACCCGCGAGATCGGGGTGCGGAAGGCGCTCGGCGCCACCAAGCGGGCGATCCTCTTCCAGTTCCTGGTCGAGGCGCTCGTCCTCTGCACGCTCGGCGGGCTCCTCGGCATCGCCTTCGGGATCGGCGGCGCGGAGCTCCTGAAGCGTATCGCGGAGTGGGAGGCGGTCGTTGCGGTGGAGGCCGTCATCACGGCCCTCGTCTTCTCGGCCGGAATCGGGCTCTTCTTCGGGATCTGGCCGGCTCAGCGGGCTGCCAAGCTCGACCCGATCGAGTCGCTGCGGTACGAGTAGTCGCCGTCAGCTCCCCGAGCCGATCGGGAGGGCGCAGTTCAGCCAGGCGAGGTCCATGTGGCGGCGGTCGCCGTCGAGCAGATCGTGCAGCATCTCGTGTGCGACGATCGGAAAGGCGTCGAGCAGGTCCGCGCGGATCGTGATCTCGTGGTTCGAGTTCCACTGCCCCAGCAGGGTGGGACGATCCTGGAAGCGATCGACCCGGAACCAGCGAACACGGTCGTAGTCGCCCTCCTCTCCCGCACACCGCTCGATCTGTTCCCACCAGTCGGCGTAGACGTCCGGAGGCGCGAACTCGACGCGACCGGGGACCTCCGGCGAGGTGGGTTCGCTGCAGGCGGCGAGGAGTACGGCTCCCAGGAGACCGAACCCCCGAACCCGCCGAGCCATCAGCGGAAGCGGACCAGGAGCTGGCGGCCCTGCCGCACCACGACGACCCGATGCTCCCGGGCCTCCACCGCGAAGCGGTCGCGCAGCTCATCCACCGTGTTCACCGCGAAGCCGTCCGCCTCGATGATGACGTCCCCCGCGCGTAGACCGGCCGACTGCGCCGGCGTCCCTTCGGGCACCTCGGTGACCAGGAGCCCGGAGGTCACGCCGAAGTAGGGGGCGAGGTCGGCGTTGACGCGGCGCATCTCCGCCCCCGCGACTCGGGTCAGCCCGCTCACGTAGGGCGCGAGCGGACGGGTGACGGTCCACGTCGCTCCCTCGCCGCGAACCTCGAAGGTGGTGGCGCCCTCCGTGACCTCCTGCAGGGCGCGGACGCGCGCCTCCATGTCGCTCACCCGCTCGAACTCCGCCGCCGTCTGCGCACGGATCGCCAGATTCTGCCGCTCGATCTCGCGTTGCCGGCGCAGCAGATCCTCGCGGGTACGGGCCAGCTCGGTCAGCTGGAGGACCATCTGCGGGTTGGTCGTGTCCGACCGGAGGATCACGGTGAGCGGACGCCCCGAGCCCTCGTCGGAGCCCGAGGTGATGGAGAGCTCCTGCCCCCGCGGTCCGAAGACGAACTGGCCGCCCTCGGAGCTCTGCCAGACGCCGCCGATCGAGCTGTCCGGAATCGTGGAGACCCGGGCGACCTCTCCGAAGGGGAACTCCGCCGCCTGGATGTCCACGCTGGCGCGCAGTCGCGTTTCGAAGGCGTCGCGCGCCTCCTGGAGCTCGATCTGCAGGAGGAGCGGCGCGAGGGTGGAGGCGTCGGGCCGCTCGCCCACGCGGACCGCCACCGGCTGCGAGTCCTCGCCGCGCCGCACGACGAACTGCATCGGCGCTCCTGGAACCAGCGAGTCCATCGCACGCTCGAAGGTCGGGCGGTCCGCCTCGAAGCCGTTGATCCGGAGGATGAAGTCCCCGCTGCGCAGTCCGGCCGTGTAGGCGGGCCCCCCGTCGACCACCTGGTCGATGCGCAGTGCACCGCCCTCCTCGAAGGAGACGTAGACCCCGAGCCAGCCCCGCCGCCGTTCCGTCGCGGCGGCGTCGCGCGAGCCGAGCACCTCGACCTGCGCCACCTGCGCGATCATCCGCGGTGCGGAGCGCAGGGAGAGCTCGATGCCGTAGTCGCGCTCCGCCGACGCCGGTCGGGTCGACCCGACCAGGAAGAGAAGAGTTGCCGCGAAGAGAGTCCAGGTACGCATGTCGATCAGAACCAGTCTCCGGAGGTCGCGACGGCCTCGAGCGACTCCTGACGCGTCATCTCCTGTTCAGCCAGAAGGTTGGCGAGCAGGCCGTTCATGAAGGGATCGGCGGGCGACTGCTGCACCGCCGCGCGACCGGCGGCGATCAGGTGCTCCAGCGCCGCCAGGCGCGAGCCGTTGTCCCCCGAACTCAGCGCCGGATCGCCGTCGACCGTCATCTGCCGAAGCTGGACGAGCGCATCCACGTACCGCCGCTCCGCCATCCGAAGCGCGGCTGCCGCCTCGTCCACGCTCGAGACCGAGGTCGAGGTGAAGCTGGTGGGTCCCTCCAGGTCGGCCGTCCGGGCCACCGGTCGGAGGAGGGACGATTGGGCGGCGCCGAAGCCGATCCCGGCCCCGCCGAAGAAGAGGACCGCCGCAGCGGCGCCCTTCATCCACGCCGGCGTCCTGGCCATTCGCGAGAGGAGCCCGTTCCGGTTCCGGACGAGTCCCTCGGAGACCATGCGCGCCTCCAGGACTCCCCAGTCGCCCTTGGGCGGCCGGAGGTCCGGGAGCGTACCGAGTCCGAGCGTCTGCTCCCGCATCGTCTCGAGCTCCGACGCACACTCGGTGCAGCCCTCCAGGTGGGTGCGCTCGACCTCGGTCGGCGCCTCGTCCACCAGACGCGCGAGCGTCTCGGGCGTCAGATGCTCCATGCCTGCTCTCCCTCCGATCGATCGTCGCGGCCGGGCGCCACACTCGCGAGCATCGCCCGCATCTTCGCCCGTGCCTTGAACAGCTGAGACTTCGAGGTCCCGGAGGTCACTCCGAGCACCTCTCCGATCTCCTCGTGCGTGTACCCCTCCACATCGTGGAGGATCAGGACCTGCCGCATCCCCACGGGGAGGCGATCGAGGGCCCTCTCCAGACGTTCACCCAGGAGCGCGTCTCCGATTCGCGGCGCGACCGGCACCGCCTCCGGCATCGGCGCCTGCCGACGGTTGCGGGTCTCCGCCTTGCGAACCGCCTGCAGCGCCGCGTTCACGGCGATCCGATGCAGCCAGGTCGAGAACCGCGAGTCGCCCCGGAAGGTGGGGAGCGCCCGGACGGCGCGGATCCACGCCTCCTGCGCGTAGTCCTGTGCCAGATCGTCGTCTCCGGCGATGCGTCGGACGACCGCGTACACGCGCGGCGCGTATCGGTCGTACAGGTCCCGGACCGCGAGGGCGTCACCCAGGCACGCCCGCCGAATGAGTTCAGTTTCGCTCAAGAGCCTCGTCCTCCCATGATGTCCCCGCCTTGGATGCGCCTCCGGCGCACGGGGTTGCCTCCCCACACACGCCCCGAACGGTGCCTCTCCCGGAGGGTACCGGCAAGCATGTCGACCTCCGCGCCCACCTCTCCGACTCCGATCCCGCCGCGAACGCCCGGGCCCGCGCAGGCGCTCGCCTGGGGCGGGGGCGCGGTCATTCTCTTCCTCTCGGCGAGACCCGTCCTGTCGCTCTTCGGGCTGGCCGGGAACACCGTCCTGCAGTGGGGCTTTCTCTTCGCCCCGGTCGTCGCGGCGGTGCTCCTGACGGGAGGTACGCTTCGGGACGGTCTGGGGTTGCGCCCGGTCTCCGGGCGCGCGCTCGTCGGTGCGGTGCTGGTGATGCTGGGGGCGCTCCCGATCAACGGGGTGGCGGCGTGGCTGCAGTCCTACGTCCTCCCCGTCCCGGTCGAGGTGCTCGAGCAGATGGCGGACGCGCTGGTCGCCTCCACGCCGCAGGAGTGGGCGCTGATCCTGCTGGCCGCGGCCCTCACCCCGGCCTTCTGCGAGGAGGTCGTCTTTCGGGGGATCCTCCTGCACCCCTTCCGCGGGCGGGTGCCGGCGTGGTTCGTCCTCCTCGGAACGAGCCTCGCCTTCGGTGCGATGCACTGGATGCCGGGGACGGCCTTCCGGATCCTCCCCTCGGCGGTGAGCGGCTTCGCCATCGGCTGGATGGTGTGGGTCTCCGGATCGCTCTGGACCGGGATCGTCATGCACCTCGTGAACAACTCCCTCCTCCTGACCGCGGCGACGGCGAGCCCCGGGGTCCTCCCGGAAGACCCTTCGCTCACCCCCGACGTTCGCGTTCTGATCGTCGGCATCCTCTTCGTCGTCTTCGGAGCCCGCATGGTCTACGGAGAGGGGGGTGGCGCCGAGCGGTCCGCGGTGGAACGTTCGACGCCGACGGAGGGTCACCCCCGTCCGCCGTCGTCGTCCCCCCTGAACGGAGCCTGAGCGGCCTCGATGTCCTACCTCCTCGGAACGGCCACGGTCGGCGCGGTCTTCGCCGTCACGCTGGCGGTCGTGGGTACGCTCCGTCGGCGGCGTCTGCGCGAGGAGATCCGGCCCGCCGAACCCCGGCTCGAGGAGGGAGACATCGACCGGATCCTGACCCACGGGATCCTGGTGAAGGACGACGAGCCGCCGCTGGACCTCGAAGAGATCGCCGCGGAGGAGCGTCGCTTCTGGGAGTCGGAGAGCTGGGACGGGTCCGAGGAGTTCTAGGAGAGACCTCCAGTTCACCTGCACCCGCACTTCGCGGGGTCGCCCCGCAGGTCGCCTGCACCTCCCTCAGTTGTTCCGCCATCGGTAGGCGATCCCGGGCAGGGGTACGAGCCGCCGGTTGAGCGGAAGCTCGTCGTCGGGATCGCTTCGGCGCACCCAGAGGCCGCGGTTCACGTTCAGGTCGAGGTTCATGAAGTTGGTTCCGCCCCGGCCCAGGTCCCACTCGGCACCGATCGGCGCCCGCAGCACGAGTGCCGCCGAGGTCCGGCCCTCGCGCGGGAAGGCCAGGACGCCCCACAACCCGAGGCCGACCGTCGGTCGGACCGCGTCGGCGCCGAACCGGTATCGGCGCACGACCGAGATCGACAGGTCGCGGAAGGCCCACGTGCCGATGTTGAGCTCGGTCGAGCCGCGTCCGTCCTCGTACTCCACCAGGAAGCCGATCGTGGAGATCCCCCCCAGCGTGATCCCGAAGCGGGCGGCCTCCCCCTGAGCGCGCAGCGGGGAGGGCGCCAGGAGGAGCCCGAGGAGGAGGAGGACAGGTGCCGCGGACGAAGCAGTCATCGTTCGAATATGCGGAGCCGGTGGAGAGCGGCCAGCCCGCACGCAGTCGAGGTGGGGTAGCGCCGGTCCGGGCCCTTCTCGACCTTCCTCGGCATGCGTTGCCGCACCCTCCTCCTCGGCGTCCTCCTCTTCGGTCCCGGATGTACCGGCCCGGATGGCTCCCGAGAGACGATCGCCGCCCTCCCTGCGCCGGTCCTCGACTGGCTTCGGCCCGACTCGCTGGTGTCCCGCACGATCGGTCCCGGGGTGACGCACCGGTACCTCTGGTCGCCCGAGGGTCCGTGGGCGGTCCACCTGGTGGAGGCTCGGCTGGACCGGTGCGACCTCGGGATCGAGGTGGTCCGGGCACCGCGCGATCCCGAGATGCGCGGCGGGCTCGCGCGGGTCACGGAGATGGTCGCCGACCACGCGCGCCCGGTCGTGGCTGCGGTGAACGGCGACTTCTTCACCCGGGAGGGGATGCCGATCGGTCCGGAGGTGAGCGGGGGGATCATCCGGAACCGCCGACGGCGTGATGCGCTGGTCGTGCGACGGGGCGAACCACCCCGGATCGGGCCGGTCGGCGTGACGCGGGGCACGGTCCCGAGGGTCGATCCCGGCGGATGGCCCGTGGAGGGCCGCGGCGCGGTCGGCGTTCAGCTCGTCGGGGGGTACCCCGAACTCCTCGACGAGGGTGCGCGAGTCGGCGACCTCGGGGTCGAGGAGAACGCCTCCTTCGCCGCGTCGCGCCACCCGCGGACCGCCGTGGGGTGGGACCCGCAGGAGCGCCGACTCTGGCTCGTGGTCGTGGACGGCCGGCAGGGTGAGTACTCGAAGGGGATGACGCTCCCCGAGCTCGCCACCCTCTTCGAGGCGCTGGGGGTCCCGGAGGCGTTGAATCTGGACGGCGGGGGGTCGAGCGTGCTCGTCGTCGACGGCGAGGCGGTGAACCGACCCTCCGACGCCGAGGGGGAGCGCGCGGTCGTCAACGCGCTCCTCCTGGTCGACGACCCCGCCTTCTGCGTCAGCGACCCCCGCCGCCCCACTCGACCGTGAGGCCGACGTCGAAGGTCCGGCCCGGCCCAGGCTCGTAGAAACGCCCCCCGAAGGCATTCACGACCACGCTCGAAACCCAGAGTTCGTCGGTCAGATTTCGCAGCGTCGCCCACGGCGCGAGCCGCGCCCTGCCGACCTGCGTCGACCACCCGACCCGCAGGTCGAGCGTGGTCGATCCCTCGGCGACCGCGGTCCCCTCGTCGTCGACCGGGACGTCCCCGATTCGTCGAAGATCCAGGCCGAAGCGGAGGTCGCCCACCCCTCCGTCGAGGGCGGCGTCGACCAGGTGCGTCGCCGTACCCGGCACCCGGTTTCCCGCGAGTCCGCGGGGGTCGTCGTCCGAGTCGCGGAAGCGGGCGTCCGTACGGCTCCAGGTGACCCGCAGCCCGTGGCCGCGCCACGACGCCAACCGCGCCGTCGCCTCCACCCCGCGGACCCGTGAACGCCCCGCGTTCCGAAAGAAGGTCCGGCCCGGCTGGGAGGCGACCTCGAAGGGGACGAGCTCGTCCCGGATCCATGCGGAGTAGCCGACGACCTCTCCCTCCACGCGGAGGGAGCGGCCGGAGTGGGCGAACCGAACGCCGGTCTCGGCGTTCCACCCGGTCCGCGGGTCGACATCGGGGTTGAAGCCCCCCGAGCCGTCCGGCCGATTCACCAGCTCGGTGGTCGTCGGCGTCTCGAAGAAGCTCCCGGTCGACCCGAAGAGGCTGACCGCATCGGAGAGGCGCCACGCCGCCCCGAGCGAGAGGGAGGGCGCGGTCAGCGTGCGCGCCCCGGAATCGTCGGGATCTCCGCCCTCGGTGAAGCGGTCCGTCGCGGAGAACCGCGTCCGGTCGATCCGAGCCGCACCGGAGAGGAGGAGGGGGCCGCGATCGAGGAAGAGCTGTCCGGCGAGGGCGAGGCCGGTGACGGTCTCGCGCTGATCGAGGGTGCGTGCACCCGGGTCGCCGCCGTCGTTGTCGAAGTTCAGCCGGTCGTCGCTCTGACGCTCCGCCTCCCCTGCGAGCGCCCAGCGAAGCGGACCACGCGCGCCCTCCACCGAGACGCGGGCGCCCGCGGCCTGCCGATCCAGATCGATGACGGAGGTGGGGATCGGGTTGAAGACCTCGCGATCGATGACCCAGGTCGCGGCGGTGAACCCGCCCTCGTCCGGCGTCCACGAGGCCCCGATCTGACCCTGCCGCACGGTCTTCCGCGTGCGGCGGGCCACATTGAAGCCCCACGCGGGTCGCTCGGGATCCTCGGGCCGATCGAGGGGGAGTGATCCCGGATTCGCCGCGTCGGGGTCCAGCC
>JANQLR010000190.1 GCA_028280525.1 Longimicrobiales bacterium
AGGACGCCGTCGGCTGAGCGAGCGCCGGGTTGGCCGCCGCCCGACCGGCCGCGGGCCGCGGGGAGGATCTCGCTCGCCGGTCCGGTGGCGGTTCGGTGGGAGCTCCGCGGCTCGCCGGCTCAGCGCCCCGGCACGCCGAAGGCCGCTCTCTCCTGCAGGCACTCCGCGCGGGCGAAGCACCGTTCTTCGTGGTCGTTCACGATCCCGGCCGCCTGCATGAAGGCGTAGACCGTCGTCGGCCCGACGTGACGCCACCCGGCCTTCCTGAGCGCCTTGGCCATTCGCACGGCGGAGGGCGGCGGGGTCAGCGCCCGCGCGACCTCCTCGGTAAGCAGGGCGGGGCGCTCATCCTCGGGCGGCTCGAAGGACCAGAACCAGGCGCCGAGCGACCCATGGTCCGCGATCGCCCGGAGTGCACACCGGGCGTTCCCGATCGTCGCCGTGATCTTCCCGCGGTGCCGCACGATCCCGGCGTCCGCGACGAGTCGCTCGACGTCGTCGTCGTCGAAGTCGGCGATCCGTGCGGGCTCGAAGTCGGCAAATGCGGCGCGGAAGCCCTCGCGCTTCCCGAGGATCGTCCGCCACGAGAGACCCGACTGGAAGGCCTCGAGCGAGACCTTCTCGAAGAGGGCACGGTCGTCGGAGGTGGGGCGCCCCCACTCGCCGTCGTGGTAGGCGATGTAGACCGGGTCGTCGGAGGGGACCCAGAAGCAGCGTTCGATCGTCATGCGGGGGAATTGCGCGTGCGCCGCGCGCGAGGCAAGGTGCGGGGCCGATTCGAGCCCATCCCGACCCGTGTCGCCATGTCCTCGCCCCGCGTCCCCCGTTCGCCGATCCACGTCCCCCGCCTCGTGGCCCTCGCGCTCTCCGGGGTGCTGCTCGCGTTGTCCGGAACCTCCGCCCCGCTCGTCGGACAGGACGCCGAGCCGGTCTTCGTCGACGGCCAGGCGCAGGAGGTCGAGTCCTTCTCCGACCCGGAGATGTGGATCCGCGAGGACCTCTGGGTCGAGACGGAGTTCGACTCGGACGGCGACGGTCGGCTCGACCGCGTCCACGTCGGCGTCACCCGCCCGCTGCAGACCGAGCAGGGGCTGCGCCTCCCCGTCGTCTACGCCACGAGCCCCTACTACGCCGGAACCGCGGGGCTCGACCTCGAGACCTTCTGGGACATCCGTCAGGAGGTGGGCGCCAGGCCGGCGCCGCGGAAGCCGATGCCGGACATCCCCCAGCAGAGTCGACGCCCGATCATCTCGAACTCCGAGACGCGCACCTGGGTGCCGCGCGGCTTCGTCGTCGTGCACTCCTCGTCGCCCGGCACGGGGCTGTCACAGGGGTGCCCGACGGTCGGGGGACCGAACGAGTCGCTCGCCCCGAAGGCGGTGATCGACTGGCTGAACGGCCGCGCGAAGGGCTTCACCGAGCCGGTGGGGGGCGAGGAGGTCGTCGCCTTCTGGTCGACGGGGAAGGTCGGGATGACGGGAACCAGCTACAACGGCACCCTTCCGGTCGCCGCGGCCACCACCGGAGTCGAGGGGCTCGAGGCGATCATCCCGATCGCCCCCAACACCTCGTACTACCACTACTACCGGTCCCACGGCCTCGTCCGCTCCCCGGGGGGCTACCCCGGCGAGGACGTGGACGTCCTCTTCGACTTCATCTACTCCGGGCCGGAGGATCGCCGGGAGTATTGCCGGGCCACCGTTCGGGACGGAGAGATGGCGGAGGGGCGGGACCGCGCCACCGGCGACTACAACGACTTCTGGGCCGGGCGCGACTACCTGAACCAGATCCAAGTCAGCATTACTCATAGAAAATAAAATTTTGTGGAGAAAATGTAAAGAACATAACTTTTAGTTTTGCCTAACTCACACATTCATTCTGGTG
>JANQLR010000307.1 GCA_028280525.1 Longimicrobiales bacterium
CTCGACCGCAGTCGGGGACGGAGGACATCGGAGCCTACGAGGCGCTCCCGCCGGCCACGATCACCGTCACCCCGGACGGCCTCCCGTCGCCGAACGACGTCACCTTCGGGACCGGTTTCTCCCAGCAGTTCACCGTCACCTCCGGCTCCTCCGTCACGGAGGACGTCGACTTCACCGTGACCGGGACGCCCAGCTTCGTGACGGTCGACTCGATCACCTCGCCGGGGGCGATGGGGTCGGCGGACTCGATCCGCGTCATGGGGCTCGCCCCCTCGGCCTCCCTGAACGCTACCGTCTGGTTCTCCGTCGCACCGGGGCTCGCAACCGTCACGGAGAATCTCGACGTGATGGCGAGCTTCGTCTTCGACGGGAGCGTCATGGACACCGGCTTCGCGGAGATCCGCCGCTCCTGTGGCCCGTCCACGGTCACGGTCTCCGACGTCGCTGCGCTGCGGGACGCGGTGGCCGACCCGTGCGTGTCGACGATCCGGATGACGCCGGGCTTCTACCTCCTCCCGACGAGCGGCTCCGGCCCGCTGGTGATCGACCGCGACCTGACCTTCGAGAACACCGGGGGCGGGGAGGTCATCCTGGACGGCGGACTCGCGAGCCGGATCTTCGAGATCCAGCCCGGCGTCACGGTGGGGATCAGCGAGATCTCGGTGAACCGCGGGTCGACCGGCGGGGACGGCGGTGGGCTCCTGAACCAGGGGACGCTCACCCTCGAGAAGGTCACCTTCTCGGACAACACCGCGGGCGACGACGGCGGCGCGCTGTACAACCTCGGCGGGGACGTGACGATGGTGAACGTCACCTTCTCGACGAACTCGGCGACCGGGGACGGGGGGGCGCTGACCTCGGAGAGCGGTTCCGTCACGGTCACCCACGGCACCTTCGCCTCGAATGTGTCGAGCGGGACGGCGAGCGGGGTGTACCTCTTCGGCGGGACGATGAACCTCCGGAACTCGCTCGTGGCCGGGAGCGGGGTGACGGTGGCCTCGACCGGCGGGACGCTCACCCTGGCCGGGGCGAACATCTTCCAGGGTGGGTGCAGCGGGTGCACCGGCACGACCCCGACCAATGCCGACCCGCTCCTCGACCCGCTTTCGAACTACGGCGGGACCACGAAGACGCACCGGCTCCAGGCTGCGAGTCCCGCCATCGACGCCGCCGACGCCGCCTTCGTCCCGGTGGACGACCAGCGCGGGGTGCTCCGTGCCGGCGAGGGCGCCGGGGGCGACATCGGCGCCTACGAGGCGCAGGCCTCCTTCGGGATCAGCGTGACGCCGGACGGCGGCGTGAACGTCCCCCGGCAGTCGGGGAGCGGGTATACGCAGGACTTCACCGTCACGAACACCTCGGTGGGTCCCCAGGACATCGACCTGATCGTGGACGCGCTCGCGCCCACGGCCGCCTCGACCTTCCTCACGATCAACTCGATCACCGTGGGCGTGGATACGGAGGTGGGCGACTCCATGCGGGTCGTGGGGGTCACCTCGGGGAGCTCGGTCGTGGCCACCGTCAACTACGACGTCCAGGCCGGTTCGTTCGGGGCGCAGATCGACACGATCCAGATCCTCGGGCGGATCGTCGCGAACCCGGCGACCGTCGACCTCGGACGCGCCGAGGTCCTCTACCAGTGCGGTGGGAGCTTCACCCAGACCGTCACCACGATGGCCGGTGTCCGGAGCGCCGTCGCGGACCCCTGCGTCACCGAGGTCGAACTCCTTCCGGGGACGTACGACCTGACCTCGAGCGGGTCGGGGCCGATCGTGGTGGATCGCGATCTGATCTTCACCAACGGGGGTCTCGGCGAGGTCGTCCTGGACGCCCAGGGAGTCTCGCGCGTCTTCGAGATCGATCCGGGGACCACCGTGTCGATGGACGGCCTCACGATCGCCGACGGAGCGGCTCCAGGGCAGCTCGGAGGGGGCATCCAGACCTCGGGAGCGCTCACCTTCACCAACGGGACCATCACGGGGAATACGGCGGCGCAGGGGGGCGGGATCGACGTCACGGGGACCGGCTCGCTCGTCATGGTGAACGCCACGATCTCGGGGAACCAGTCGACGACCCGGGGCGGGGCGATGAACCTGGCGGGGAACGCTACGCTGACCCACGTCACCGTCGCCTTCAACTCGTCGAATGGGCCGACCGGCGGACTGAACATCACCGGCGGGACGACGACGATCCGGAACACCCTGATCGGGGACAACACGCAGATCTCCGGGCCGCAGATCATCGTCCAGGCGGGCGGCCTCGTGGCCAACGGGGTGAACCTCGTGGAAGGCGGATGCGCTGCGACCGCATGTTCCGGCGCGGTAACCGCGGACCCGGAACTCGATGTCCTTGCGAACTATGGGGGAAGCTCCCGGACCCACCGCCTGCAGGTAGGCTCTCCGGCGATCGATGCGGCCGCCAACCTCGGGATCGCCGTCGACCAGCGGGGCGACCCGCGGCCGAGGGGGGCCGGTTTCGACATCGGCGCCTTCGAGCGGATCGCCTCCTACGCGGTGGACGTGGTCGCGGTGACCGGGACGGCCTCCGAGCTCCCGTCGAACCTCGAACCGTCGTACGTCGGCTCCTACACCGTCTCGAACGTCGGCTCGATCCCGTCCCCCTACACCCTGATCGCGAGCACCTCGGGGGCGGCGGTCGCGATCGACTCGATCCGGGGCCCGGGGGTCACCTCCGGAGCCCGCGCCGACTCCGCGCAGACGGCACTCCTGACCGCCGGGGGCGGGTCGGTCTCGATCGACGTGTACTACCGCGTCCTGGACGTCGCAGAGGGTGAATCCGACCCGATCGAGCTCCTCGCGACCTCGACCTCCTCCCCGGGCACCGCGGACTCGGCGCAGGTCGTCCTGACCGTGATCCGGCCCGTCCTCTCCTTCACCAAGGCCGTCGTCGTCACCGGTGGCAACGCCCAGCCCGGTGCCGAACTCCAGTACACCATCAGCGCCCTGAATCTGGGCTCCGCGGACGCCTTCGCGGTCACGGTCCTCGACTCCCTCCCGGCCGAGGTCGACTTCAAGGTCGGGAGCGTCTCCACGACCCTCCCCGGCGGCATCGTTGCCACCCTCGAGACGCTGGACGCCACCCAGGCTCCGGTGACCCCCACGAGCGAGGGTGGGGGTGCGCCGATCGGCTTCGACGCACGGGTGCGCTACCTCCGCTGGACCCTCTCCAGCCCCCTGCCCTTCACCGAGCAGGCCGACTTCGCCTTTGCCGTGCGGATTCGGTAGACCGAGGCTCGTTCCATTTCGGTAACCAAAGGCGTCCGCCAGAGGTAACCGCAGGGAAGTTTATTCCCTGACCGGACAGATCGTCCGATCAAGCCAAGTCGTTTTTCAACAACGACTTCCAGCCCAACTGGGCAGTTCCTTCAGTATGGCATGTCGATTGCCCTCGTGCGGGAGTGCGCGCAGGCGGTTTGTTTGTCGCGCATCCGCGCGGACAGGCGCACACACGCGTCTGGCGGATCACACGAGAACCCTCTTCACCCGAACGGAAGGAGAGAACAATGCGGAAGGGACTCGCAGTCGCTGCCCTGCTCGCCTCGATGGCCATCCCGGCCTCGGCGCAGCAGCAGGTATCCGACGCGCTGACCATCACGGTGGTGAACGTGACGGCGCGGGATACCGGGCGGACGACGGAGGACGAGGGGAGCACGAGCCTCCCCGGAGACGTGCTCGAGTACTCGCTCGAGTTCACCAACACTCAGCCCGGACCCGTCTCGAACGTGGTCCTGAGTGACCCGATCCCTCAGGGCACGGTCTTCGTGCTCGGATCGGTCACCACGTCCCGCGAGGACGTGGTCGTCGAGTACTCGACCGACGATGCGGAGAGCTGGTCCGACCAGCCGACCGTCGAGGTCGTCGAGAACGGGGTGACGGTCATTCGGCCGGCCCCCGCCACGGCGTACACGCACGTGCGCTGGACCATCACCGGGGAGGTCAATCCCGGTGCGCAGGTCACCGCCCGCTTCCGGACCCGCGTGGCCGAGCGGACCACTCCCGGAGGTGACCGATGAACCCCGTGACGCAGGGCTCCCACTCGGGGATCCCCACGGACCGTGACGGTCGCGATTCGCGCGGCCGCACGAGCAGCAGGCTCGAAGGCAGTTCCAGCACTCTCGCTACGGAGAACAAGACCATGACCGCAGGAATCAACCGGGCCAAGAAGGCCCTCGGAATCGCGATCGTCGCGATCTTCGCCGTGCTTTTCGTCGGCGCCACTCAGGGCGTCTCCGCGCAGGCGACCCCGGAAGGAACCGTGATCACCAACGAGGCGACGGTGAACTTCACCGACGCCAACGGAAACGTGTACGCGCAGCAGGCCGCCTCGGTCGACGTGACGGTGACCTTCCTCGGGTCGCTGGACGTCACCTCGCCGGCCTTCCAGACCCCCCTGTCGCCGTCGTCGGACAACGTCCTGGCCTTCAACATCGCGAATAACGGAAACGGCACCGACACGGTGAACGTCGCGCTCACAGTGACCGACGCATCCGTGACGAACGTTCAGGAACTCCGGTACGTGGACGCCGGTGGAGACACCACGGTGGTCGCGTTCAACACCGACCTCGCGACCACGGTCGGCGACCTCAACACGGTCCTCGGCGCAGACTCGATTCCGCTCGGCGACACCGTTCAGGTCCTCGTGATCTACGACGTCGGCGGATCGCAGGGAGACAACACCTCGCTCGTCGACCTGACGGCGACCTCGCAGCGGACGGGCGGGGACAGCGACGTCTCGCAGACCGACGTCACGCCGCCGACGACCGGTGACGTGATCGTCACCTCGAACACCCCGTCGATCAATCGACTCATCGAGACGGTGGCCAACTACTCGGCGACCTTCGACGTCCTGAACGGTGCCTCCACCGGGCAGAACATCGACCTCACGGCGACGGTCGACGGCTCGAACGCCGCGGGCGTCACGATCATCTCGGTCAACGGGACCCCGGGTTCCAGCGCGACCGGCATCGCCTTCACCGCAGCGCAGACGCAGACGATCACGGTCGTCTACCAGGTCTCGAACGGTTCGGGCACCACGACGCTCAACCTCGCCGGTGTCGGTTCGACGACCGGTCTGGGCGCGAACGACGACGACGACCACGTCGTCACCGCGATCTCCCCGGCGATCACGATCGTGAAGACGGTCCACGCCACGAAGGGTGACGCGCAGACGAACACCACGTCGACGCTCACGCCCGCCGAGGCGCAGCCGGGTGACACCATCTGGTACCGCGTCCAGATCACGAACACGGGTACGGCCGACGCAGTCATCACCGGTGTGGACGATGGCTCCACCGCGATGGAGGTCGTGGACGACATCTCGTCGCTCCCGGTCACCTTCGTCGAGCTCGACGACACCGGCACGCTGGTCCCGTGGAACACGCTGAACAACGTCGGAAACATCATCCGCGGAACGGTGCTGTCGCTTCCGGCCGACAACCCGGCCACAACGGGCACGAACGAGGCCGAGCCCGCGTGGTTCGTCTTCGGGGTCATCATCAACTAAGTCGCCTGATACCAGCGACTTAGCAGAACTGCCTTGAAGTACCCTTCCGCGGGTTCTCGTAGCGAGAACGGGCGCAGGTTCCTCCGCCGTCTTCGGACGGTGTGGGGGGCCTGCGCCCTTCTGGCGCTGGGAATCGGGCTTCCGACGGCCGCCTCCGCGGCCGATCCGGAGGACCGTGCACCTGCGGGATCCGTGGTGTCGAACGTCGCCACCGTCCGCTTCTCGGACGCGAACGGGAACGCCTACGCGGCGGTCTCGGATACGGCCTCGTTCACCGTGCTGCAGAAGGCCGCGCTCGATCTGGAGCCGGCCCGAACGGTCACGGTCGGGAATGCCGCCGTGCAGGTGGTCTTCCCCCACGTCCTGACCAACCTCGGCAACGGGGACGACGCCTTCACGGTGTCGGCCACGAGCGCCCGAGGGTGGACGACCCGGGTACTTCACGATGTGGACGGGAACGGGGCGCTCAGCGCCGCCGACACCGTCCTGACCAGCGCCATCCCACTCGGGATGGACGAGGCGATCCCGATCCTCGTGGACGTCCAGATGGGCGACGCGCTGGGTGCGGGAGAGACGGAAGAGATCGAGGTCCGCGCCGTCAGTACCTTCGACGGCACGGTGAGCGATGCGCTGATCGATCGGATCACGCGCAGCGCCGCCCCCAACGGCACGGTCACCAAGTCGGTCGACCTGTCGCGGGCGAGCCCCGGTGAGACCCTGACGTATCAGCTGCGATTCCGGTACGCCGGTGTCGCGTCGGTTCTCAGGGCCGAGCTCGTCGATACCCTTCCGAACAACGTCACCTGGAGCCCGGGCTCCATCCGCGTCAACGGTGTGCCGAACACGGACGCCGACGACGGTGACCTCGCTCGATTCGACCCGCTCAGCCGTACGGTCGAGGTGGTCTCCACCACCCTCGCGCCGAATACGGACGTCGTCGTGGAATTCCAGGTCGCGGTCGCGGCCGACGCGAACGACGGGGCGCCGATCGAGAACACTGGAGCGCTGTCGCTCGATGTGACCTCGGGTCGCTTCACGACGCTCTCCAACCGCGTGATCACCGAGGTGGTGATCCCGGAACCGACGCTCACGAAGACGGTGGCGGGTCCGAACCCCGCCCAGGCGGGGGACACCCTGCGGTATGCGATCCGCCTGACCAATCCGTCCGACCGCCCGCTCATCGGGCTGGAGGTGCTCGACACGATTCCCGAACCGCTGACCGTCCTGGAGACGGATTCGATCGCGACGGTGGACGACGACGGCGTCGTTCGCTGGACGGTGCCGCAGGTGGCACCGGGCGACTCGATCGAGCTGCAGCTCACCACCCTCGTCGGAGAGATCTCCGACAGCAGCACCGTGGTGAACCGCGCAGTCGCGAGCCTCGCCGATTCCGTGATCGCAACCGCGGAGTCGCCTCCGACCGGGCTTCTGCCCACGGACGACCCCGTCCAGCTCGACCTCTCGAAGGAGGTCGATCGGACGCGCGCCCAGCGAGGCGATCGCCTCAGGTGGACGCTCCAACCGACGGCGGACGGCTTCGACTTCTCGACCGGGTCGCTGACCCTGGTCGATCCGCTGCCCGCGGAGGTCACGCTGGTGGAGGGCTCGATTCGCATCGGCGGATCGGTGCTCACCTCGGCTGCCGACGGAGATGCAGCGACGTACGACCCCGGCACCCGTACGCTCCGGATCGAGATCCGGAATGCGGCGGCGCTCGCCGGGCCGATCACCTTCTCGGCCGACATCCGGAACGACGTCGCGCTCGGTACGGTGATCACCAACACCGCGTCCGCGGTGCTCGAACGCTCCGGAGGTACGGAGACGGCGAGCTCGCAGACGACGTCCACCCGGGTCGATGCTCCGCTCGTGGGCTCGACCAAGACGGTCACGGGACCGAACCCCGCCACGCGCGGGGACACGCTGGTCTACACGATCGACGTGCGGAATCCGGACGATGCGCTGACGGCCCGCGAGGTCGTCGTCATCGACACGGTGCCCGAAGGTCTGACCGTCCTCGGGACCTCTCCCGGCGCCGCGTCCATCGACGGACGCGTGGTGCGTTGGGACCTCGGGGATCTGCCACCGCTCACCACGGTGCGCCTCGAACTGACGACCGGAGTGGAGCTGGTCGCGGACACGATCGACGTCGTGAACCGCGTCTCGGTGCTCGATCCATTCGGACGACGCACGACCAGCCAGTCGGAACCCACCACTCTGACCCCCGGAATCGGGATCTCGATCGACAAGACGGTCGATCGAACGCTCGCCTCTGCGGACGACCTGCTGACGTACGAACTCCGGCTCACCGCCGGCGGCTTCGACGGCAACGAGGATCGGCTCCGCGTGGTCGACACCCTTCCGGCATCGGTCACCTTCGAACCGGGCTCGATCACGCTCGACGGCCGCGCCGTCAGCGACGCATCGGACGGGGACGAGGGTAGCTACGACCCGACGACGCGCGTCCTCGAACTCGACTTCGCACCCCCGGGCCCGGCCGTCGATGCCGTGGTTCGGTTCCAGGCGCGGGTCGATCAGGACGTCGTGGCGGGAACGAGCATCGTGAACCGCGCCCACCTGTCCCTCGACACGCCACTCGGGGTGCTCGCACAGGCCGCGGACACCGCCGTCACCCGGACGGCGATTCCGGATCTCCTCCTGCGGAAGACGGTGTCGGCCGACACCGCGGTCCGTGGGGACACCCTGATCTACCGGATCGAGGTGGAGAACCCGACGACCGACCTGACCGCCTTCGGGCTGGAGGTCGGCGACCGGATTCCGGATGAACTGGTCATCGTCGGCACCTCGCCGAACGGGACCGTCGACGGACAGCGCGTGAGCTGGACCGTCGATCGACTCGACCCGGGCCAGATCGCCTCCTTCGAGATCGCCACGGTGGCGATCCTGGTGGACGGCGTCATCCCGGTGATCAACCAGGCCACGCTGAGCCAGGGCGGCGTGCCCACCGACACGGTCTCGACCGGTGCGGTGATCGTGAGCTCCGGCATCGGGTTGCGGGTCGACAAGACGGTCGATCGGACCGTGGCGTCGGCCGGAGACCTGCTGACCTACGATGTGAGGCTGCGCGCGAATCGCCTCGTTTCGACGGACCGCGTCTTCGCGGTCGATACGATCCCCGCCGCCGTGGAGTGGGTGGCCGGGTCCGTGACCGTCGACGGGGTACCGGCGACCGATGCAGCCGATGGGGACGGGATCGACTTCGATCCGTCCACCCGCATCCTGACCTACCGCGAGGAGACGCCCGACAGCCTGCTCGACCGCACACTCCGCTATCAGGTACGGATCCCGGCCAACACGCCGGGAGGCACCCGAATCGTGAACCGCGCCACCCTCGGCGTGGATGCGGTGCTCGGCTTCCACGACACGATCTCGGCTCCGGTCGAGACGATCACGGAGCTGCCGGACCTCGTCGTCACGAAGACCGTGGAGGGTGACAACCCCTCGACGGTGGGCGACACCCTCCGCTGGACGATCGACGTCGCCAATCCGACGAGCGACCTGCAGGCGCTCGGCCTGGAGCTCGTCGACACCCTGCCCGATGACGTCACCTTCCTCGACGCGACCCCGGCTCCGACCGTGGACGGCCGCGTGCTCCGCTGGGGCATCGACCGACTCGGTCCCGGAGAGTCGCGCCGATTCGAGATCCTGACCGAAGCCGCCCTCGTGGAGGACTCGGTCTCGATCGCCAATCGGGCCATTCTGACGCAGGACGGAGCCCCGGTCGCCGAGGCGCTGTCCGACTCGATCGCCATCGTCTCCCCCGACACCGCGAGTATCTCGCTCCGACTGGAGTCCGAGCTGCTCGAGGTCCAGATCGGGCAGGCGCTCCCGCTCCGCGTGACGCTGACCAACGACGGCGAGTCGACGATCCGGCGACTCTCGGTCAAGCTCTCGATCCCCGAGGAGGCGCGCTTCCTGGAGGGTCAGACGCTCCTCGGCACCTTCGTCGGCTTCCGTTCGGCGCCGGATCAGATCACGGGCGACGGCCTCGAGGGCGCGGCGCTCCGCAACCCGAACCTGGTCGAAACGCCGATCCAGCTCGATTCCTTCACCGTCGAGAACGACACGCTCACCGTCTGGGTCCCGGGCGAACTGAGGCCGGAAGAGGAGTTCCGCTTCCGCTATCAGATCGTCGTCGAACGTGCGCCGGAGGACGGACAGCTCATCACGATCGGCTCCGCGGAGGGCCGACGTGGATCGGTCACCGCCGTCACTACCGGACGCGTCGTCGCCTCGAACACGGCGGCGGCCCAGGTCATCCTCGGCCGCAACCGTCCGCTCGAGACGCGGACGACGATCGGCAAGGTCTTCCACGACATGAATGGGAACGGGCGCCAGGATCGCGGCGAAGCCGGGGTCGCGGGCGTGGACATCTGGACCGAGGACGGTGAACTGGTCACCTCGGACGGGGACGGAAAGTTCTCCTTCGAGAACCTGCGTCCCGGGCGACACGCCTTCCGCCTCGACCCGCGCTCCATCCGGGAGGACCTGCGCGCATCCGGCACCGGTGCCGAGCGTGGACTCCGGGTGCTGGAGACGAACGGGTGGAACTCGGGTCGCCTGAGCTTCCCCCTCCTCTCGATCGCGACCCGCGTCCGCGACGCGCAGGTGCCGATCGGGGCGATGGCGAGCACCTGTGTCGACCTCCAGGGGCTGGTCGACGCCGACGCCCTCACCTGTGCGCCGACCGACGACGCCGACCTCCTGGCACTCGCCTCCGAACTCCTCGAACTCCGCGCCGCCGAACAGGCCGCGCGGACCGCCGAGGTGATCGTCGAGGAGGTCCCGATCGAAGAGCGCCTCGCCCCGATCACCCGCATCGAGCTCGTCCCCGATTCGACCGGGTGGCCCGACGCCTCCTTCGAGCTGCCACCGGGGTGGACTCTCGTTCCGGGCTCCTCCGCCCTCGCGGACGGCACGGCGGTCGACCCGGAGGTCATCGCCTCGCCGGACGGCACGGAATGGCTCCGCTGGCGCGACCTCGACGGTGGGCCCGAGTCGCTCTCGGTGCTGCTCTGGCAGGGCGAGCTCCCCGCGGAGGAGCGTCCCGACCCGGTGACGGTGGCCCCGATGCGGACCGACTCCCTCCGCGCCGGCGACGAGCGCAACGCCTTCATCTTCGGACCCGCGATCGCCGTGGTCAGCCCGGCGGACGGCTCCGTCATCGGCACGAACCGCCTCTACATCGGCGTGCAGGGTGAGGCGTCGATGCCGGTCGGGCTCTTCCGCGGCGACTCGCTCCTGGTGGAGCAGCCCCTCTACCCGAACGGGGTCGGTGACTTCCTCGGCATCGAGGTGCCGGAGGGTCCGAACACCTTCCGCATCCGGATGCGGAACTCGTGGGGTCAGGAGCGGTGGGATTCGATCACCGTCCACCGCTCGGGTGCCCCGGCGGCCCTCGTGCCGGAGGTGGACGTGGCCGCCGTGACGGCGGACGGACGAAGCGTGGAGCGGATTCGAGTGCGCGTCCTCGACCAGTGGGGTGTCCCGGTAGTCACCGGGCCGATGGTCACCGTCCGGATGGACGGGGCGTTGCCGGCCGGAGAGGACGACGACCTGATCTCGGTCGGGCACCAGATCCAGGCCGACCCGAGCGGCTGGCTCACCGTACCGGTCCTCGCCGGTCGGGAGGCGGGCGAGGGCACCGTGCTCCTCGAGTACGGCGGGGTCGAAACCGAGATTCCGCTCGTGCTCGCGCCGCCGATCCGGCCGCTCCTCCTGACCGGAGTCGGGCAGGTCTCGCTCGGTGCAGGCGGACAGAACTTCGGGGCGTTGACCGCGCGGGGCCGGCTGAACGACGAGACGTCGATCACGCTCAGCTACGACAGCCGTGCTCTCGACGCCGGACAGGAGGTCTTCGGACGCCTGAACGACCCGCTCGGCGAGGGGAACTACGCCCTCCTCGGGGACGCCTCCGAACAGCGTTCGCTCACCCCGGCCCGCTACAACTTCGCCGCCCGGGTCGAGCGTGGACGCGACTGGTTCATGCTGGGCGACGTCCAGACGAGCGGCTTCTCCGACGGCCTCACCCTCGGGCGCTACTCCCGTGCGCTCCCGGGAGCCGCCGGAAGCGTGACGCTGGGTGGCATCCGCCTCGACGGCTTCGGGGCGACGACGACGCAGGCGCTCCGACAGGCGGAGATTCGCGGGAACGGAAGCTCCGGACCCTTCGACCTGGGCGGCGGAGTCCTCCCGGGCACCGAACAGATCTCCGTCCAGACGCGCGCACTCGCGAACCCGACGCGGATCGTCTCGGACCGGACGCTGACGCGCTTCGTCGACTACCAGATCGACTACGAGCGTGGAACGGTCCTCCTCAAGCAGCCGCTCCCCGCGGCCGACCCGTCCGGAAACCCGGTCTTCCTGATGATCCTCTTCGAAGGGGAGTCGGGCGGCGACCGGAGCGCCGTGGTCGGGTTGCGCGCCACGGGCAATGCAAACCGCTACCTCGGGACCGCGCTCGATTCGATCCCGCTCTCGATCGCCGTCGTCAACGACGATGCCGTCGGAAACGAGTTCCGCATGGCCTCCGTCTCCGGTGGCATCGTCCAGCGGAACGGGCTGCGCCTCCGGGGTGAGGTCGCCCTCACCGAGGGGATGGACTCGACCGGGGTGGCAACGCGCCTCGACGCGACGATGCCTCTCTTCGGCGACCGCGTCACCCTCGACGGGTCGTGGATGAAGGTCGGCGACGAGTTCCGGAACCCGGCGAACATCGCGCTTCGCCCGGGAACCGAGGAGGTCCGCGCCTCCGCGAGCGCGAACATCGGTGGAAGCCGGATCTCGCTGAACCACGAGCGGCAGAGCTTCGAGCTGAGCGATCTCTCCCGGAACCGGACGACGATGAACGTCGTCCAGCCGCTGACCTCGAAGCTCCGCCTGGAGGCGCAGTTCGCCGGAGATGCGGCGAGCCGTCAGGGGGTGGAGCAGAACACCGGCGGTGGGGAGTACAAGCTCGCCTGGCAGGCGCTCGACCGACTCGAGCTCTTCGCCGAGGGTCGCAACCAGCTCTGGACGAATGGGGCGCCGGTCCGCACCGGATCGTACTTCGGCGGCGGCGCGTCCTTCCGACTGTCGAACAAGCTCTCTCTCGAGGGACGCCACATCGAGGTCACCCCGACGGATGGCCGCGACGGGTACGCCGTGTCGAGCATCGGGGTCACCTCGAACCTCCGCGTCGGCACTCGGGCGTGGGGGAACTACCAGCTGATCGGCGGAAACGACGGCACGACGAACGCCGCTGTGGTCGGGCTCAACCACCAGTTCACCCTCGGCAACGACTGGCGCTTCAGCTCCCTCTTCGAGCGACGGCGCGGGGTCGCGGGTGCGCAGTTCGGCGACCCGGTTCTCGCCTCGCCCTTCGAGCAGCCCGAGGAGGACTACATCTCCTATGGTCTCGGTACCGAATACGTCCCGCAGGGCAAGCCGTACCGCCTGACCTTCCGCGCGGAGAACCGCGACGGTGGCTTCCAGTCGCAGCAGCTCGGGACGCTCGCCGGAGACCTGTCGATCAACAGCGCGCTGGCGATCCTCACGAGGCAGGAGTTCATCCAGCGGGAGCAGGTGGCCGGCGGAACGACGCAGTTCACGCGCGAGCGCTCCTCCCTCTGGGGCCTCGCCTACCGCCCGACGGAGACCGACGAGCTGAACGTCCTCTTCAAGTTCGAGTGGCGCGATGCACTCAACCCGTTCGGGAACGGGGTGCTGACGACGGATGGACGGGAGAGCCGACTGATCGGACAGGCCGAGGCGATCTGGGCGCCCACTGCGGCCTTCGAGTTCGGCGCTCGCTACGCGGCACGGACCGCCCGTCAGGACGCGCAGCCGGTCGGGGAGATCGTCCCCGAACTGCGCAGCGAGACGCAGTTCTTCGGAGTCCGTTCGATCTGGACCCTCACCCCGTGGCTCGGGATGCGCACCGAGGCGCGCGGGCTCTTCAGCGGGCTCACCTCCACCTCCGAGTGGGACGTCGCCCCGGCCGCGATCTTCCGACCCTTCAACGGGATCGAGATCGAGGGCGGATATCGCTTCGGCGGTCTGCAGGATCCGGACTTCGCGGTCCGGACCGGCCAGGGGTGGTACCTCTCCTTCGGCACGCGGATCACCGAGCTGACCCTTCCGAACGCCGCCAACTTCTGGAGGAACCGCTTCTGACGTCGGCTTCGTAGGGAGGGGAGATGAACGAGACGCCCACTCCTCCGCACCCCGCCCTCGCCCGATCGCGACGGGTCGCCTACCTCCTGGACGACCTCTTCCGCATCCCGGGGACGCGGATCCGCGTCGGGCTCGACCCGATCCTCGGCTTCGTCCTCGGCGCGGGAGACCTCGTGTCGTGGGGCGTCGGGCTCCACCTGGTGTGGACCGGGTGGCGCATGGGGGCGGGGCCGGCGACGCTCCTGCGGATGGCGGGACACCTGGCGCTCGACTTCACCGTCGGAGCGGTGCCGGGGCTCGGTGACCTCTTCGACATCGGCTACCGCGCGAATGACCGGAATCTGAAGATCCTGGAGTCGCTGCATCGCGCCCCCGAGGCCACCCGGCGCTCGAGCGTGCTCTGGCTGGGCGGAATCCTCGCGGGATCCACGGCGGTCGCGGCCGGCGTGCTCTGGACGCTCGGGAGGGTGGTGAGCGCGGTGATCGGGCTCTTCTAGGGCCGGATCACGCTACGGGGATGGCCGCTGCCGGGACCGTCTCCCGGTCCGTCGGGGTGGAGGTCCCGGAGTCAGAACTCCACGCTGAAACCGAAGAAGGGCAGGAGCCCCGCGCCGTCCACCGGCCGGCGGTTCCCGATCAGCGCCGGATCCTCGGAGTAGTCGAAGCCGATGACGTTCTCCCGGTTCAGCACGTTCTGCACGTCCAGGAAGACGCGTCCGTTCCACCCGCCGAAGTCGAAGACGCGCTCGAAGCGGACGTCCCAGCGGGCGTAGGCGTCGACCCGCTCCTCGCCGATCCGGTCGAAGTCGGGCACGCCACGCCCGGTGCGGGCGAACTCCTCCGCCGAGCGGGCCTGGCCGAAAGGGGTGAAGGGGCGGCCGGAGAGGACGCGCAGGCGGGTGCCGATCTCCCAGCGCGCCGTCGGGCGGTACCCGGCGGTGAGGTCGAGGGCGTGTCGGACGTCCCACGCGGAGGGGCGGAGGACGCCATCCGCGCCGGAGAACTCGCTCGTCGACCAGGTATAGGCCGCCAGGAGGTAGACCGAACGCGTCAGCTTCTGCTGCGCGAAGAACTCGGCACCGTACGCGCGTCCCTCCCCCACCGGTACGAGGGGCTCGGCGCCGATGAAGCCGTAGTCGTCCCCGAGGTTGGCGAGGGAGATCCGGGGGTCGTCGCGGGAGACCGGGTAGCGCGAGTACCCCTTCCAGAAGCCCTCTGCGCTCAGCCGCAGCCCCGGGTTCGGGCGCCAGGCGAGCCCGAGGATCCCCTGCTCCACCCGGATGGGACGCAGCTCCCGGTTGATCGGCGCACCGTTCTCCTCCACCGCGAGCGAGAGGAGGGCAGGCGACTGGTGGAAGAGGCCGGCCGCCGCGGAGAGCGCGACGCTCGGCGTCAGATTCACCCTCGCTCCCAGTCGCGGCGAGAGCGCGAAGCCATCGTCGAGGGCGCCATCCTCCTCCGCCCGCAGCCCGGCGGTGAAGGTGACTCGCTCGTCCCAGGCGCGCATCACCGTCTGCGCGAAGGCGGCGGAGCGCCAGGCGCCGAGCGTCGCGTCGGTCCGGACGTCCTCCTCGAAGGGGGCGCCCGGGGTGGCGACCTGGAGGAGGTCGAGCTCGAGGCCGACCCGCTCGAACTCCACGCCCACGTCGAGCTCGGTCGTCGGGGAGAGTCGGAAGTCGCCCTCGATGCGGAGCGGCGTCCGACGCTCGATCGACCGGTTGCGGAGCACCTCGACCTCGTCCGCATCCACGTCCCGGAAGCGGAAGTCGGTCCACGAGGTGGACAGCGCGACGCGGGTCACCCCGAAGCCGAGCTGCCGCTCCCACGTCCCACCCGTCGTGTAGCTCCGCTGATCGTTGTCGAGGATGCGGTCGAAGATTTCCTCGTTCTCCACATCGCCGTCGGTGGGCGCGACGATGTCGAAGTCGTCGATCGCCCCGATGCCCATGACCACCACGCGGTCGCGTTCGGAGGGGAAGAACTCGACGCGCGTCTGGGCGTCCCAGTAGTTCGGTCGAATCGGGAGCCCCAGCGCCTCGAAGAGAAACTGCAGGTACGACCGGCGCACCGAGAAGAGCCAGCTCCCCTCCCCGCCGCCGGGGAGCGGGCCGTCCAGGGTGAGGCCCGCCTCCGAGGCGCCGAGGGTGAAGTCGCCGGCGACTCCGTCCCGGTTCCCCGGGCGGCTGTCGATCACCAGGACGGAGGAGAGCGCCTGCCCGTACTGCGCCGGGAAGCCGCCCGTGTAGAACTCCGTCTCGCGGATGAAGTCGACGTTCACCAGTCCGAGCGCGCCGCCGGCCGCCCCTTGCGTGGCGAAGTGGTTGATCTGCGGGATGCGGATCCCGTCGAGGATGTAGGCGTTCTCGCCGGGACCGCCCCCGCGGACCAGAAGGTCGTTCCGGTTGTCGACGCCGCCGATCACCCCGGGGAGCGAGAGGAGGGTGCGCGAGATGTCGAGCTGGCCGCCCGGCGTTCGCCTCACCTCCTCCGCGGAGAGGAGCGCCGCCGAGACGGGCGCCGCGTCGGGCACCCGGAAGGCGTCCCCCGCGATCGTGATCCCCTCGAGCTCGAGCGTCGTCGGTCGCATCTCGACCTCCGCGAAGGTCGCTCGGGACGACTGCACGGTGAGGTCGGTGAGGACGACGGGGGCGTACCCCAGGTAGCTCGCCCGGAGCGTCCAGATCCCGAGGGCGAGTCCGGTTGCCCGGAACCGGCCGTCCGGGCCGGTCAGCGCGCTCGCCTCGAACGAGCCGGTCGTCAGCTCGACGACCGCGCCCGAGAGGGGCCGTCGGGTGGTGGCGTCGATGACCCGCCCCTCGAGGACGCCGGTCTGCGCGGCAGCCGGGCGATCCAGGCAGAGGAGCGCGCCCAGTAGGAGCAGCGCGACGCGTATCGGGTGGGTGAGGGTGCGTGAGCGTCGGCAGGGGGCCGAGCCGCGGGTGCGGGTGGGACGCATCGAGGTGCCGGGTTGAACCGTGGGTCGCGGACATCCGGGTGTTCGCGCCAGAGGGCGCGCTGGATGCGCGACTACCCCACTCCTCAGCCGGTGATCAGGAGGCGGACGGCAAAGAGGATGACCATCGCGGTCACCACGCGGCGAACCCAGGCTTGCCCCTTGAGGACCGTCAGGCGGACGCCGAGCATCGCGCCGGTCAGGTTGCCCGCAGCCAGAACCGCGCCGAGCCCCCAGTCGACCAGCCCGGCCCAGGCGAAGCCGACGAGGGCGATCGGCGTGAAGGCCAGGACGATCGCGACCTTGAGGGCGTTCGAGCGGATGATGTCGATCCCCGCCGTGGCGCAGACGGCGAGGATCATGAAGCCGAGCCCGGCCTGCAGGAAGCCGCCGTAGACGCCCAGAGCGAGGAAGGCGATCCGGAAGGCCCAACGCCGACCGTCCTCCGTCGGCGGACCCGCCAGCTCCTCCGTCGCATCCGGTGGCTGAATCGGATTCCAGATCATCCACACGGCCACCCCGACCATCACGACGCCCAGCACGCGCTGCAGTGCAAGGTCGCCGACGACCATCGCCATCCACGTCCCGAGGGCGGCGCCGACGAGCGCGGGTGGGATCGCGAAGCCGAGCCAGCGACCGTCCATCAGCCCGTGTCGCCGGAAGCCGGACACCGCGCCGACGTTCTGGACCAGGATCGCGACCCGGTTCGTTCCGTTCGCGACCGTCGGCGGGAGGCCGAGGAAGATCATCAGCGGGAGGGTGAGCGTCGATCCACCCCCGGCCAGGACGTTGACCGTGCCCGCGATCGCCCCGGCGAGGTAGAGGAGGAGGAGCTGGACGATCGGGGAGAGTTCCGCGCCGTTCAGCGTGCGCCCCCCGCGTTCAGCCACTGATCGAGCCGCTCGAGTCCCTCCGGGAAGCTCGCCCGGCCGAAGCCGACGCGGATCGCGTCGTCGCCCGCGTCGAAGAGGGTGCCCGGCACGACCAGCACCCCCGCCTCCTCCCGAAGTCGATCGGCGAACTCCCGCGCCGAACCCCGGCGCAGCCGCGGGAAGGTGATCGGCCCCGCCATCGGCTCGACCCAGTCGAAGAGACCGGGCCAGCGGTGGAGGACGTCGCGAAGCCGATCGAGGTTCTCCCTCGCGCGCGCGCGTGCGCGCGCGAGTAGTAGAGGAGAATGGCGGGCCGCGATCTCACCGAGGAACTCCGAGGGCGCCGGGGAGCAGATCGTCGTGTAGTCCTTGAAGATCCGCACTGCCTCCTGGACCCGGCGATTCCGGGTCGCGAGCCACCCGACGCGAAGACCCGGGAGTCCGTACCCCTTCGACAGGAGGCCCAGGGCGGCGGCCGACTCCGAGAGCTGCGCCGCGGACGGCAGTCGGTCGGCCTCGTCGTACTCCGTGCCGCGGTACGCCTCGTCGACCAGGACGACGATCCCGCGATCCTCGGCAAGCCGCAGAATCGTCTCCAGCACCTCGCGGGAGAGATGGTGCCCCGTCGGGTTGTGCGGGGTGTTCACCACGATCAGGCGGGTGTCGTCCCGGATCAGCCCGACCAGCTCGTCCAGGTCGGGAGCCCACCCGGCCTCCGGGCGCATCGGCCACGGGCTGACCGCCGCGCCCGCCATCTCCGGCGCCGAACGCAGGATCTGGTAGCAGGGGGTCTGGACGATCGCGTGGTCCCCTGGGCGGAGCAGGGCGTGACTCAGCGCAAAGATCACCTCGACGCCGGCGGCGTGGACCAGGATGTCGTCCGCAGCGAGGGCGACCGGGTTGGATCCGTACGTCGCCGCGAGCGCGGCGCGGAGCGTCGGGGAGCCGTCGCTCTCCGTGTAGCCCAGACGGAGTTCACGCAGGCGGTCCTCCGCGCCCGGCTCCAGCTCGAGGAGCTCCCCGACCGACATCGACTCGCAGTCGGAGACACCCAGAAGGTGCGGCGTCGTGAACTCGTGCTTCGCGAAGAAGCGCTCGAGGGCAAAGGGCTCGACCGGCATCGGGGGAAGATGCGCTAGATTGGCCGGCCGGGGTACCCGACCCTCGATCCCTCACCCCCTCACGGAGCTCGCGCGGGATGGCCGTACGCCTCTTCGTCACCGGTGGCACCTTCGACAAGACCTACGACGAGCTCACCGGTCGCCTCGAGTTCGGAGACTCGCACCTGCGGGAGATGCTCGACCTGGGGCGCTGCCGGCTCGAGGTGAAGATCCGAACGCTGATGATGGTCGATTCCCTCGAGATGGACGACGCGGACCGAGAGCTCATCGCGCGCAACTGCCGTCAGGTCGCCGAGGACCGGATCGTGATCACCCACGGCACCGACACCATGGTCGAGACGGCCGGGCGTCTCGCCGAAGAGGGGATGGAGAAGACGATCGTGCTGACCGGGGCGATGATCCCGATCGCCTTCGGTTCATCGGACGGGCTCTTCAACCTCGGCGGTGCGCTGACCGCGGTGCAGGCGCTGCCCGCCGGAGTCTGGGTGACGATGAACGGGATGATCTTCCGGTGGGACGACGTGCGGAAGAATCGGGACAGCGGGGTGTTCGAGCGGCTCGGGTGAGGGGCGCGGGGCCCCACCCCCCCGCAGCGCCGGATCCATCGGCTGCCCCCGGAGCATCCGGCTCCGGCGGTCGAGCTCCTGCCAGTACCCCTCGTCCCGATACGTCGCGGGATCCGGATCCACGATCGTCACCTCCTCCGGATCCCAGACGAGGACGGCATCCACGATGTCGGCCAGACGGAGGTCGCGGTACACGTCCGGTCTCGTCCCGTCCCGGTTCCGGAGCGTCGTGGTCCGGTTCGCCTCGATCCGTCCGGGCCCGGTCTCCCGATCGAGCGTGAGGAGCTGAACGTCACCCGCACCGACGAGCGCTGGGAGCCCCAGTCGACTCGCGCTGCCTATCGACTGCACCACCCAGGTCGCCCCCGGGTGCCGGAGCTCCAGCCAGGCGATGGGCGTGATCTCGCCGATCGGCACCCCGATCGAGTTGGGCCGGGAGCGGGGACGCTTCGCGACGTGCAGCCCGCCGGCGACGAAGAGTGCCCGGCGACCGAGACGCAGCGACTCCCGCTGGATCACCTCGGCCATCGAAGCGGCCCGGTCGAAGAAGGGTCTCAGGTCGGCGACGGAGTCGACCTGCGCCCATTCGACCGGGGAGTCCGCCAGGAGGACGCGATAGCGATCCGCGGGCTCCAGGCCGGCGTTCAGCTGACGGACACCGCGGAAGAAGTCCGCGTAGACCGGCGCGTCCCACACCGTGTTGGGTGAGACGACGGTGTTGCGCCACGCCATCGTCACCGAATCCCACGGGACCTCCTCCCCGCCGACGTAGCGGTCGACGACGCCCTGGTAGAGCGCGTTCCCCCACTCGACCGCGACGTCGTCGATCTGGTCGGGTGCGCGGGGGTCGGCGAGGAGCTCGAGCAGCAGGTCGTGCAGCTCGGCGTGACCGTGGTTCTCCCCGATCGCCACCACGCGGTATTCCGCAAAGGCGTCCAGGATGGTATGGATCGGGTCGAGCTCCACCCGATCCGACGAGCCGAACGAGGTCGCGAGGGTGAGGACGGCGACGGCGTGGAGCATGGGCGGCATCCGGGTACGGGGTTCAGGCGAGTGGGACGGAGTCACGGCCGATTCCGTTGCGCCGGCAGCCCCCACCCGGGCCGAACGAACGCCCCGCCCGCCGTTGTCCGGTCCGCTACCCGCCCCGCCGCACCGCCCTGAGATATCGCCGGGCGAGCTGCGCCTGCCGCGTGTCCCCCGCCTCCTCGGCCTCCCGTTCGAGCCGCTCCATGTGAGGCGCGAGCCGTGGCTCGCCCCAGCGGTAGCCGGTGGCGAGCTCTCCGCCTCGCGTATCCCCGGCGTTCGCCGCCCTGAGAAGCGCGACCGCCGCGGCCTCGTCGTAGTAGGGCGAGTCGGGATCGGGGAGACGGAAGTCCGGCTCCGGCTCGAAGTCGTCCTCCTTCGTGAAGGCGCGACTCACGGTCGGCCTCCGGGATCGGCGACATCCGCGGGACGCGGACCGACCCGATCTGCGGCCCGCTCGAACCCGAGCGCGCTCCGAATCCGCCGGGCGATCACGTCGAGCTGCCCTCGAGGGCGCGGTCGGCGCGAGGGCTCACGGGCGACACCGTCGCCTCGTCCCCGTACTGGAGTTCGTAGAGGACGCTGTACCGCCCTCCGCGCGCGATCAGCTCGGCGTGCGTGCCCGACTCGACGCGCCGCCCCTCCTCCAGGACGTGGATGACGTCGGCGGACTCGATCGTCGACAGACGGTGCGCGATCACGATGCTGGTCAGCCCGACCCGACGGGAAAAGAGACCGTCGAGGGCGTCCTGGATGACCGCCTCCGACTCGGAGTCGAGCGCGGAGGTCGCCTCGTCCAGGATCAGGAGACGCGCGCGCTTCAGGATGGCCCGGGCGATCGCGATCCGCTGCTTCTGCCCCCCGGAGAGCTTCACCCCGCGCTCCCCGATCTCGGTCGCCCACTGCTGCGGCAGGGAGAGGATGAAGCTCTCGGCGTTCGCGAGACGGGCGGCCTCCCGGATCTGCTCCTCGGTGGCCTCGGGGTCGGCGTAGCCGATGTTCTCCTCGACCGACCCGGAGAAGAGCGTCGGCTCCTGCGGGACCACCGCGACGGACCGCCGCAGGGCGGCGAGGTCGAGCTCCCGCAGGTCCCGCCCCCCCCAGAGGATGCGACCTCCCTGCGGGTCGTAGAAGCGGCCGATCATCCGGGTCACGGTGCTCTTCCCCGAGCCGGAGGACCCGACGAGCGCCGTGGTTCGACCCCGCTGAATCGGGAGGTCGAGGCCGTGGAGGGCGGGGTCGCTGGCGCCCGGGTAGGTGAAGGTCACGCCGTCGAACACGACGTCGCCCTCCGGGGGCTCGTCGCCCGCGCCGTCGGGCTCGGGGTCGGCCTCCATGAGATCGGTCACGCGCTCGAGCGCCGCGATCCCGGCCTGCAGCTGGTTGTTGAAGAACATCACCGACATGACCGGCTGCAGGAGCTGCCGCTGGTACATGATGAAGGCGGTCAGCTCCCCGACCGTGAGCGTCCCCTGCACCGCCATCCAACCGCCGACGACGATCAGCCCGCCGATGCCGTAGTTGGCGGTGACCCCGATGAAGCCCTCCATTCGCCCGACATCCTTCCGGCGATCGAGGTTGAGATCGACGTACTCCCGGTTCGGGACGGCGAAGCGGCCCTCCTCCTGCTCCTCGGCGACGAACGACTTCACCACCTGGATGTTGCCGATCGCCTCGGTTGCCACCGCCATCATCGATCCGACCCGCTTCCGGATCTGTCGCGCCTTCTCCCGCAGCGTCACCTGGTAGTGGCGGGTGATCCCGGCGAGCAGAGGGAGGACGATCAGATTCACGAGCGCCAGGCGCCAGTTCATCCAGAGGAGGATCCCGGTGATGACCAGGATCGAGAAGAGCTGGCCCGCGAGTCGGGTCGCCGCCGCCTGGATCATCCCCTCGAGCGCGTTCACATCGTTCACGACGCGCGAGGTCAGCGACCCCGACAGCTCGTCGGCGAAGCGGGTCAGCGGGAGTCGAAGCAGCCGGTGGTACGCCTCGACCCGGATGTCGGAGATGACCGACTGGGTGAAGGCGAAGGAGAGGAACATCCCCGCGTAGCCGAGGAGCGCCTGCACCAGGTAGAAGAGGGCGTAGGCTGCGGCGAAGAACCCGAAGAGGCGCAGCTCTCCCCGCGGGATGACCTCGTCGAAGGCGACCCGGACGAACTGCGGTCCCGCCGCCCCGAGCGCCGCCGAGGTCGAGATGAGGAGGGAGAGCCCGACGATGCGGGTCCGGTACGGCGCGAGGAGCCGGGCGAGCTGCCGGAGAACCGTCGGGGTGTCCTGCGCGCGCGCCGCCTCCGCAGGGGGGGAGGTGGATGCAGACATGACCCGAAGTATCGCGGAACGCGACCGGTCGCCGCTACGGCTCGGCCTGCATCCGACCGCGCCCCGATCGGCGAACCCCCTGGTGACACCAACCCCACACAACGGGAGGCATCACATGATGGGACGGAGAATCGGGGCGGGGCTGATGACCCTCGTCGCAGCGGCGACGCTCGCCGGGCCGACGGAAGCTCAGGAGCGTGACATCGTCGACACCGCGGTCGCCGCGGGGAGCTTCAACACGCTGGCCGCAGCGCTGGAGGCGGCCGATCTGGTGGACGCGCTCAAGGGGGACGGCCCCTTCACCGTCTTCGCGCCGACGGACGACGCCTTCGACCGGCTGCCCGAGGGCACGGTCGAGAACCTGCTGAAGCCGGAGAACAGGGATCAGCTGATCGCGATCCTCACCTACCACGTCGTCGCGGGGCGGGTCACCGCCGAGCAGGTCGTGCGGCTCGAGGAGGCGGAGACGCTGAACGGGGCGACGGTCGACATCGACGTGAGCCGGAACGGCGAGGTCCGGATCAACCGCTCGAACGTCATCCAGACCGACGTCTTCGCGAGCAACGGCGTGATTCACGTCATCGACGAGGTGCTCCTTCCGCCCACCTCGACCGACCGCGACCGGATGTCGAGCCGCGACGTGGCGAGCGCGCGTGCGGCGGCGGAGATCCTCAACCTCGCGATCGACCGTGGCGTGCCCCTCTTCAACGACGGTCAGACCGCGGCCACCGCGGCGATCTACGAGGTCGCGGTGCGGTCGGTGCTCGCCGGCGACTTCACCCTGCCGAACCGTGCGCGCCGCGAGCTGGAGCGCGGGCTTCGCGACGCCGGTCGCGAGCACGGGAGCCGCGACCGCGCCTGGGCGTACCGCGGTGCGCTCGACCGCGCCCTCGACGAGATCGAGGGGCGGATGGCCACCCGGGGCGGGCGGCGCGGGCACCACTGATTCGGCGCGCGCGTGGGAGGGGC
>JANQLR010000356.1 GCA_028280525.1 Longimicrobiales bacterium
CGAAGCGGGTCGGTGCGCCGAGGCGGAGGTCCCGGTGTGGGTGGCCGCGGACCCGCTCGAGGCCCGGGCGGCGCTCGAAGGCGTCGAGGGGAGCGTGGCGCTGATCTCCTTCGACGTCCCCGCGGACGAGGACGAACTCGACCGCAGGCACGGATCGGGTCGCGGGGGACGGGTGCTCGCCGAGCCCCGTGAGATCCCTCACCTGCGCACCATCGCCCGCCGCGCCGGCTACGCGGTTCAGGTCGAGCGCATCGAGATCGCCCGACCCGAACGAGGCGGGCTGTCCGCCCTCCTGACCGAGGTCGAAGCGGGGATCGAAGCGGGAGACGTGGACGTCTATCAGACCGCGCTGGAGCCCCTCTTCGAGCGCCACGGAGCCCCCTCGGTCGCCGCCTCCATCCTCGCCCTACTGCGGGCACGACCGGCCACCCCAGCGGCCCGCACCGAGGGCGGAGACGCCTCGGGGATGGCGAAGCTCTTCATCAGCATCGGCTCCCGCGACGGCGTGGGTCCGCGTGATCTGCTCGGCGCGATCACCGGGGAGTCGGGGGTGAAGGGCGACGCGATCGGGAAGATCGACCTCAAGGAGTCCTTCTCGATCGTGGAGGTGCGCCGCGATCAGGCCGACACCGTGATCCGCGCCCTCAACGGAACCACGATTCGGGGTCGCTCGACCCGCGTGGACTACGACCGCAGCGAGCGGTCGGGTGGCCGGGGTCGTGGGGGAGACGGCGACCGCGGAGGCCGGGGTCGCGGTGGAGACTCGCGTTCCGGCGGCGGTCGCGGCCACCGCGGCGGAGGTGGGCGCCGGGACCGTCCCGGACCCGGGCCTCGAGGCTCCTGACGAGCGGGCCCTGCCCGGAGGGTCGAGTCCCGATCGATCCGGAGCCCCGAGAACGAACGAGGCCGCGCCCCCTTTCCGGGGACGCGGCCTCGCGCGTCGGTTGGGTCAGGCTGCGATCAGTTGATCGCGTCCTTGAGCCCCTTCCCGGCCTTGAAGCCCGGCGTCTTCGACGCGGCGATCTGGATGGTCTCGCCGGTGCGCGGGTTGCGGCCGGTCCGAGCCTTCCGGTGCTTCGCCTCGAAGGTCCCGAAGCCCGTGATCTGGACGCGGTCTCCCTTCTTGAGGGCACCGGCGATGATCCCGCCGTCGGTCGCGAAGATCGCGTCGATGGCGCGGGCGGCGTCGGCCTTGGTCATCCCGGTGTTCTCGGCGAGGGCGTCCACGAATTCGGACTTGTTCATCAGGTCTCTCCCGTGATGGAAAGGGGTTGTGGGGCGGCGCAAGCCGCCGGGTGTGGGCAGGGGCTCGAGGCGTCGATCGCGATCCCACGACCCGGGACCCCCTGTATGCCGAAACCCCGCTTGAAACAAGGACAAACGGCGTCTGGCGACTGAACGGACCCGAGGATACTTCGCCCCCCGATGTCCGTCAAGTGAACGGGTATCCAGAAACCCGCATGGAGCCTAGCTTCTCCCGGGATCGCACACTCGACCGCAGCGATTCAGGGCCCCAGAACACCCCGGATGGACCTCTCCACGCACTATCGGCGCTTCCGAGCCCTCTTCCTCTTCCTGGCGGTCCTCGTGGCCGTGGGGACGGTGGGCTACATGATCGTCGAGCGCTGGACGTTCACCGACGCATTCTACATGACGGTCATCACCGTGACCGCCGTGGGCTACTCCGAGGTGCACCCCCTCACCGAGGCCGGTCGGACCTTCACCGTCCTCATCCTGGCGGGCGGCATCACCTTCCTGGGCGTCTGGTTCGCCCTGATCACCTCACTCATCGTCGAGCTGGATCTCACCGACGTACTCCGGAGGCGCAGGATCGTGAAATCGATCGATCGGACGAAGGATCACGTGATCGTCTGCGGCGTCGGTCACACCGGGCGCCAGGTCGTGCACGAGCTCGCCGAGAGTGGCGTGGACTGGGTTGCCATCGAGCGGGATCCCGACCGGATCGAGTGGATGCACGCGCAGTTCCCAGACGCGCTCGTTCTGCACGGAGACGCCACCGACGACGAGATTCTGCGGAGCGCCGGGCTCGAGCGGGCGAGCGGCCTCGTCGCCTGCCTCTCCGCGGATACGGACAACCTGTTCGTCTGTCTGTCCGCGCGCGATCTGGCGCCGGAGCTGACGATTGTGGTTCGCGCGTACGAGGAGGCGACGACCGAGAAGCTCTACCGCGCCGGCGCCACCCACGTCGTGAGCCCGAACGTGAGCGGCGCCGTGCGGATGGCCTCGGTGCTGATCCGCCCGTCAGTGGTCTCCTTCCTCGACGTCGCCACCCGCTCCTCGAATCTCAATCTGCGGATGGAGCAGCTGACGGTCCCATCGAGCGGCCCGATCACGGGGAAGACGCTGATGGAGGCGCGCATCCCCCAGCAGACCGGCCTGATCGTCATCGCCACCCGCGAGGCAGGTGCCGACGAGCACGGATTCGTCTTCAACCCTTCGGCGGAGACGAGGCTGGACCCGGGCGACGAGATGATCGTGCTGGGGACACCCGAGCAGATCGACCGGCTGCGGAGCTACGTCACCTGACCGGGAACGGTCAGGCGGTGGCGTCCGCCTCCTTGCGGCGTCCCCGGAAGAGATTCCAGAGGAAGTAGCCGATGGCGAGGAAGATCCCCCACTTCGCGATCGTCGCCAGCAGGCCGATGAACCCGATCAACGCAGGGAAGACGAAGGCCATCAGGAGCTTCAGAGCCAGGAGCCCTACCACACCCGTCATCGCCATCATTCCGAAGCTCCGCATCGTCCTCTCCTGTGTTGGGGTCCCGGGAGTCTTCGGTGCCCCCTACGGCGCCACCCGGGACCGGGTTTCGCCGCCCCGGGGAGTGCGACCTACTTGTAGCGGTAGGTGACGCGGCCCTTGCTGAGATCGTAGGGGGAGAGCTCGACCTTCACGCGATCCCCCTCGAGCACACGGATGTAGTTCTGCCGCATCTTGCCGGAGAGGTAGGCCAGAATCTCGTGGCCATTCTCCAGCTCCACACGGAACTTCGCGTTCGGGAGCACCTCGTTGACCGTGCCCTCGATTTCGATCGCTTCCTTCGCCACGCATCCTCGCTCGACTGGGACCTACAGGGATCCCAAAGCTAGCGATCCGACGTCGCCGGGATCAACGCCCGTTGCGACCACGAAGCGTGCACGAGCACCTTGCGAGCCATGATTCTCTCCCGCCGCCCCCCCGTCGTCCGGCTCCCTCTCCTGGTCGCCGGCCTCGCTATGATCGCCCTCCCCGTCGCCGGCCAGTCCGCCGGTCGGGAGCCCGCCCTGACCGAACTGCCCGCCGGCGCCCGGGCCACCGGGCTGGGTGCCGCCCCCGTCGGCTCGCCCGACGTCGATCTCTTCCGGGTGCACCCCGCGCTGGCCGGAGAATCGACCGGCATGCAGCTGACCGCCGGCTGGCTCGGATCGGGCGCGAGCGCCTTCAGCCTGGCGACCGCGCGTCGCTGGTTCGGAGGCGACCTGTCGATCGGACTGGCGCTCGAGTCGCTCGAATATGACGGCGGTCTGCCGGGGACGAGGCCGGGGGGTCTCGGGCCGTTGTTCGGGGGCGCGGGTACCGCAGAGGGGGTGTCCGAGACGGCCGCCGCCGTGACGGTCGCCGGAGAGCTCTTCGGGATCCAGCTCGGCGCAACTGGTCGGGCGGTCGCCTCCCGCTTCGGTCGGTCCCGATCGACCGAGGGGCTCCTCGACGTGGGTGCCGCTGCCGAAGTGGGGCCGGTCACCCTCGCCCTGAGCGGCCGTGGCCTCGGCGCGGAGCGGACGATCGCCGGGGTGGACGTCGATCCTCCGAACGAACTCCTCTTCGGCGCCGGGGCGTACGGCCAGCGGATCGGTCCCCTCGACCTCGGGTTCGGGGCGGAGATCGGCCGCCGTGGAGACGGCGAGCTGCGGGCCGGAGGCGGGGCACGATGACCACGGTGTCGAAGCGCAGGT
>JANQLR010000402.1 GCA_028280525.1 Longimicrobiales bacterium
CTTCCCCGCCTCGAGCGCCGCTAGGGTCGGGGCGAGCCCCGCGAAGCCGACGAGCGCGTTCACCACCACGTCGACCTCCGGGAGCGTCGCGAGCTCCAACACCGCCTCCCGCCCCGTGCTCCACGCGGTGCCCGGGGTGTCGGAGGGCAGCGACGAGGCCGCGGTCGGGTCGGCGAGGACGGCGTGCGTCGGAGTGAACTCGCGCACCTGGTCGGCGAGCGCCTCGCCCCGGCGGTTCGCCGAGAGCGCGACGACGCGGAAGCGCCCCGGGTGCCGCCGCACGATCTCCAGCGTCGAGAGGCCGATCGACCCGGTCGATCCCAGAATCGCGAGTCCGATCACGGTGCGGCCTCGACGGCGACAGGAAGGGCGGTGCGAGTCACCGAATCACTCCATGGGTCCAGAGTAGAAACCAGGTCGTCGGGAAGGCCCAGAGGAGGGCGTCGAGGCGATCGAGCATTCCCCCGTGTCCCGGGAAGATCGTGCCCGAGTCCTTCACCCCTGCCTCGCGTTTCAGGAGCGACTCGGCGAGGTCTCCCACCTGGGTCGCCACGCCGATCACGGCGCCGATCCAGGCGGCGGTCGGCAGGGAGAGCTCGATCGTCGGGTGGGGTTCGATCCACCACACCGTGATGAGGACCGCCGCGCCGACGGCCCCCGCGAGCCCCCCGAGCGACCCCTCGATCGTCTTCCCGGGGCTGACCTCGGGGGCGAGCTTCCGGCGGCCGATCGCGTGTCCCACGAAGTAGGCCGAGGAGTCCCCCGCCCACGTCGTCAGGAGGGGCAGGAGGATGAGCGACATCGCCGTCATCGGCGCGAGGTCGGATCCGGCGAGTCGCCACCCCGACTGCACCGCGCCGCCCACCACCTCCCCGAGGGCGCCGGACGCGCCCAGCACGATCTCCGGGAGCGCGCGCAGGATCGGCACGAAGGCGAGCGGAAGGCCGACGTAGATCACTCCTGTGAGCGTCGACGCCACCGCCGCGCTCGGCTTCCCCTCGGGCCAGCGCCGAAAGATCGCCGCGGCCATGCTCCACCCCGCGAGGGCCAGCAGGGTGCCGACCGCGGGCGCGCCGAAGCGCCCGACCGTCGGCCACGCCGTGGCGAGGAGGGGGAAGGCGGCAGCCGCAACCGTGCCGAGGACGACGAAGGGGCGCTCTCCGCGAGCCTCCGCCATCCGGTAGAACTCGACCGCCCCGATGGCCGCCGCGAGTGCGATGACCCCGCCCAGGAGCCACCCCCCGGCCCAGAGCGCCCCCAGGACGACGGGCGCGCCGACGGCCGCCACCCCGACCCGGGCGGCCAGATCCCCGGGACGCTTCATCGCGCTGCGACGCGTCCGAAGCGGCGGTCGCGGCCCGCGTAGTCCCGGAGGGCGATCTCGAGATGGCTCCGATCGAACTCGGGCCAGAGAACCCGGCAGGTGTGGATCTCCGTCCAGGCGAGCTGCCAGAGGAGGAAGTTGGAGATCCGCTGCTCTCCGGAGGTGCGGATCAGAAGATCCGGGTCCGGAAGCCCGGCGGTGGTCAGCGCGGACTCGATCTCCTCCGCTCCGATCCCCGCGGGCTCGAGCTCGCCGGAGCGCACCCGCTCCGCCAGCGTGCGCATCGCCCGAACGAGCTCCTCCCGCCCGGAGTACGAGATCATGAGGTTGAGGCGCATCCGCTCTCCCCCGCGCGTCCCCTCTTCGAGGCGTAGAATCGCATCGCGGGTCGCGGGATCGATCTCGTCGAGCCACCCCAGCACCCGCACCTCCACGCCGCGGCGGTCCAGCTCTCGCGCCTCCTTGTCGGCGTAGACCCGTAGGAGCCCCATCAGCGCGCGGATCTCGGCGGGAGGGCGCTGCCAGTTCTGGGTCGAGAAGGCGAAGAGCGTCAGCACCTGGACACCCGCCTCGAGACAGCCGTCGATCGCCTCGCGGACCGCGCTCATCCCTCGGCGATGCCCCTCCACTCTCGGGAGCCCGCGCGCCCGCGCCCAGCGACCGTTGCCGTCCATGATGATCGCAACGTGCCTCGGCACGCGCGCAGCGTTCACGGACGACTCCGCCTCCTCCACCTCTCCGCCTTCCTTCGGCCCGCGTCCGGCTCAGATGGCCAGGACGTCGGCTTCCTTCTTCTTGAGAAGGTCGTCGATCTGGTCGGTGAAGTCGTGCGTGATCTTCTCGACCTCGTCGAGCTGGCGGTGCCCGTCGTCCTCCCCGATCTCGTGCTCCTTGATCGCGGCCTGAATCTCGTCGCGCGCCGTCTTGCGGGCGTGCCGCACCGAGACCTTCCCCTCCTCCGCCATCTTGTGGAGCACCTTCACGAATTCCTTCCGGCGCTCCTCGGTGAGCGGCGGGATCGGAATGCGGATCACATTCCCGTCGTTGTTCGGGTTGAGACCGAGGTCGGACTGCATGATCGCCTTCTCGATGTCGGCGACGAGCGTCTTGTCGAAGGGCTGCACCATGATCAGCGAGGCATCCGGCGCGTGCACCGAAGCGACCTGATTCAGCGGCATCTTCGAGCCGTAGGCGTCGACGCGGACGGTGTCGAGGAGGGCCGGGGAGGCCTTCCCGGTGCGGACGGTGGCGAACTCTCGGCGTACCGCGTCCACGGCGTCGGTCATCCGGTCTCGAGCGTCGGCGATGGACATGTCCTTCTCCAGAAGTCGTTCTTGGGTGCGGAAAGGGGAAAACTAAGCTGCGAAGGCGCCTCGGACTACGAGACGAGCGTGCCGATGTTCTCGCCGCGGATGGCGGAGGTCACGGCACCCCGGTTCTCGAGGTTCAGCACGATGATCGGGAGCTGGTTGTCCTTGCACAGCGAGACGGCCGCCGCGTCCATGACCGCGAGCTCGCGCGTCATCACCTCGTGGAAGGAGATCTTCGGCAGGAATTCCGCCTCCGGGTCCTTGGTGGGGTCGGCCGTGTAGACGCCCTTCACCTTCGTCGCCTTGATCACCACGTCCGCCTCCATCTCGATCGCCCGGAGTACGGCAGCGGTGTCGGTCGAGAAGTAGGGGTTCCCCGTCCCCGCGGCGAAGAGGACCACCCGACCCTTCTCCATGTGTCGCATGGCGCGGCGACGGATGTACGGCTCGGCGATCTCGTCCATCCGGATGGCCGACATCACCCGCGTGTCCACGCCCTTCTTCTCCAGGAGGTCCTGCACCGCAAGGGCGTTGATCATGGTGGAGAGCATCCCCATGTAGTCCGCCTGCACCCGGTCCATCCCCTTCTCGGAGGCGCGCGCACCGCGCAGGATGTTCCCCCCGCCGATCACCACACCGAGGGAGACCCCCATCCCGTGCACGGCGATGATCTCGTCGGTCAGACGGTCGACCACTTCGGGCTCGATCCCGAACCCACGGTCCCCGGCGAGCGCCTCGCCGGAGAGCTTCAGGAGAACGCGCGAGTACTTGGGTCGGTCGCCGTCGGGGCGTCGGTCGTCGGTCATGCGGAGGGTCCTCGGGCCCTGCGGGGTGGAGCGATGTCTGGTACCGATGAAGAAACGGCCCGCCCCGTCGGGGGCGGGCCGTCCGGTTCAGCCGCCGATCGAGAAGCGGGAGAACCTCTGGACCTCGACCTTCTCGCCCGTCTTGGCGGAGACCTCGGTCACCAGCTGACCGACCGTCTTGTCGGGGTCCTTCACGAAGGGCTGTTCGAGGAGCGCGACGTCCTTGAACCACTTCGCGATCTTCCCCTGGACGATCTTCTCGCGGATGTTCTCGGGCTTCCCCTCCTCCTCGAGCTGCGCCATGTAGACGGCCTTCTCGCGCTCGACGTCCTCGGCGGGGATCGAGTCGGTGCTCACCGAGACCGGCTTGGCCGCCGCGATGTGCATCGCAATGTCCTTGGCGAGGCCGCGGAAGTCGTCGGTGTTCGCGACGAAGTCGGTCTCGCAGTTGAGCTGGACCATCACGCCGACCTTCCCCGAGTGGTGGATGTAGGTCCCGATCGTCCCCTCGGCCGCCTCCTTCTCCTCACGCTTGGCGGCCTTGGCAGCCCCCTTCGCGCGCAGGAGGTCGATGGCCTTCTCCATGTCGCCGTCGGTCTCGACGAGCGCCTTCTTCGCATCCATCATCCCCGCACCGGTACGGTCCCGGAGCGCCTTCACTTCCTTCGCACTGATCGACATGGTCGCTTTCTGTATCTGAGTGTGAGGGTGTTCGTTGCGTTCTTTCGTACGAAGAGGCGGAAGCAGGTGGAGGCCGTGTTCGGCTTCGACCGGCTTCCGCCTCGTCCTGCCCGTTCGTCCTGCCGCGTCGCCCCTTCCGAGGTGACGCAGCGGTCCGGTCAGCCCTCGGCCGGAGCCTCGCTGGCCTCATCGGTGGCCTCCGCCGGGGACTCTCCGCCCCCCGACTCGCCGGCCTTGAGGTGCTGGGCGATGACCTCGGGGCGCGGGCGACGCTTCCGCGGACGGCGGCGCGGGGCGGCCGGAGCCTTCTCGGCCTGCGCCTCGCCGGTCTCGGTCGAGTAGGTCGTCGCCTCGACGTCGGCGGCCGGGCGGCGCTCCTCCTCGGGAACGTCCTTGCGGGTCGCCTCGATCACGTCGGCGAGCGCCTTGCTGAGGAGGGCGACGGAGCGGATCGCATCGTCGTTGGCCGGGATCGGGAAGTCGATCAGATCCGGGTCCGCGTTCGTGTCGGTCAGCCCGATGACGGGGATGCCGAGGCGCCGGGCCTCCTTGACCGCGATGTGCTCGCGCTTGGCATCGATGACGACCATGGCGCCCGGAAGGCGGCTCATGTCCTTCACGCCAGAGAGGTACTTGTCCAGCTTGATGCGCTCACGCTCGAGCATGAGGCGCTCCTTCTTCGTGTAGAACTCGAAGGCGTTCTCTTCCTGCCCGCGCTCGAGTTCCTTCAGCCGGCGAATCTGCTTCCGAATGGTCTGGAAGTTGGTGAGCATCCCGCCGAGCCAGCGCTCGGTGACCCAGAAGGCGCCGGCCCGCTGCGCCTCCTGCTCGATGATGCCGCGGAGCTGCTTCTTGGTGCAGACGAAGAGGATGCGCTCCCCCTTGAGCACCGTCTCCCGGACCGCCTTCTGCGCGAGGCGCAGGCGATCCACCGTCTTGCGGAGATCGATGATGTGGATGCCGTTCCGCTCCGTGAAGATGAAGCGGCGCATCTTGGGGTTCCAGCGACGGGTCTGGTGCCCGAAGTGGACTCCCGCCTCGAGGAGGTGACTCAGTTCGACCTGGTCCATCGTTCTACTCGTCTGTCATTGGGGCCGATTACGCCCCGGTCAGGATGACCCGCCCCCAGCGGGGGTCGGGGTGCCGGCCGAAGCCGGCGATTCGCATCAGCGCTTCGAGAACTGGAAGCGCTTCCGTGCCTTCGGGCGGCCCGGCTTCTTCCGCTCCACCTTGCGGGCGTCGCGGGTGAGCATGCCCCCGGGGCGAAGGACGCCACGGTGGTCGTCGTCGAGCTCGACGAGCGCCCGGGCGAGCCCGAGCCGGATTGCGTCCGCCTGGCCCGTGAGGCCACCGCCGCGAACCCGGACCTGAATGTCGTAGCTCCCCTCGGTCTCGGTCGCCGAGAGCGGCTCCGTGACTCGACCCTGGAGGGTCGGGCGGGGGAAGTACTCGGTGAGCTCCCGACCGTTGATCGAGAGGGCACCCGAGCCCGGGCGAAGGATCACGCGGGCGGTGCTCGTCTTGCGACGCCCGACGGTCTGAATCGGCTGGTCCATGCTGCTTCGGCTCCTCAGATCTCGAGCGGCTGCGGGTTCTGGCCCTGATGCGGGTGATCGGCCCCCGCGTACACCTTCAGCTTCTTCCGCATCGCGCGACCGAGCGCGTTCTTCGGAAGCATGCCCTTCACCGCGAGCTCGATGATCCGCTCGGGGTAGCGCTCGCGCATCCGCTCGAAGGGGATGTGCTTCTCTCCACCCATGTAGCCCGAGTGCCGGAAGTAGGTCTTCTGAGCGGCCTTGTTGCCGGTCAGCGTGACCTCGGCGGCGTTGATGACCACCACGTGATCGCCGGTGTCGAGGTGCGGCGTGTAGGTGGGCTTGTGCTTGCCGCGCAGCACGCGGGCGATCTCGGTCGCGATGCGTCCGACGGGCTTGTTCGCCGCGTCGACCACGAACCAGGCGCGCTCGATCTCGTCGGCTTTCGGGGTATACGTCTTCATGGGTCCATGAGGCGGTTGGACAACAGAGCCTGTAAGGATATACCCGCGCAGTTGGGGCGTCAACGGGAGTTTCCGCCGGAAACGCGGGCCCTACCCCCCCTTCCCTCGGCTCTTCCCTCGGCGCCTCGGCTCCGGGAGTTCGGCGACCGCGATCCGGACCAGCGCGCTCAGCTCCGCACGGTCGTCGAGGTCCTCGAGGACGGGGATCCGCTTCGCCCCCGGATAGGGCGGGGCCTCGGGCGCGTCGGGGCCGAGCCGGGCGCGGACGCCGTCGGTCGGCTTGAGGAAGAAGCGGTCGTCGCAGACCATCCCGAACATCTTCCCGCCGGCGAAGAGGCCGTACTCGCCGAACATCTTCTTCGATGTGGCGCCGATGTCCTCCTCGAGCTGGTCGAGCACGAAGGCGACGAAGTCGGGAGTGGAGGCCATGGATGGAGTGGGGTCGCGCGCCGGGACCCGCCCCGCGCTCGGTTCACCGCCGAGGAAGGCGAGCTAGCGAAAGGTCTCGAGGAAGCGGGCCCGCGAGGCGTGGCGCAGCCGGAGGAGCGCCTTCTCCTTGATCTGACGCACGCGCTCGCGCGTGATCCCGAGGATCGCGCCGATCTCTTCGAGCGTCATCGGCTCCTGGTCGTCCAGCCCGAAGTAGAGACGAAGGATCTTCGCCTCCCGCTCCTTCAGCGAGGAGAGCGACTCCTCGATCGTGTCCTTGAGGGCGTGCTCGTACGCTTCGTCCTCGGGCCCCGGCGAGAACTCGTCGGGGAGGTAGTCGAGGAGCCGGTTGTCCTCCCCCGGCGTCATCGGCGCATCGAGGGAGAGGTGCGACTGCGAGATCGCGAGGGTGCGCTCGACCTCCTCCTTCGAGATCTCCAGGTCGCTGGCGATCTCCTCCACCGTCGGCTCCCGCCCGAGCTCCTGAAGGAGGGAGGAAGAGCGCCGCCCGATCCTGTGGAGAGCCCCGGCCCGGTTGAGCGGGACGCGCACGATCCGACTCTGCTCGGCGAGCGCCTGCAGGATCGCCTGCCGGATCCACCAGACCGCGTAGGAGATGAACTTGATCCCCTTCGTCTCGTCGAACTTATGGGCGGCGCGGATCAGCCCCAGGTTGCCCTCGTTGATCAGGTCCGAGAGGGGGACGCCCTGGTTCTGGTACTTCTTGGCGACCGAGACGACGAAGCGGAGGTTGGACCGGACGAGCTTGTCGAGACACTCCTCGTCACCCGCACGGATCCCGCCGGCCAGCCGGGCCTCCTCCTCTCGATCGATCAGAGGGTACTGGCTGATCTCCTTCAGATACTGGTCGAGCGAGCCCTCCTTGAAGGCTCCCCGCCGCGACGTGAAGGACATGCCTCGAACAACGTCTCCGCTGGAGAAGACCACCCGGAGACCGGGTCTCCGGCCGTGCCCCGCGAGTGGGGCGTCGGGTGAGAATGAGACGCCGTGCAGGGCCGCGCAACCGGATCCGGCCCGGCGCTGGTCACGGGATCGTCACCGTACGGCGTGGCCGACGCGCTCCCAGCGGATCCCGGTCAGCCAGTCGAGTGCGCGCCTCGTATCCGGCTCGAAAGAGTAGTAGACCCGCCACGGCTGACCCCGAATCGCGTCCCGCCAGACGAAGCCCCAGTAGCGGGAGTCCTCGCTGTTGTCGCGGTTGTCGCCGAGTACGAAGTAGCGGCTGGGCGGGACCACGATCGGGCCCCACGAGTCCCTCGACGGGAGGTAGCGCCGCGGTTGTGCCACGAGGTGGTTCCGCTGCCACTCCATCGAGTCGTGATGGGCGTCGCCCGCGCCGTCCACGTACCGCGCCCACGGCTCGTCGACCGGCGCGCCATTCCGGTGGAGGACCTTGCCCCGCATCTCGAGCGTGTCGCCCGCGACGCCGACGATCCGCTTGACGTAGTTCCGGGCGGGATCGTGGGGAGGGTGGAAGACGACGACGTCGCCCCGAGCCGGCTCGCGCACGCCGGGGATCCGCTGAGTCGTGCCGGGGATCGGGCTTCCGTACACCGCCTTGTTGACGAGGAGGAAGTCGCCGACGAGGAGCGTCCCCTCCATCGAGGCGGTGGGGATCTTGAAGGCCTCGATGCCGAAGGAGCGGACGGCGGAGAAGAGGAGCAGGGCGACCGCCGCGGCACGCGTCCATTCGAAGAGGAGTCGAAGGGTGCGGCGACGCCGCCGCGGCCTCCTGCCCCCGTCTTCATCGACCGTTACCGGTCCTTCGTGTTCTGGCTCGTACGTCACGCGCGTCCCCCCGGATCCTCCCATCTACTCGGAGCCGCGAGGGTCGTTCCGGTCCTCGACGCCTCCGTCGGGAGCCAACGTCGGCGACCCGGGGGCGAACCACAAGGATCAGCGCTGCTTCTCGAGGATCTCCGAGAGCCACATGTTGCGAATCACCCGCGTTCCCTCATCCGCGATCAGCTCTCCGAGCTCGCCGGTGGCGGTCGTGGGCGCCTCCGCCTGAGCCGCGACCTCGGCGGCCGAGCGCTCCGAGGAGCGCCCGAGGTAGAAGCCGCTGAGGCCGGCCGCGAGCGCC